>CALDZF010000170.1 GCA_937944165.1 uncultured Rhizobiaceae group bacterium | reverse complement strand
TTTGCAGGGTCTGGCGATCGTGCTGCGATTGGCAATTTGGTTTATGATTGCTTACGTCAAAAGCTTTCACTATCTTATCTTGCTGGTAGTGAAGGCAATAAAGCGCTTGTATTTTCGCTTCTGGTCAACGGCTGGAAAATGAGTGAGGAGGAACTGCGTGAAACCCTGGAAGGGGATAAGTTTGCGCCTGAGCTTCCTTCAAAACAAGACTTTATGGCCATGGCTGCTCGCGATTTAAGCGAAGCTGAATTACATATTCAAGCAGATATACCCGAATGGTGTATCCCAAGTTTTGAAGCTAATTTTGATGAAGAATGGTTGGAAGAAACAAAAGCTTTTGGCAAACGACCACCTCTAGATATGCGTGTGAACACATTAAAATCAACACGCGATAAGGTTTTGAAACAATTGGGTAGACCAGATGCTAACCCAACAAAAATTGCAAGGCATGGCATTCGCATTGAATCCAATAAACCCTTTGCAAGGCAACCCAATGTGCAAGCCGAAGAGGCTTTTCAAAAAGGGCGCTTTGAAATTCAGGATGAAGGCAGTCAAATTGTTGGTGACCTGATTTTTGCAAGAGCTGGCGAAAGCATTATGGATTATTGCGCTGGCGGCGGCGGCAAAACCTTATCCCTTGCCGCTTCGATGGAAAACAAAGGGCAAATCCATGCCTATGACAGCGATAAATCGCGCCTAGCGCCAATTCATGAGAGATTAAAACGCGCAGGAACCAGAAACGTGCAGGTTTATTCTCCTAAATCTGATCTGTCGGCTTTGGTCGGTAAAATGGATAAAGTTGTGATCGATGCGCCTTGTACAGGTTCTGGCACTTGGCGAAGGCGCCCGGATGCTAAATGGCGCTTTGATGAAAAAAATCTGGAAATGAGAATTGAACAACAAGAAGAGGTTTTATCTGGTGCTGCCCCTTTTGTTAAAAACGGTGGGCATCTTATTTATATAACATGCTCGGTTCTGCCAGAAGAAAACGAAAACCAAGTATATGCATTTACAGAAGAAAACCCTGAATTTGAAATTGTTTCAGCAGGGGAAGTTTGGCAAGACTTGTTTGGGTTTGATAAACCTGCACCATGGTCATCTGATATGAAAACGATTACACTTACACCTGCCTCTACCAATACGGATGGGTTTTTCTTTTGTGTGATGGAAAAGAAATCCAAATAACGAGCCTGATTATATGAGCGAGTATCTTGCAGAGTTTTGGCTCGATTTTACCAAACCTGAGAACATATTAGGTCATCTGGCTTATATCTTGCTCATTGCCTCCATGTTGATGCGTAGTATTAACTGGCTGCGCGCTTTAGCGATATTGGCAGGGGCAGTTGCTGCTTATTATTATTGGACGCTGGATGACAAGGTTTCGATGTTTTGGGAAGTGGTTTTCACACTGGTAAACATTGCCCAGCTTATTATTCTGCAAATCGAAAATCGACGTGGTACATTTAGTGAAGATGAAGATTATTTTATAAAAACATGCTTGCCTAATATTGATAGGTCGCACGCAAGAAGGTTAGTCAAACTAGGTGCTTGGACACAGGTTCAAGATGAAACCATTTTGGTTTTTGAAGATAAAATACCAGACAAGTTAAAATTTATTGTCAGTGGCAAGGCAGAAGTATATCGCAATAAAAAACTAATTGGGACGGTAAGTCGAGGTGACTTTGTAGGTGAGATTAGTTATTTGACTGGAGAAAACGCAACCGCAACTGCTGTTGTTATTGAGCCAGTAAGGTATTTGGCTTTTGGTCAACAAAGATTAAGAGAACATCTTTTGAGAAATGTTGAAGTTCGCCACGCACTAGAGGCAAGCTTTAATCGCAACCTTGCAAATAAACTTGTTAAGTCTAATGCGGGGGATGACAAAAAAGAAATCGATATTCCATCTTCTAATGGTGTGTAACTTAAAAACAAACATTGCCAGTTTTGGCTGGATAATTTAAATGCCTAATATGATAAATCCATCAAACTCACTACTCATTATAGACTTTGGTTCGCAAGTCACACAGCTTATTGCAAGACGCGTTCGCGAAGCTGGGGTCTATTGTGAAATTCACCCGTTTAATTCAGCCTCAAAAGCTTTTGAGGATATGAACCCTAAAGCGGTTATCTTTTCTGGTGGTCCCGCATCCGTACCAGAAGAAGGCTCCCCCCGCGCACCGCAAGAAGTTTTTGATAGCGGTTTGCCAATTATGGGCATTTGTTATGGCCAGCAAACCTTATGTGCTCAATTGGGTGGGACGGTAGAAGGTGGTCATCATAGAGAGTTTGGTGCAGCAGATATTGAAATCCACAAATCAAGCCCATTGTTTGAAGGTGTTTGGGAAGAGGGTGAAAAATACCCCGTATGGATGTCGCATGGTGACCGCGTAACGCAATTGCCTAATGGGTTTGAAGTTGTCGCGACATCACCTAATGCGCCTTGTGCCATTGCAGTTGATGAAACACGCAATTATTACAGCACGATGTTTCATCCCGAAGTGGTTCACACACCAGACGGTGCAAAGATTTTAGCAAACTTCGTTCATAAAATTTCAGGTATTGAAAGTGACTGGTCAATGTCTGCCTATAAGGATAAGGCCATCGAAGCTATTCGACAACAGGTAGGGGATAAGAAAGTAATCTGCGGTTTGTCAGGAGGCGTCGATTCTTCTGTTGCGGCTTTATTAATTCATGAAGCCGTTGGCGATCAACTTACGTGTATTTTGGTTGACCATGGGCTTATGCGCATGAATGAAGCGCGAGAAGTCGTTTCCATGTTTAATGAGCATTATAATATTCCGCTGGTTCATGTGGATGCGTCTGATATGTTCATCAATGCACTTGAAGGCGAGGCTGATCCGGAAACCAAACGCAAAACCATTGGTAAGCTTTTCATTGATGTATTTGAAGAAGAAGCCATAAAACTGGGCGGTGCAGACTTCCTTGCACAAGGGACGCTTTATCCTGATGTGATTGAGAGTGTGTCTTTCACGGGCGGGCCGTCAGTCACCATCAAAAGCCACCATAATGTAGGCGGATTACCTGAACGTATGAATATGCAACTGGTCGAACCTTTGCGCGAACTTTTCAAAGATGAAGTGCGTGTGCTGGGTCGTGAATTAGGTTTGCCCGATAAGTTTGTTGGTCGTCACCCATTCCCTGGCCCTGGTCTTGCCATCAGATGCCCAGGTGGGATTACAAGAGATAAACTCGAAATCCTGCGTCAGGCCGATGCTATCTATTTGGATGAAATTAGAAACGCAGGCCTTTATGATGAAATCTGGCAGGCATTTGCGGTATTATTACCAGTGCAAACCGTCGGCGTTATGGGCGATGGCAGAACCTACGAATTCGTCTGCGCACTAAGAGCCGTAACATCAGTCGATGGCATGACGGCTGATTTTTATCATTA
>CALDZF010000169.1 GCA_937944165.1 uncultured Rhizobiaceae group bacterium | reverse complement strand
TCAGCCACAAATTCATGCCTGTAGATGCCACCATCAACAACAAAAGCAGATGCTATAATCGCTGTATAATTTTTTGTATTTGCCAAGTCTTTGGCGACCAATGGCATTTCAAATGCGCCTGGCACGTCGTACACATCGACTTGTTCTGTCGGTATAATTGAATAAAAGCCTTCAAGTGCTTTACTAACAATTTCACTATGCCAATTGGCTTTGATAAATGCATATCTGGTGTGTGTCATGAGTGACCTCCTTTTTGCAACAAGACACATCACCAAGGCGATCACGAACGAAAAATATCCCACGCAACTATTGCAGGTTGACCTTTTCGTACGTTCTCTATCATCCGGACTATAACCGTCGGCTCAGGAATTTGACCTGATCTGCTGACCTTCCTTTTAATCAGAAGCGCTCGCGGGCTTATAAAACAAATTACCTACCGCCGGTGGGGAATTTTACCCCGCCCTGAGAACGGCACACATCTATCGTAAATTGTAATGAGAAGCAATCAGACAAATATCGTCTGTTGGTTCACAACCTATTGAGCTTGCGTTGCAGTTTCGCCATCTGTGTTTTTCAACAAATTCCAAGCTGATTGTTGTGATAACATTTGGCGTAGGAACTTAATGTTTTCATTTGCTTCTGATTGTTGAAGTTCGCCACGAGCAATTTTTTCAGCTTCTTCAAAATTACCTTGAAGACCAACAACCAAAGCCAGGTTTTGGCGCACGCGGCTATCAGCGCGTGGGTGTTTGATTGCTTGGCGAAGATAAGTTTCTGCTCCGCGCAAATCGCCAGTTAATACATACGACATACCAAGGTTTGAAAGAACCGAAGGTTCGTTTGGTACAAGGTCTAATGCTTTGCGATATTCAACACGAGCAGCTTTTGATTGGTCTAATTGATCCAAAATTGCGCCCTGTGCAGAGTGCAATCTCCAATCGGGACGGTCAGGGCGTTGTGCGCGTTGAATAACCTTTAATGCCTTTTTAAAATTACCTGTTGCAGCAAGTGATTTGCCATAGGCCGAAAGAACGTCGTTATCTTCTGGATGTTTGATAACAACTTGCTGCATAACAGCCAAAGCTTGCTCATTGCGTCCTGTAGAGCGAAGAACTTTGGAATACTGTAGTCCTATCGTTTTGTTTCTAGGGTTACGGTCATATTGTTTGCCTAATTGAGCAGATGCATATTCTAGTTCTTGGACTGACATTTGCTCAATAGGTTTGTTAATTCCACGAATTGAACCTGTAGATCTAGGGTCTTTGGCGCATGCAGAAAGAGCCAAAGCACAAGTAACGGCTATAATAGCAATCTTTGATGTTTTATATTTTTTCTGCATGGTCACACTGTCACTTTCAACTCACAAAGGTAATATTAAGAAAAACTGATTCTTTTATAAGTAATCTGTTAACCCTAATGCTTCGTTAATTTCCGCAACTTTAAGAAGCAAAATATTGGAGAAACCAATGCAAGAACTGCCCATTGCCAGCGCTAAATCAAAGTCTATCCCAATCTATATAGTAAGCGATTTGAAAGATTTGACTGCTGAACAAAAAGCTTGGGCAAAGGCAAATGGTTTTAAAGCAAACGCGGGAGCAAAACTGCTTTGCGGCGACGAAAAAGGTAAATTGGATGCGGTTATATTTGGTGCAAGTGAACAGCCATTAGACACAGGCATACTTGGTTCGCATTTGCCTTCCGGCAATTATCACTTTGAAGACGAATTAGGTGACCCGCACCTTGCTAGTCTTGGTTGGATGTTAGGCGCTTATCGCTTCATTGAATACAATAATAAAAAAGAGCAGGGTGCAAAACTTGTTTTACCCAAAGGTGTTGATGCGGATGATTTAATCCGTGAAGCAGAGGCTACTTATCTTGCGCGGGATCTCATCAACAAGCCCGCTAATGACATGGGGCCAGAAGAACTTGAAAAGATCATCCGCACAATTGGGAGTAAGTTTAAAGCACAAGTTTCTGTCATCAAGGGCGACGCGCTTTTGAAAAAGAACTTGCCGATGATCCATGCAGTTGGTCGTGCCAGTGTCGATGCGCCAAGACTGATTGATTTGAAGTGGGGTAATGCAAAACATCCAAAAGTAACGCTTGTAGGGAAGGGCGTTATTTTTGATAGTGGTGGGCTGAACATCAAACCGGGTAATTCCATGGCCTTGATGAAAAAAGACATGGGTGGCGCTGCCAATACAATCGCACTGGCTCAAATGATCATGGATGCAAAATTGCCTGTGCAATTACGCTTGCTTGTGCCAGCAGTAGAAAATGCAATTTCTGGCAATGCATTTAGACCAGGAGACATTTTGCCAAGCCGCAAGGGTATATCGGTTGAGATTGGTAACACCGATGCAGAAGGGCGGCTGATTTTGGGTGATGCACTTGCGCTGGGGGATGAAGAAAAGCCTGACCTGATGATTGATATGGCAACGCTGACAGGTGCAGCACGTGTTGCACTTGGGCCAGACCTGCCGCCATTTTATACAGATGATGATGAACTGGCATCTGCTATTTCTGAAACCTCAATGGATATCTTCGACCCGCTTTGGCACATGCCGCTTTGGGACCCTTATCAAAAAATGCTCTCGTCAAAAGTTGCTGACGTGAACCATATTTCTACAGGTGGCTTTGCAGGCTCTATTACAGCCGCGCTCTTCTTGTCCAGATTTGTCGAGAATGCAAAATCATGGGCGCATTTTGATATCTATGGCTGGACGCCAACCGCCAAACCGTGGATGCCAGTTGGCGGTGAAGCGCAAGGGATTAGAACACTGTTTGAGGTGATTAAGAATAAATACTGGAATTGATTTCGTTAACGAAATGAAGCTACACTTCATGCATGACGAAGTTAAATATCAACACCACGCAAGCCTTAAAGCTCTGGCATCAGGTTGGTGTGGCATTGGTGAAAGATGGCGACAAGGATTTAACGCAGAGACAAATAGCAATTTTGCTGATTGTCTATTTGGAAACACCACCTCATACTGTTCGCGGTCTAGCGAACCATCTGGGCGTAACAAAGCCTGTCATTACCAGAGCGCTTGATACCATGGGACAAATGGGGTTGGTATCGAGAAGACGAGACGAAAACGACAAGCGTAATGTCATCATCAGCCGCACGGTAGAAGGTGCGCTTTATTTGGAAAAACTGGCAGATTTAATATCTGCAGAAGCGGAAACGATTTCATGATTTCAAAACTCCCAACTCTTAATCCGTTGGATCGTCGTCTTAATGTGCTGGATGGAAACGGCAATAAGGTTTTAACCAAAGGTAAGCCTGCCCGCATCAAGGTTGCCTTTACAGAATTGCGTGAAAAGCCGCAAAGGGACTGCGCAATTGATACGCAATTGATGTTTGGTGAAGACGTGGAAGTGCATGCAGAAAACAACGGCTGGGCGCTGGTGCAGGCGCAGCGTGATCGCTATGTCGGCTGGTTAGAAGCAAAAACGTTAGAGTATGACTATAGCCCTGTTACCCATTTGGTCAGCGTGCCAAGGACGTTTTTATACCCGCAAGCTGATATGAAACTCCCCCACAAAGGCATGCGCTCGCTTGGTTCAGGGCTTGTGGTCGTGGGCGAAGAAACAAGACGCGGCACGGATTATAAACTCCTGGAAACAGGCGAAGCCGTCATTGCTAAACATATTCGCCCAATCAATGAGCACGAAAGCGATTATGTGGCAGTTGCAGAAACACTAATCAGAACCCCATACCTATGGGCAGGAACAACCGCCTTCGGCTTTGATTGTTCTGGTCTGGTTAAGCTCGCCATGTTCATGTGCGGACAAAATGTGCTTCGAGACTCAGACATGCAAGCCGCCACCATAGGTGAAGAAATAGACGCAGGCGAAAGCTTCGAAAACGCCCAAAGAGGCGACCTGATCTTCTGGCGAGGCCACGTAGGCATCGCCCAAGGGGAAGGGTTACTCCTCCACGCCAACGGCAACAGCATGGACGCAACCTCAGAACCACTCCTACCAGCGATTGAACGCATTGCTTATTTATATGAAAAGCCGACTGGGGTGAGGCGAGTTTGAGTGCTAATGGCGGTTTCTGACCCA
>CALDZF010000168.1 GCA_937944165.1 uncultured Rhizobiaceae group bacterium | reverse complement strand
ATTGAAACGTTAAAATTCAAAATACGCAACCTTGACATTACTTCTAGCGTTGTAACATCTAGGTTTAGGAAATTATCTTCAGTAATCTCAAAACTAAAATTCTTATTACGTAAATTATTTTCAGCTATGAGTTGTGTTAATTTGTCAGGAAGGTTTATATTTTTTGCTAATGCTGGTGGTAAGTTAGACGCAAAAACTTGATTTTCATCAACTTCCAAAAACCTTTTGACTGACTGAATGTTTTTTTCAAAGAGATAAAACGTGAATTTTTCTATTAAGCCATTTTGCTCAACAAATTCTATTAAATGTTCTGGAGAAATAAATTTGCATTCATCAAACTTCCAACGCACCAACGCTTCAGCACCGACTACTTTACCCGTGCGCACATCAATTTTGGGTTGGAAGAATGGTTCAATTTTATTATTTTCTATTGCATAGTTATAATCATCAAGTGTGATTTTAAAATCTTCAGAAAACCTAGTTCTTTCAGTACTAGACTTCACATTCAAGAAAACATTATCCAGCGCAGTTTTGGTAATTGGTTTTGAAAGATTACCTATAAAGTTCAGGTTATGCATCTTAGCTAATTGACTCGCATGGTCAAGCAAATCACTTTTTACACCTGATATAATTGCAAGTTTTCCATTGTAATTAATGGATGCCAAATGACGAAAAAATGCTAGACCATCTATAACTGGCATTTGCAAATCACAAACAATAAGGTCTATTTTGTTAACATTTTTAAACGCATAGTCCAATGCCATAACAGGGTCTGTCATACCTTTTATTGTCTCAGCTTTTAAACTGGCAAAATAAGCATTTAAAATTGCTACCTGTGTAGGATCATCATCAACTATGAGAACTGTATTCATTGCCATAATATTTTTCACCCTTGCATCTGTGATTAACATAAGGCGTGTTTGTTAATTAATGTATATTTATTAATACAATATGATAAATTATTAGCGTTCAATTGAGTTGTGCTTAATAATTCTTTAAATAACAGCCTGTTCTGGGCTTAAATCTAAATTGTTTTGTTTGATTTTGTTCATCTCTTCGATGACACAATAAAACGCTTTTGCAACCTCAAATAGGTGATTGTTCATAGCATCTATATCTCTTAAAGCGCTAACATCCTCTAACTTCTGACAAGTCTTTCCCAAAGTTACAGCACCAATATTCATGCTCATGGACTTTAAAGCGTGTGATGCTTCTTGTGCTACAATAAACTGTTCATTATTCACAGCATCTACTAAGGCTTTAAAACCTTCAGGCGCAGAAGCTAAATAAAGCTTTTGGAGTTGTATTAAAGTTTCCTCAAAGGCGTCACCGGAAATTTCGCGCAAGTTCTGCAAGCTTGCATAGTCAAACACACCATCATCTAAAGAAACATTAATCTGTTCTTCAATATGCTGTTGCGATAAAGGTGTTTTCTCTTGAACTATTTCTGCAGAAGGCACTAACCACTCAGACAAAGATTTACCTATGGTTTGAATTGTAAACGGCTTTGTAACAATATCATCCATCGTAGCTTCTTTAATTTGCTCTTCAATATTTTCTGCAATATGAGCAGTAAGAGCAATTATAGGTGTTTTACTTCTGTTTTGTATAGCTTCTATTTCACGAAGTCTTCTGCTTGCTTCAAAGCCATCCATCTCTGGCATGCTGCAATCCATCAGGACGGCATCAAAGCTTGACTCTGAAAACTCTAAAATAGCTTCTTTGCCGCTCCCAACTACAATAGGATTTATATCAAATCTCGACAGTGCTTGAACAATAACTTCACGATTAACTGCACTGTCATCGACAACCAAAACCTTGCTCTCCTTGTAAGATGATACCCCCTCTAAACCCGAATTGTTAGCTTCCAATAATTTATGCCCTAGTGGGGCACCATTGATTAAACGCTCTACACACGTACGAATCGAAATACTGGACAGTGGCATGGAGATTATATCGTGAACGCGGTTTGCTTTAATTAAATTATCAATGCCTGCATCCCCTAATTGCGTTACCGCAACTGCGTATTGTTCTGGCTTGTCTTTTATCAATTTTTCTAGTGTATTGGTCTCTGCAACAAGCCATTCATCTAATTGAATTTCTGATATAGCATATTGCTCAGGAGTAATTTTTCTTACTCTTACGTCATATTCTGCAAATGCATTGGCAATAAATTGCGCACTCATAGTATCTTCTAGCACAAGCAAAACAGATTTATTTTTAGCAGGTTTTAGCCTTTTAATCTGAGGAGTTTCATCAATTGGAATGGTAAAAATAAAACTAGACCCTTCATCTAAAGTACTGGTGACACTTATTTTTCCATTCATTGCTTCAATAAGTTTTTTACAAATTGGCAACCCCAAACCAGTACCACCAAATTTTCGAGTTGTTGATTGATCTGCTTGGCTGAAACTTTCAAAAACTTTATGTAAGTTTTCTTGTTTAATACCAATACCAGTGTCTTGTACTTTAAATTCCAATATTGTTTTTGTTTGGTCAGTTGGCACCACACTTACATGAAGTGTAACAGATCCTTCACTGGTAAATTTCAAAGCATTATTGACTAAATTACTCAATATTTGGTTTAATCGTGTCGGATCACTGGAAAATATTTCAGGCACATCAGTGTTGATATAACAGGCCATATCAATTTGTTTTTCTTTAGCTTTTTGCCAAAACAAACTCATAACATCTTCAACAACTTCCTGCGTTTTTACTTCAACAGTTTCAAGTTCCAATTTGCCAGACTGAATTTTGGAAAAATCAAGAATATCATTAATAATTGCCAACAAGCTTTTACCAGATTTCATAATCACATCTGCATAACGCTGGTATTTGGGCGACAATTCTGCTGTTGCAAGCAGTTCAGACATTAAAAGCATACCATTCATGGGCGTGCGAATTTCGTGGCTCATCGTTGCCAAAAATTCAGATTTTGCTGCATTGGCCTTGTCTGCCAGGTTTTTTGCAAGAAGAAGGTCTTTGGTCCTGTCTTCAACTTTGGTTTCAAGAGTTTCCTGATAATCCAAAAGTTCTTTGTCACGCTTTTGGATATCGCTAATCATTCGATTGAAGGATTGCGCCAGTTCTTTGATTTCGCCTTTGCCATCCTCAGGAGCACGCGCATTATATTGCCCCACTTCCCCTAGATCTTTCATTAGATTGGAAAGTTCGGAAACAGGCTTGGTAAGCTTTGAAATCAACACCCAAGAGACACGCGAAGCAATAAAAGCAGAAATTAATGCAATCGCAAAATTCCAAGCTAAGTTATATAAAAACCTATCTTTTACATTGGATATATCGACAAGAAGACGTAGCTCACCAATTTTCTTACCCGCTTGAATTACTTCGTTTGAAATCCATAAATCTTTTTGAAACAATATATTAGAGTGTTGTGAAATACTATCTCCGTTACGTTTAAGATATGTACCAAACCCCATTTCAGCAAATGTACTGCCATCATTATTTTTAACTGCAACGAATTTAAAAGATTTAAACTCTCTGATGGCACGCAAGTTTAATAGAACTTGCCTCTTATTACTTTGGCTAAGAGATTCTGAAATTGAAGATGAAAAGACTTTTGCAGTGCCATTAAATAATTCAACTTTAGAAGAAAGTTCACGTTGAAAACCGGACCAAGACAAAAGCCCGGATGAAATAATAACTGCCAGAAATATAACCAAGCCCAATGGAAGGGATAAACGACGCCTAAGCGACTCTTTTTTAGGTATTTGTTCCAGTTTGTTATTCATTTCACCATCCTGATGAAACCATAACTAATTTGCTAAAATAAATGGTAAACAAAGATCTTATTGTTTCAATTTGGCTTTCTTGGGTCCACTTATACCTTCAGGGACAGGAACACTAGAACTAGCATAATCCGAATTAATAACGATATTTGGACCTTGCCCAATAGATATTTTCTTTGCAATTAACGCCGTCCAACTGGATTGCTGCCCTACTCTACTTCCCTTTCCGTCAATATATAATTCACCATTTGGCAAATATATAGCGCCTTCGAGCTTTTCAGCATTTCTACTTCTAATTGTATAAGTCAAAAAGTTTGTAGAAGGCGCTTGATAAAATAACATACCTGCTAAAGGCCCCGATTGACGGCCACTAAGATTAATAGTCGTATTTGGAGCAAAATCAAATTTAGCATTGTTACCAACAAAATAAAAACCAACATCTTCGCCATAAATTGATGCATTTGCTCCAACATCAAATGACCCATCTTTAATAATATAATCACCTGGTAACAAAGTTATTTCTTCATTACTACCGAAGTAAAGACCTCCGCAATAAGTGCCTGGAGAAATTGTACGCTTTTTTACTCTAGTAAAGGTTGTTTTTTTACAGGTCCCTACTACAGGCGGCGTTCTATTCTCTAAAGGGTCTTCCACTGCAGGGGTGTCAGTAATTGGTAAAGGATTATAGCTCGTTTCAGGCCCCAAAAAACCGCCTGAACTCATTATCTCGGCACCACTCATTTTTGCGCCCCTAAAAATTGAAATTCCACTAGCATTTTTAGAGTTTGAGAAGATAACACAGTCGTTGGCTGTTAAAGTAGCAATTCTGCCCATATCAAGTGCTTTATAACCATTTTGATCCAATGCCAAAACACAGACACTTTGTTGCTGTTCTCCAGCGAGTGACGCTGTTGATGACACTTTAATAGGCAATGCAGTTGAATCCAGATATTGGATAATAAAAGGGCGCCAATTATAGGCAATATCTACTTTTACTTCTTTTCTATCATTTAAAATTGTGGCGGACACTTTGGTTGTTTGTAGGCCTTCTTTTTTACCAATCCCCAAATGAATACTGGCCAAGGCGTAGTTTTTTGCGACTGTTTCGATAGTATTGTCGTTTGAATTCACCACAACAAGCTCACGCGCACTCGCCAGAGCTGCAGAATCTGCTGCTTCTTGCAAAGCAGATTTCGCATTGTGAAGCGTTGCATAGTCTAGGCTCGCACCTGCAAAAAGCATAATAGGCAGTGCTAGAACTCCCATAGTCATAGCAACATTTCCACTTTGGTTTGCAGTAAATTTTTTAAATAATTTCAATGTTTCACCCTCGTATTACCGAATACGTAACATTAAAAAGTTAAAATTATGAAAGCAGAGTTTTTAAAATTGTTACATAAAATAAAACTTATTAACCAACACTCTCTTATAAAAGCGCTATTATTTTAGCGCTTTATGCAAGATCAATAATAAAGCGAAACAGCGTGTTCTGCCTCAGCAAAGAACAGCCAGCGCTCAACAAACAAACCAGCAATCATTGCAAGAGCTGCAATAGCAAAAAGTAAACCGTTCGTACCAGCAATTAGCATAATAAGACAAACGACAATCGGAAGCCCTGCTCCAAGGAGTAAAGCAATCATTCTAAGTTTACTTGCATGTTTGCGGCCTACTTGGTGTACCATTTCTTTCGTCAGATAGTTTTCACCAGAATGTGGTTTTTCTAAAAGCTTTACTTTACCGATAGAACCAAGCCCTGTTGCTGTTCCAGTGTCTGACCCGCGTGAAGAAAGAGTTTCACCAGATTGCCACCACATCCACTTCGCACCCCAAGCTGCAATGATTGATACAAGTGCAAAGAATGGCAAAGATACAACTGCCGCTTCCCAATAGCCAAAACTACCTGCAAGTAAAATGCCGCATGTCAGAGCAAACAACATATAGCAAATTGGCGTCAGCAGATTATTCCAAACGGGAACTGTTTTCATCTGCGTATAAATCATTGCTGTCGTAAACACCGTTGCAAGTGCCCCGATTGCCATAATCAAACCAAGCCATCCAATTCTATTATCGAAAAACACCCAATTAAGAGCATAAAACGCAAATAGAACCAATGTGAAAACCGCACAAACACCTTCGCGCGATAGCCATGATGAACGCCACTGGCTGAATGCTCGCCAGGCACGCTCTGGATGGCCTAAATGGAAGGTTGAAGAGATAAGTCCGGCGACCGCAAGCCCGCCTGCTATAAGTGAAGCAAAAAATGCCCCTACTCCACTTTCGGGCAAGGGTACACCAAGACCTATCAGAGCGAGGAAACCAAATCCCGCGCCTGATGTTACTGTGAAAAATATTACTGAAATTGCCGGATGCATTATAGCGCCTCCAAAGTTTTGTCTAGCCAGCCCAAGAAACCTTTGGCATCCAATGCCTTGATTTTTGACGCTTCCGGTTCAACATGTGAATGCGTTTTTGGACGTGGAGGAAGATATTTATTTACTGGCTTTGTACCCATTTCAGGCATTAAATCCATACCGCTGCGTTCTGCAACCAGTTTAGAGATATCTGATTCAGGGTCGCCCAAATCACCAAAATGGCGAGCTTCTGCAGGGCATGTTCTGACACAAGCTGGAATTTGATCTTCTTGAGGAAGGTTGTCGTTATAGATACGATCCACGCAAAGCGTACATTTCTTCATGACATTTTCAACAGGATCCATCTCGCGCGCACCATAAGGACAAGACCAGGCACAAAGACCACAGCCGATGCACATATCTTCGTCCACTAGAACAATGCCATCTTCAGCACGTTTATAACTTGCACCAGTCGGACAAACCGTTACACAAGGCGCATCATCGCAATGAAGACATGATTTTGGAAAGTGAACAATAGATGCAGGCGCATCTTCTGGCGTTACTTCGAAGGTATGAATACGATTAAGCCAAGAACCAACGGGCTCCGCACCATAAGCATCTAAATCAGACAGCGGCGCTCCATAACCACCTGTATTCCACTCTTTACAGTTTACCACACAGGCATGACAACCCACACAAGTATCAAGATCGATAACAAGGCCTAGTTTTTTACCTGTAGTCTCAGTCGGTAGCGAGGTCATTTCGTCCACTCCTTACCATATTCAATATTTGTTGGAGAAGATTTTGCTCTTTTCTGTCTAGGGAACTGAGGTTCAGTTGGCCCATCCTGATTAGGTGCTTTTTCGATGTTCACCTTGAGGTCAAACCATGCCGCCTGCCCTGTAATCGGGTCGGAGTTAGACCACCTCATGCCATCACCTTTAGGTGGAAGAAGTTCATGAATAAGGTGGTTCAACAAGAAACCTTTCTTGGCTTCAGGCGAATCCGGATCAAGGTTCCAAGCGCCAGAACGCTTGCCAATCGCATTCCATGTCCACATGGTATTAACGTTTACTGCTTCCATACGCTTGACTTGCACTTTTATTTGGCCATGGTTGGAAGAAACTACTGCCCAATCTCCATCTTTCAAGCCTTTTTCATCACAAATCTTCGAAGGAACAAACATAGGGTTCGAACCATGAATTTGGCGAAGCCAAGCGTTTTGCGACCCCCATGAGTGATACATAGCAGCAGGACGTTGTGTCAGCGCGTTATATGGGTAAAGTGTATCGCTTACCGCATCGCCTTCAAAGGTTGGATACCAAGTTGGTAATGGATCCATATTATCCCTGATGCGTTGTTTGTGCGTTTCAGGTGGCACGGGTTCCATATGCCCTTCAGCACAAAGCTGGAATTTTGCAAGCGGCTCGGAATAAAGTTGGAAAATATTCTCAACAGGTCCATCTTGTAAACCCATTTCAACTGCCCAATCCTGCCAATGCTTGTTCGCATGTTTGAAATAACGAGCTTCTTCCGGCAAATGCACTTCAAAGAAACCACCATTATCAATGTAGGCCTGAACTTGATTTGGATTCGGTTCACCCCGACCGTGTTTATCACCCTTTTTACCACGCCAACCAGCCAGCGGCCCTACTCCAGGTTTGCGTTCGTGATTAGCCATATAATCCGCATAGTCTTTAAACTTCGCAGAGCCGTCTTCATTGGTCATACCAGGAAGGCCAAGACGTGCACCAAGCTCAATCAGAACGGATTGAAAACCACGCACATCACGGTTTTCGCCCTGCGTTTCAGGATCAACCACAGGCCA
>CALDZF010000167.1 GCA_937944165.1 uncultured Rhizobiaceae group bacterium | reverse complement strand
GTCAAAAATATTGAAGACATGTCTACCCGCTTTGCTTGGGAGCGTATGGGTGGTGAGGATTTGAAGCAGTTTACTTCGCTTGAAAAGCCTGACTACCTTGAAGGTTGGGATGTGCGCTTGTCACAGCGCATTTACCGCCTTGGCGTTGTGCAATCCCCACCAAGTGAGCAGTTCAATAAAAACTTCCCTGAGTTTAAAGATGGAACTGCTACCGCATGCACTATCGTGTTGGATGGTGAAGATGATGCGGATATTATTCTTGGACGCATGAATACGCTTGTTGGTAAAGAGCCTGTTAGTTCTGATGTGCCAGATGGTGAATTGCTGACAACAACCTGGGCTGGTGGCAATGAAGACTTTAAGGTCTTTGTATTCTTTAAGTCTGACAAACAAAACCGAGCTAACCTTTTAAACGTAACCATTCTTTCAAAAGAACGAATTTAACACTTAACTATTCCACTTAGGGAACACTAAATGTCTATTCTAATTGACCGCGATACCAAAATTCTTGTCCAAGGCCTTACAGGTAAGACAGGTTCATTTCATACCGAACAGGCGCTTGCCTATTACGGAACACAAATGGTTGGCGGTACTCACCCGAAAAAAGGTGGTGAAGACTGGACGGGCTCCAATGGTGAAAGCTTGCCGATATTTGCAACTGTCGCTGAAGGCAAGGAACGTACAGGCGCAAATGCTTCTGTTGTCTATGTGCCACCGGCAGGTGCCGCAGGTGCAATATTGGAAGCGATTGAAGCTGAAATTCCGCTGATTATCTGTATCACGGAAGGTGTTCCGGTTATGGATATGGTGAAGGTAAAGGCAAAGCTTGATAAATCAAAGTCACGTTTGATCGGGCCTAACTGCCCAGGTGTATTGACCCCAGAACAATGTAAAATCGGCATCATGCCAGGCTCAATCTTCAAAAAGGGCTCTGTAGGTGTTGTTTCGCGTTCAGGCACATTGACCTATGAAGCCGTATTCCAAACCTCAAATGCAGGTCTTGGCCAAACAACAGCTGTTGGTATTGGTGGTGATCCTGTGAAAGGGACAGAGTTCATCGACATGCTTGAGATGTTCCTTGCAGATGATGAAACCGAAAGCATCATCATGATTGGTGAAATCGGTGGTTCTGCAGAAGAAGAAGCTGCGCAATTCATAGCTGATGAAGCAAAAAAAGGGCGTTCAAAACCAATGGCAGGCTTTATTGCAGGGCGCACTGCACCTCCAGGTCGTACCATGGGGCACGCTGGTGCCGTTATTTCTGGTGGTAAGGGTGGCGCAGAAGACAAAATCGAAGCGATGGAAGCAGCTGGTATTAAAGTATCGCCATCACCTGCCAAGCTCGGTGAGACACTATTGACAGCTTTGGGTAAGTAGAAATACTCAAAAACACCTACTGAAAATCAATAAAAATACAGCAACCCGTTAATCTAATTGTTTAACGGGTTGCACTGTATCGGTCAGTCTACTAATACACCGCTATCACTAGCTTAAAATTAGCGGAGACGATAAGTCATGAGCAAATGGATTTATACCTTTGGCAATGGAAATGCTGAAGGTGAATCAAGCATGAAAGAACTTTTGGGCGGGAAGGGTGCAAACCTAGCTGAAATGAGTTCACTAGGATTGCCGGTTCCTCCAGGATTTACGATTACGACTGAAGCTTGTAATTGGTATTATGCAAATGGCGAGGAATACCCCAAAGAATTAAACGACCAAATGATTGCTGCACTCGGCACGATTGAAGCCGCAACGGGTCGTAAATTTGGCGATGAGACAAGCCCGCTATTGGTATCCGTTCGTTCTGGCGCAAGAGCCTCTATGCCTGGCATGATGGACACCGTTTTAAACCTTGGTCTTAACGATCAAACGGTTGAGGCCATGGCTGTAGAGGCGGGTGATGCACGCTTTGCTTATGATAGCTACCGTCGATTTATTCAGATGTATTCTGATGTGGTTTTAGGCGTTGATTATGGTGTTTTCGAAGATATCCTTGAAGATGTAAAGGATGCAAATGGCTACAGCCAAGATACTGATTTAACAGCGCAAGACTGGAAAGAAGTCGTAAAAAGCTACTTAAAAAGTGTTGAGCAAGAACTTGGTAAACCTTTCCCGCAAGACCCGCAAGAACAACTTTGGGGTGCCGTAGGGGCAGTATTTGCCTCATGGATGAATGCGCGTGCGAATACTTATCGCAAGTTACATAACATCCCGGTGGAATGGGGAACGGCCGTAAATGTGCAAGCCATGGTTTTCGGCAACATGGGTGAAAGTTCAGCAACAGGCGTTGCCTTTACGCGTAATCCATCAACTGGCGAGAATAAACTTTACGGCGAATTCCTAGTAAATGCACAGGGTGAAGATGTGGTGGCGGGTATCAGAACACCGCAAGATCTGACAGAGGAAGCACGCATTGCTGCAGGCTCTGAAATGCCTTCACTAGAGGCGATTATGCCAGAAGCATTTGCTGAATTTGTTGAAACGGCGAATAAGCTTGAACAACATTACCACGATATGCAGGATCTTGAGTTTACGATCGAAAAAGGCAAGCTCTGGATGTTGCAAACGCGCGCAGGTAAACGCACGGCAAAAGCGGCACTTCGTACTGCCGTTGAGATGTGCAATGAAGGTCTGGTTACAAAAGAAGAAGCAATCCTTCGTGTTCAACCATCTTCACTTGATCAGCTTCTGCACCCAACAATTGATCCAAATGCCGAAAAGACGATTATCGGAAATGGTCTTCCAGCATCTCCTGGTGCTGCGACAGGGCAGATCGTATTTAATTCAGAAGATGCAGAAAAAGCAAAGAATGAAGGAACGCCAACCATTCTTGTGCGCACAGAAACCAGCCCGGAAGACATCCATGGCATGCATGCTGCTGAAGGCATTTTGACTGCTCGTGGTGGTATGACATCTCATGCGGCCGTTGTGGCGCGTGGCATGGGCAAGCCTTGTGTCTCTGGAGCAGGCGGTATCCGTATTGATTATGCGACGGGTGAATTGCGTGTTCCAGGACGTACCTTTAAAAAAGGTGATATCATCACCATTGATGGCTCAACTGGGCAAGTGTTGCTTGGTGCCGTTGCCATGCAGCGTCCGGAACTTTCTGGCTCCTTTGGTGACTTAATGAAGTGGGCGGATGAATTGCGCCGTATGGATGTGCGTACCAATGCTGAAACGCCAGCAGACGCAAAATCTGCGCGATCCTTTGGTGCAGAAGGAATTGGGCTTTGCCGAACAGAACATATGTTTTTTGATGGTGAACGTATTATTGCGGCTCGCGAAATGATCTTGTCCGAGACAGAAGAAGATCGTCGTAAAGCACTTGCTAAACTGCTTCCAATGCAGCGCTCAGACTTTATCGAATTGTTTGAGATTATGGCTGGACTGCCAGTAACCATTCGTCTGCTTGACCCGCCATTGCATGAGTTCTTGCCCCATACGGACAAAGATATTGAAGAAGTCGCAAGAGCCATGGGCGTAGACGCAGAAATTCTGCGGCGTCGTAATGTTGCACTTCAGGAATCAAATCCAATGCTTGGGCATCGTGGTTGTCGTCTTGCAGTTTCTTATCCTGAAATCGCTGAAATGCAGGTTAGGGCAATCATTGAGGCTGCGATCGAAGCTGGCAAAAAAGCAGGTAAAGCCGTTGTACCAGAAATTATGGTACCACTTGTCGGTATGACTGCCGAGCTTCAATATGTGAAAGAACGTATAGATGCGGTTGTCAAAAGCATTGAGGAAGAAACAGGCGAGAGCGTTGAATATATGGTCGGTACGATGATTGAGCTGCCACGTGCAGCGCTTCGTGCGCAAGAGATTGCCAAGTCAGCCGAATTCTTCTCATTTGGTACAAATGACCTAACGCAAACAACCTTCGGCATTTCACGCGATGATGCGCAAATGTTCCTTACAACCTATGAGGCAAAAGGCATCATCAAACGTGATCCATTTGTATCGCTTGATGTGGATGGTGTTGGCGAACTTGTTAAAATTGCTACTGAAAAAGGTCGATCAACACGCGGTAATATCAAGCTTGGTATTTGTGGAGAACATGGTGGCGATCCAGATTCAATCGAGTTCTGCGAAAGCGTAAAACTTGATTATGTTTCGTGTTCGCCCTTTAGAGTGCCAATTGCACGTCTGGCAGCAGCGCAATCTGCAATCAGAAACAAAACCAAAACCAGCTAACAAGGCAGAGGCTAAAAACCTAACTCATTTAAGTTTTTAATTGTATGAATTGGGTACTTGCGCTGATTGATAAAAACTTGTCTATTGTACATCAAGTCTCCCTGAGGGTGGGAGATTGCACATAATAATAAAGACCCTTAATAATTATAGTCACTTAATTTAAAGTGGTTGATATCTGAAAATCAGGAGGAGTATCCATATGGATCGTCGTAAATTTTTAACAGGTACCGCAGTAGCGGGTGCAGCAACAGCTACACTGGCAGCTCCAGCGATAGCTCAAGCATCAAAAGACATGGTGATTGTATCAACATGGCCACGTGATTTCCCAGGTCTTGGTCTGCCTGCGCAACGTCTTGCAGCACGCATCGGTGAATTAACTGAAGGTCGTTTGAATGTTCAGTATTTCGCTGCTGGTGAACGTGTTGGTGCATTTGACTCATTTGATGAAGTTGCATCAGGTAACGCACAAGCCTACATCGCCGCTGATTATTACTGGAAAGGCAAGCATCCAGGTTGGGCTGCATTTACAGCTATTCCATTCGGTTTCACTTATACTGAAATGGATGCGTGGATTAAGTTTGCTGGTGGTCAGGAACTTTGGGATGAAATCGCTGGCGAGTTCGGCCTTAAAAACTTTGCTTGTGGTAATACGGGCACTCAAATGGGCGGTTGGTTCAACAAGGAAATCGAATCTGCTGATGACCTTAAAGGTCTGAAAATGCGTATTCCAGGTCTTGGTGGCGACGTTATGTCAAAACTGGGTGCTTCGCCTGTTTCACTCCCTGGTGGGCAGATTTATGAAAACCTTGTTTCTGGTGCTATTGATGCAACGGAGTGGGTTGGCCCATATAATGACTTCTTCATGAAGTTCTATGAGGCGGCTAAATACTACTACTTCCCAGGTATGCATGAGCCAGGCGCACAAATTGCATTTGGTATGAATGGCGAGTTCTGGGGTTCATTATCCAAAACAGATCAAGCAATTATCCAAGCTGCATGTAACGAAGAAAATGCTCGTACGATGGCAGAAACAAATGCGTTTAATGGTGATTACCTTGGTCGTCTTGTTAAAGACCATGGTGTTGAACTGCGTGAATTTAACGATGATGTTTATGATTCATTTGGTGAAGCAGCTGAGGAAGTACTTGAAGAAGCGCGTGATCATTCAGCTCTATCAAAGAAAATTTATGATAGCGTCATTGAAAAACGTGCTGAGATTGGTAAGTGGAGCGCATCAGCCGATGTGGCTTATACCATCAAACGAAATCGTGTTTTGGGAATATAAAACCTAAGCACAAAAACTTAGCGGGGCATCATTGCCCCGTTTTGCCATAATACTTATATTTGATATAAAAATTGGTTCTTTGGGGAGAGAGAGCATTGTCAGCTGATATAGCGTCTAAAGTACCCTCGCAGGGTATGACATCAACACTATTTATAAGGTTGTTTGGATGGATAATGCTTTCAGTAATGGCTGTATATGTCGTCAATAATTTTCTGACATATGGTGCTGCAGATTTTCCAGGCGCAAATCAAATATTTAAAGGTAATGCAGGTATTCTATCATGGTTGCAGGCATTGTCTTACGTAGTTATGGCTGTTTTGGCATTTATGTTAGTGCGTAAGAGAAGCAATAATACTCTGCGCGAAGATAGTTTGATTATCTCGAATTTTAATACAGTTTTTATCCGGTGTGCTTTTTGGATTGTCCTGATTGTAGGCATGGCCGATATGATTATTTCATTCCTTAGAGTTGAAGGTTTTCTTGAAAGTTTTGTTGGCGAAGAGCTTACGCGTGAACTAGGAAAATCACAATTTAGAGGTGTCTATGTGCACCTGCCATTAATGTTTTTTGGTATTATCTTGGGATTTATTACCCGTACACTAGGCTTTACCTGGCTCACATTATTGATAGTGCTTGCTGAGCTTTTAATTGTAATAACGCGTTTTATTTTTTCTTATGAACAGGCTTTCATGGCTGACCTGGTTCGTTTTTGGTATGGCGCTTTATTTCTATTTGCCAGTGCTTATACATTACTAGAAGAAGGCCATGTCCGTGTGGATGTCTTTTATGCTGGCTTTAACAGCAAGAAAAAAGGCATGGTCAATGCAGTTGGTACGATCTTCCTTGGGCTGACACTTTGCTGGACTATTCTTATCGTTGGCATGGGCAGCAAGTCTTCTGTTATCAATAGTCCAGTATTCAATTTTGAAGTAACCCAGTCAGGATTTGGTATGTATGTCAAATACATGATGGCGGGGTTTCTAGGCGTTTTTGCAATTTCAATGATGATCCAATTTGTTGCTTATTTGATGGATGCCATGGCGGATTACCGAGATGATCCAGATAAAATAACACCTGCTGCTCCGGGGGCGCACTAACATGGAATTGGTCTTTCTTCTTGTTCTAGTTCTAACAATGGCGTTTGCATTGGGGGCAGGCTATCCAGTCGCGTTTTCTCTACCGGGTGCTGCAATCATTTCAATTTCTTCTGCAGCTTTATGCGGGTATCTTTTTGCTGGAGACGTTGATGCTTATTTTGCGCAAGGCGGACCGGCTCAATGGCTGAGTGCAGGGGTTACAAACTTGCGTGGGGTGTATTGGGAACCCGAACGAGACACGCTCATTGCAATTCCGTTGTTTATTTTTATGGGCATTATGCTTCAACGTTCAAAGATTGCCGAAGACTTGTTAATTACCATGGCTCAGCTATTTGGTCCTGTGCCAGGTGGACTTGGTATTTCTGTTATCTTCGTGGGCGCATTATTAGCAGCTACGACGGGTATTGTGGGTGCAACCGTTGTGGCCATGGGGCTGATTTCATTGCCCGCCATGTTGCGCAATAATTATTCACCTTCCTTGGCAACGGGTACAATTGCTGCATCAGGTACCTTGGGGCAAATTATCCCGCCTTCGATTGTTTTGATTATTCTGGCCGATCAGCTTTCCAGTGCTGCGGATCAGGCTGGTACTGCGCGTAAGAATTTGTTCAAAGAAAATACTGGCGAACTTTCAATGCCATCTGCATTTGATGTAGGCTCTACCAGTGCAGGCGAAATGTTCTTGGGTGCTTTTGTACCTGGTATCGTGCTTGTTATCTTATACATGCTTTATATTTTGGTTTATGCTTTCTTTAATCCCAAGTCTGCACCTGCGGTTCGTTATGAGGGCAGTTTTAATGCAGCTTTTTGGGGCAAAGTTTTTATAATACTCATTCCGCCGCTTGCTTTGATTTTCCTTGTGCTGGGTTCAATTTTATCAGGCGTTGCAACGGTAAATCAAGCGGGCGCTATTGGTGCTGCTGGTGCATTGATAATGGCTGGATATCGTCTTCATGAAGGTAATAAAACAGCTTATTGGCCTGCCTTAATTGCAATCATATCAATGATTGTGATTGGTTTTACTGTCTCAAACTTTGACACAAATATAAAAAGCGTTGCGGCAAGTAAGACAGGTATTGCAATTGCAATAACTGCTGTTGCCGCGTTGTTGTTATCCTTGGCCTGGAGTGGGTGGCGTGTTTATAAAGTAGAAGACACTTTGCGTAGTGTTATGGTTGAGACTGCCAAAACAACCTCGTTGGTTTTTATTATTCTGTTAGGTGCTGCAATGCTTACCGCAGCTTTCCGTGCATTTGGTGGTGAAGAACTTATCAAGCATTTCCTTGATGGATTGCCTGGCGGCTTTTGGACTAAATTTATAATTGTCATGGCCGTTATCTTTATACTGGGCTTCTTCCTCGATTTTATTGAGATTGCCGTTGTTGTTGTGCCTATCGTTGCACCAATTTTACTTTCTGACCCATCCGCTAATATTACCGCTGTTTGGTTGGGTGTAATGATTGGTTTGAATATTCAAACTTCTTTCTTAACGCCACCTTTTGGTTTCGCGTTGTTTTATTTAAGGGGTGTTGCACCTGCTACAGTTAAGACACTTGCGATGTATAAAGGTGTAATTGCATTTATTGGTTTGCAGCTGACAGCGCTTGTAATTGTCGGGCTCTATCCAAGCCTTGTAAATTATTTACCAAACCGCTCACTGCTTTTATCTGAAACAGCGCCGCCGCCAAGAAACCCACAACTGCAATATTGCGTTGAGAAATATGTTGGCCAGCAATTTGCCGAAAATGGTAGCCAAATTACCAATGCTATTAATCTTGCTGGTTCAATTGATGTTAGCAGTCTTCCTAAAAAACTATCCAAAGATTTCTCAGACAGCCTTGAAGACGCAGGAAGTACGATTAGTATTTTGAATGAGGCATTTAAGGCGGAGATGGTTGTTGAAGAAGCCTCAATTGAATACCGTCCGCTACACATTAAAGTGCGTGCCTTACAAAGAGACATTCGTATTCTGGATGCTGAAATTAAAGACCTTGAAGAACGTTCAAGTAAACTGCGTGGTGAGGAAAATGCTTCAAGGCGTGACAGGATTACCAAAACCATTGAAGGTATAAAAGCCGAGCAAGAAGAACTTCGTGCATTAATACCGAGTGAATGGCAAGATGAACGTAAAAAGTTTGTTGAGATTTTAAAAGTGGAATCAAAACTTAGAACACAATATAGAAGAGCAGCGGACAATGCTTATGAGCCTGTGAGAGAGGTAATGGATACTTTGGCGAGCACTGGTGCATTCGTCGAGCAAGGTGAAAGCTTGAAAGGCTTAGCTGCGCGTATAGAAGCTGAAGAAGCATTATCCATGGTACCTGTTGTGCAAGCTTTGGAAAAAACTTTTGGTGATATTGCCGGCCCCAGTGATGTTAAAAAGGCGCTTTCAAAAGTTAGGCGCGCATTAAAAGCAAAAACGCCAGACAAGGAAAAGGCTCTTAAGGAATTGGACAAAGCAACTTCCGCTTATGATGAAGAAGTTGAATGGCGTTCGGAAGCTGCAAGTCAGGATTTATTACCCAAGGTTCAATCTTATGAAGCGGCAATTAGTGGTACAATTGGCTTGCGCCAACAAGATAACATGCCGCATCCTCTGGGAGTGTTTATTGCAAGCTGTAATTCTGGCCATAGAGATGTTTCATTAAACTTTTAGGATTTAAGCCTCGCCAATATCGCTAAAATCAAGAAAACTACATAAACTATTGCTACTTTTAATGCTTGCAGCGTTTGTGTGGTTTATAACGATGATGTTTACGCAGAAGAATTATTCACCAGAAGTTTTAGTGATTGGCGATAGTCAGATTTCCTTCGGCGCAGGTAAGGTTTATCTGGAGCTTTTTGATGCGCTTAAAAGTGAAATACCAGAACTATCTCACATAGAAGCAGCGGCCATAGGTGTAAGATCAACCTCGCTGCAAAATTGGATAACGCGCGAAGAAGGCAAAATAAAAGACGTTATTTGTGAAATAGACAAACGCTGGGGTGTAAATGCAGGCGTCTATGGAATTCAAGGCAACAAGAAACGTAAATATGTAAATATCGGGCAGGGGGAGGCTTATCAATTCTGCAAACCAAACCAATCAGCTTTTGAAGCCATGTTTGAAAATGGTTATTATAGGCCACAACTTCTCATTCTGGCATTCTTGGGCAACTCTGCTGACCGTTGGGCGACGCAACCAGAAAAAGCACTGGCAGATGTCAAGGCAACTATGAGTCAAATACCGCAAGATATACCTTGTATTTTTTTGACAACATCCCCTTCATATCTTGAAGATATTAATCAAACCAGATGGAAAGCCCAGGCAAATATAAAACAAGCTTTCAAAGAAGCAGGTAGTCGCTGCAGTTTCGTATCAGGCTTTACGCAAGAAACCATAGCAGCAGCACAAGGTAATAAAGACTTCTTTAAAACCAATGATGCAGGCGAAGTAACAGACGTACACCACCCAAACCTAGATGCCGCACGAAAGTTTTTTGAATTGCGTAAAAAAGATTTGGCGAAAGCTGTGATTGAGCAGGTTGGTGGATAAAAAAAGTCGAGAAGTATTATTCAATTTTGTTTAAATAAATTCGTTTGATTTTTTGACTTCAGCTCTTGTCAGTTGTTTTACAATTGCCTGCCGCTGATACGTACATGATTACTTTATAAACTTGTCTATGGTGGGTGATGACGGGATCGAACCGCCGACCCAAGTTGTTTCATAAAAACAACGCAGATGCTGGCAGACAATTTTGCGTAAGCAAAAATGTCGAGAAGCATTACCTAGTTCAGATTTTAAATTTAAATTTTGATAGAACGTGAATGGTGGGTGATGACGGGATCGAACCGCCGACCTACTCGGTGTAAACGAGTTGCTCTCCCAGCTGAGCTAATCACCCATTATAGCGATAAACAGCACCGAAGCACTTTTTTGTTTATGTGTCATCCATTTCAACCTCTGGTAGGAAGAAATGGCGCGAGTGACGAGACTTGAACTCGCGACCCTCGGCGTGACAGGCCGATACTCTAACCAACTGAGCTACACCCGCGTGTGTTTTGCAAATCAATGCATAACGTTCGAATGAATTACGGTTTAGCGAGCTGCAAGTCAAGCGTGATAATGCGTTATTTGTAAAAATATTATACTATCGTTATTCTAGCCATTATGACGCGGGTTTGGACTTGCGATTTTGGCTGATGTGCGATACCTCAAGCCTTAGATTAATTACGTTTCGTTTAAGTGATTATTTTTGCTAAACTTAAAAACAGGAGGCAAATTCCATGGAACTGATTTTACAGGAATATCTACCCGTCATTATTTTCATGGGATTATGCCTCGTAATTGGTGTTTCTTTGGCTGTAGCGCCTTTTTTAGTAGCTTACCAGGCGCCTGATGCAGAAAAACTGTCCGCTTATGAGTGTGGCTTTAATGCTTTTGATGATTCTCGCATGAAATTTGATGTTCGCTTCTATCTCGTGGCGATTCTCTTTATTATTTTTGATTTAGAAGTAGCTTTCTTGTTTCCATGGGCTGTTAGCTTTGGAAGCTTGGGCTGGTTAGGCTTTTTCTCAATGATGCTTTTCTTGGGCATTTTGACAGTTGGTTTTATCTACGAATGGAAGAAAGGTGCGCTTGAGTGGGATTAATCCCAATGATCAAGCTTGGCATTAGATACGGATAATTATATGAGCAACGGAAATACAACACTGATTGCACCCCAACCTAAAGGTATTCTTGACCCCAATACAGGTCAGCCAATTGGTAGTGATAATCCTTACTTTATGGATATTAACAATGAGTTGGCGGATAAAGGCTTTATTGTTACTTCTACAGACGACCTGATTAACTGGGCACGTACAGGTTCTTTAATGTGGATGACTTTTGGTCTCGCGTGCTGTGCTGTTGAAATGATGCATATGGCTATGCCTCGTTATGATGCGGAGCGCTTTGGAATTGCACCGCGTGCTTCGCCACGTCAATCAGATGTAATGATTGTTGCGGGAACGCTAACAAATAAAATGGCACCAGCTCTGCGTAAGGTTTACGACCAAATGCCAGAGCCTCGTTATGTTATCTCCATGGGGTCATGTGCAAATGGGGGTGGTTACTACCATTATTCATATTCAGTCGTGCGTGGGTGTGATCGAATTGTACCTGTTGATATTTACGTTCCTGGTTGTCCACCAACTGCGGAAGCGCTTTTGTATGGTGTTATGCTTTTACAAAAGAAGATCCGTCGTACTGGCACAATAGAGCGATAGGGGGCGTAAATGAGTGAATCAGTAGAACAAGTTGAAATAAACCCGCTTGATGAGCTGGCATCCGTTATTACAACTGAAGTTTCCAATCATATCCAAAGTATATCAAATGCGTTTGGCGAGCTGACAGTTTATACCACTGGCGATGACATTGTAGCTCTAATGCGCTTTTTACATGATGACAATCGTACGCAATTTATATCTTTCATAGATATATGCGGCGTCGATTATCCAGGAAATGAAAAGCGTTTTGAAGTCGTCTACCATTTGCTAAGTCCAAAACATAATACGCGTATTCGTGTAAAACTTCTAACAGATGAAGAAACACCAGTGCCAAGTATTACGGGCATTTATCCAGGGGCAGATTGGTTTGAACGCGAAGCTTACGACATGTACGGCATTTTGTTTACAGGCCATCCTGATTTGCGCAGAATTTTAACAGACTATGGCTTTGATGGGCATCCCTTGAGAAAAGACTTCCCGCTCACAGGATACGTTGAAGTTCGTTACGATGATGAAGCAAAGCGTGTTGTCTACGAACCTGTAGAATTAAGACAGGAATTCCGTGATTTTGACTATGAGAGTCCATGGGAAGGTGCAAACTATATTCTTCCAGGTGATGAAAAGGCTGGTTCATAATGGGTGAGCATAACGTCAGAAACTTCAATATTAACTTTGGCCCCCAGCACCCGGCTGCGCACGGCGTTTTACGTCTTGTATTGGAATTGGATGGTGAGGTTGTAGAGCGTGTTGATCCGCATATTGGCCTTTTACATCGTGGTACAGAAAAACTAATCGAATATAAGACATATCTTCAGGCAATCCCCTATTTTGACCGTTTGGATTATGTGTCGCCGATGAATCAGGAGCATGCTTTTGCCCTTGCCGTTGAAAAGCTGGCTGGCATCACAGTTCCTCGTCGTGGACAGCTTATCCGGGTCTTGTATTCAGAAATTGGTCGAATTTTATCGCATCTGCTTAACATCACAACACAGGCCATGGACGTTGGTGCTTTGACGCCGCCGCTTTGGGGTTTTGAAGAGCGCGAAAAGCTTATGGTTTTTTATGAGCGTGTTTGTGGTGCCAGATTGCACGCCGCATACTTTCGTCCAGGTGGCGTACATCAAGATCTGCCTGATGGTCTATTGGATGATATTGATGAATGGTGTGAGCCATTTTTGAAGGTTGTCGATGATATTGATCAACTGCTGACAGCAAACCGTATTTTCAAACAACGCAATGTTGATATTGGCATTGTCAGCCTTGATGATGCATGGGCTTGGGGCTTTTCAGGCGTTATGGTTCGCGGCTCAGGTGCCGCTTGGGACTTGCGCAAGTCTCAACCTTATGAATGTTATGACGAAATGGAATTTGATATTCCGATTGGCAAGAATTGCGATAATTATGATCGTTATCTCATTCGTATGGAAGAAATGCGTCAGTCTGTACATATCATGAAGCAATGTATTGCTAAGATGCGTGAGCCAGAAGGTCAGGGGCCTGTTTCTTCAACAGATGGCAAGGTTGTGCCACCAAAACGTGATGAAATGAAACGCTCAATGGAAGCACTTATTCACCACTTTAAACTCTATACTGAAGGCTATAGCGTACCAGAAGGCGAAACCTACTGTGCCGTTGAAGCGCCTAAAGGTGAATTTGGTGTATTTCTTGTGTCAGATGGTTCTAATAAGCCTTATCGCTGTAAACTTCGCGCACCAGGCTATGCACATTTGCAAGCAATGGACTTTATGTGTCGTGGACACTTATTAGCAGATGTTTCTGCTATTTTGGGTTCTTTGGATATTGTATTTGGTGAGGTAGATCGGTGAAAAAGCCTTTGCTATCCTTATCCATAGCAACCGTACTTGTGGCTTGTTCTCCAACAGCAGGGCCAAGGTTTGAAGCACAGCAGTTAAAAGCCAATGAGCAGTTGGCTGCTCAAAATATAATGTGTGCGTTTGAGCCTCATCCTGAGGGTAAGCAATCTCCCTGTGCGCATTTAATAGAAAACCGTATCCTTTTTGGCCGTATATTTTCGCCTGAAACTTTAGGCGGATTGCCAGAAGGTGATAAAATTCGTGGTCGTCGCGTAACAACAAAATTTATTGTTGAAGCAGCAGCCAGTATTAAACAGTGTCGCAAGGTGCCGTTAGAAAGCAGTATAACTATAATTCGTGATGTTCAATTTGCAGGGCAAACATACCTTCTAAAAGGTACGCCACCTTTGTTAGAAGAAAACTCATCTTGCTTCTTAACACCAGAAACAGAAGGCTCATAAAAAATGTCCGTTCGTCGTCTCGCTGATGATAGTGTGCAACCAGCAAAATTTGCCTTCAGTCGTCCTAATACGCCTGTGGTAAAAGGTTGGATTAAAAAATACCCTAAAGATCGTAAAGCTTCTGCTGTTATTCCTTTGTTGATGATTGCTCAAGAGCAAGACGGTTGGGTTACAAAAGCTTCAATCGAACATATCGCAGAAATGCTTGAAATGCCTTATATTCGTGTGCTTGAAGTTGCAACATTTTACACACAATTTATGCTTCAGCCTGTTGGCACAAAGGCTCATATTCAGGTTTGCGGAACAACACCCTGTATGCTGCGTGGCTCAGAAGAATTGATGAAAGTCTGTAAGTCAAAAATCAATCAGAACCAATTTGAAACCAATGCAGATGGTACTTTATCTTGGGAAGAGGTTGAATGTCAGGGTGCGTGTGTAAACGCACCGATGGTTATGATCTTCAAAGACACTTACGAAGACTTAACGACTGAACGCCTTGAAGAAATCATTGATGCCTGTGAAGCTGGCAAAGGGGATAGTATAAAAGCTGGTCCTCAAATAGATCGCATTTACTCTGCCCCTGTTGGTGGTTTGACTTCGTTGAAATCTGAACCTGCTGCTGTTATGGCTACAAAGACAAAACTGACTGTTAAAAAAGTTGCACCCAAAAAAGCGCCTGCAAAGAAATCAATGCCCAAGGCTGCAACTACAAAATCAGCTACCAAAGCAGCGCCTAAAAAAGCAGTATCAAAATCAGCTGGCCCAATACGGTTGAAAAAAGCTGAAGGTAAGGCAGATAATTTACAAGAGATATCTGGTGTTGGGCCTAAACTTGAAAAAACGCTCAATAAACTAGGGTTTTGGCATTTCTCGCAAATTGCAAGTTGGAAAAAAGCCGACGTTGCTATTGTCGATGACGAACTATCCTTCAAAGGACGCATTGAGCGCGATGACTGGATTAAACAAGCAAAAGTTTTAGCGAAGAAAAAGGCTTAATGGCTAAGCCGAGGTACGATAATGGCATTACAAGATAAAGACAGAATTTTCACGAATATATACGGTCTTCATGATAAGTCATTGAAGGGCGCAATGAAGCGTGGGCATTGGTCTGGAACAAAGGGTTTTATTAAAAACGGCCCTGACTGGATTGTTGAGCAAGTAAAAGCGTCAGGCCTTCGTGGACGTGGTGGTGCTGGCTTCCCGACAGGTCTTAAATGGTCTTTCATGCCGAAACCTGAACGTTCTGACGGACGGCCTTCTTATCTTGTAATCAATGCAGATGAATCTGAGCCAGGAACCTGTAAAGACCGTGATATCATGCGTCATGATCCGCATACGCTGATTGAAGGCTGTCTGATTGCCGGTTGTGCCATGAATTCCAATACTTGCTACATCTATGTGCGCGGTGAATACATTCGTGAACGTGAAGCACTGCAAGTAGCCATTGACGAATGTTACGATGCAGGTCTCTTAGGCAAGAACAACAAGAACGATTGGGACTTTGATATCTTCGTTCACCATGGCGCAGGCGCTTATATCTGCGGTGAGGAAACTGCACTGCTTGAATCACTTGAAGGCAAGAAAGGCCAGCCAAGGTTAAAGCCGCCGTTTCCTGCAAATGTAGGTCTTTATGGCTGTCCGACAACGGTAAATAATGTGGAGTCAGTTGCGGTAGTCCCGACCATTCTTCGCCGTGGGCCAGAGTGGTTTGCAGGCTTTGGAGCAGAGCGCAATGCAGGCACAAAGCTTTTCTGTATTTCAGGTCACGTTGAGCGTCCGTGTACAGTCGAAGAAGAAATGTCCATTCCGTTCAAGGAATTGATTGAACGTCACTGTGGTGGCATTCTTGGCGGTTGGGACAATCTTCTTGCGGTTATTCCAGGTGGTTCATCTGTGCGATGTGTGCCAGCCGATCAGATGATTGATACGCCGATGGATTTTGATTCATTATCAGCCTTGCAATCAGGCTTAGGTACGGCAGCTGTTATTGTCATGAATAAAGAAACAGACATTATTCGTGCAATTGCCAGACTTGCTTATTTCTACAAGCACGAATCTTGTGGTCAATGTACGCCTTGTCGTGAAGGCACAGGCTGGATGTGGCGTGTGTTGATGCGCATGGCAGAAGGTCGCGCCCAGAAAAAAGAAATCGACATGCTGCTTGAAGTAACAAAACAAGTTGAAGGCCACACCATTTGTGCGCTAGGCGATGCTGCAGCTTGGCCAGTGCAGGGGCTAATTACACACTTCCGCCACGAAATTGAGGCGCGCATTGATAGCTATACAACACGCTCAGATGCAGATGACACAGTAACAGATAAACATCTGGAGGCTGCTGAATAATCAAATGCACTTGGCTGAACTCAACATATCCCGATGGAAAATCGACAAGACATCACAATTGGCTGGTGGCTTTACTGATAATGTTGAGCGCATAAATGCTTTGGCGGAGCGAAGCGAAGGTTTTGTATGGCGATTGCTTGATGAGCAACGCAATGAATTTGGAGCCAATGCAGTTTGTCCTGATCCTGAAACAGAAATGACTTTATCTGTCTGGGAAAGTGCTGAAACACTTGAGCATTTTGTTTGGAATACTGTTCACAAAAAAGTCTACAATGGTAAGAACGACTGGTTCGGCGCACTTGATAGCCATCAACTTGTTATGTGGTGGGTAGAAGAGGGACATGAACCAAATCTTGAGGAAGCAAAATCTCGCCTCGATCATATTGATTTTCATGGCGACACAGATTTTGCATTTAGCTGGTCATACCTTTCACATGTGAAGTTGTGGCAAAACCAAAGATGCGGATAAAGGGAGTAAAGATGATGTCTAAAAAACAAAAATCTGTCTTATCCGCCGATTTTTTGAAAAGTGTTGATAAGGCATTGAATGCATTAGAAAAATCTCGTGCATTTGCAAAAAAGCAAGCCAAACAAGAAAAGAAAGCCATTCTTGCGCTTTTAGAGCTTGAGGCACTTATTGAAGATGCTAACGGCTGTGAATGTACTATTAAAAAGAAAAAGAAAAAGAAAACTCAAAAGAAGTCTAAAAAGCAATCTCAAACTTCAAAAAAGCCTACCGAAACAGTATCGCTTACGAATATATTGGGTTTGACAAACACACTGGAACAAACTTCGACAGCAGAGCATGATGATTTGGAGTTAATCGCTGGTGTAGGTGCAAAACTTGCTGAAACTTTAAATTCATTAGGTATCTATCAATACGAACAAATTGCCAATTGGAATGAACATGATATCGAGCAAATGGATGCACATTTGAATTTTACAGGTAGAATTGTTCGAGATAATTGGGTTGAACAAGCAAAAGCGCTCGCTAATGGTGGGCATGAAGAGTATGTGAAGGTATTCGGGAAAGAACCGCGTTAATCGTGTCCCAAAAACGGAAAAAATTGATATGACGAAACTTATCATTGATGGCAAAGAAATAGAAGTTCCGGATCACTATACGATCCTGCAGGCTTGTGAAGAAGCGGGCGCGGAAATCCCGCGTTTTTGTTTCCACGAGCGTCTTTCTATAGCTGGCAACTGCCGCATGTGTCTGGTTGAAGTCAAAGGCGGCCCGCCAAAACCACAGGCTTCTTGTGCCTTGGGTGTTCGTGATTGTCGTCCTGGACCGAATGGGGAGCCACCAGAGATTTTAACAAAATCACCAATGGTCAAAAAAGCACGTGAAGGTGTGATGGAGTTTTTGCTCATCAATCACCCACTTGATTGTCCGATTTGTGACCAGGGCGGCGAATGTGATTTGCAAGATCAGGCGATGGCTTATGGTGTTGATAAAAACCGTTTTGCTGAAAACAAACGCGCTGTTGAAGATAAGTACATTGGCCCACTGGTTCGCACCAAGATGACACGTTGTATTCATTGTACGCGTTGTGTGCGTTTTACCACTGAAGTTGCCGGTATTTCTGAGCTGGGGCTGCTGGGTCGTGGTGAAGATGCTGAGATTACAACCTATCTTGAAACGGCCATGACATCCGAAATGCAGGGCAATGTGATTGATCTTTGTCCTGTTGGTGCACTGACATCGCGTCCTTATCAAGATACAGCTCGCCCATGGGAATTACGTAAGACAGAGTCAATTGATGTGATGGATGCGGTTGGTTCAAACATTCGCGTAGATGCACGTGGCCGCGAAGTCATGCGTATCATGCCGCGCCTGCATGAAGACGTGAACGAAGAGTGGTTATCAGATAAATCACGATTTATCTGGGATGGATTGAAGTCCCAACGCTTAGACAAGCCTTATGTAAAAGTTGGTGGTAAACTTCAAGCAACAACATGGGATGCTGCATTTGCTGCTATTGCACGTAAAGTTAAAACAATAAAAGCTGATAAAATTGGTGCAATTGCCGGGGTCATGTCATCTGTAGAAGATATGTTTGCGCTAAAAACTCTACTTGGCAATTTGGGTTCAACCAATATGGATTGTCGTGAGGCTGGCAGTGTGCTTGACCCTAAGAATGGTCGTGAAAGTTATTTGTTTAACTCAACCATTGCAGGTATTGAAGAAGCGGATGCCTTGTTGATTGTGGGGTCAAACCCACGTTTTGAAGCAGCAGTTTTAAATAGCCGTATTTTGAAGCGTGTTAAAATGGGTAATTTCCCAGTCGGTGTTATTGGCGAAGTTGGAGATCTTCGTTATGGATATCAACATTTGGGTGTAAGTGTCGATACGCTTAAAGAGTTAATCTCCGGTAAAAATAAATTCTCTGCTAAGCTTATGAAAGCAAAAAAACCGATGGTTATCATCGGGCAGGGCGCGCTTAATCGCTCTGATAGCAAGGTAGTTATTGGTCTGGTCGGTGAATTGGCAAAAACAACCGGTGTTATTTCAAAAGACTGGAACGGCTACAACGTGCTCCATACGCATGCTTCACAGGTGGGGGGACTGGATCTTGGTTTTGTACCAGGTACTGGCGGCAAAGATACAGCTTCCATGATGAAAAACATGGACGTGCTTTTTGTTCATGGCGCTGATGAGCTTGATATGAACCAAGCCAAAGGCTTCAAAATCTATATCGGTAGTCATGGTGATGTTGGCGCACATCATGCGGATGTGATTCTACCTGCCTCAACTTACACAGAAAAATCTGGCACTTATGTAAACACTGAAGGCCGTGTTCAAATGACAAACCGCGCTGCATTTGCACCAGGAGATGCCAAAGAAGATTGGGCTGTTTTCCGTGCATTATCTGCGTATTTGAAAGTAACCTTGCCATTTGACAGCCTGGCAGAATTACGTTCAGCACTTTATTTGCAATTTCCGCAATTTGCACGCCTTGATGAGGTTGCGGAAGCAAGGGATATTGATGTAAATGCTATTACGAAATCATTGGGTGCTTCCAAGACTGGAAAGACTTTATCCGAACCTCTTACAAGTCCGATTAAGGATTACTTCATGACCAACCCGATTGCACGTGCTTCCAAAGTGATGGCGGAATGTTCTGCACTTCGCGCTGGCGCCATGAAGCAGGCAGCGGAATAGGCGGGGCGCAAGACAATGGAAGCTATCTTTAATTATCTTTGGCCTGTTATTGTAATATTTGGGCAAAGCCTCTTGTTGCTCGTAGCACTTTTGGTTTTCACTGCTTACATTCTTTATGCTGACCGTAAAATCTTTGCCGCAGTGCAAATGCGCAGAGGGCCAAATGTGGTTGGGCCTTGGGGATTGTTGCAATCCTTCGCTGATTTACTGAAATTTGTTATTAAAGAACCGATTATTCCCGCAAGTGCGAGTAAGGCAGTTTTTATCATTGCGCCTATCGTATCCGCAGTGCTAGCCATGGCAGCTTGGGCGGTTATTCCACTTGATAAGGGCTGGGCGATTGCTGATCTAAATCTGGGTATTTTGTTTGTTTTTGCTGTCTCTTCGCTAGAAGTCTACGGCGTTATCATGGGCGGTTGGGCTTCAAACTCCAAATACGCCTTTCTTGCAGCCCTTCGTTCAGCGGCGCAAATGGTCTCGTATGAAGTTTCAATCGGCTTTGTGATTATTACGGTTCTTCTATGCGTAGGCTCGCTTCGCATGGATGATATTATTATTGCGCAGCAAACGGGTCTTGGAACAAATTATCTTGGTATGAGTTCATCCTTCCTTGATTGGCATTGGTTGCCGCTATTTCCCATGTTCATTATCTTCTTCATCTCAGCCATTGCTGAAACAAACCGTCCCCCATTTGATTTGCCAGAAGCTGAATCAGAACTGGTTGCGGGTCACATGGTTGAATATTCATCAACCTTGTTCTTGTTATTCTTCTTGGGCGAATTTGTTGCCATTATCTTGATGTGTGCGTTGACAACAGTCTTGTTCCTTGGTGGCTGGTTGCCTCCATTTGATGTTTGGTTCTTAAACTGGATACCGGGCACATTCTGGTTCGTTTTGAAGATGCTTCTTGTCTTCTTTGCCATGGCAATGGTTCGTGCCGTTGTGCCGCGTTATCGCCATGACCAATTGATGCGCTTGGGTTGGAAAGTCTTCCTGCCAATCTCACTCTTTATGGTTTTCGCAACAGCACTTGTTTTACAAATCACAGGGTGGGTCGCAGCATGAGTAATCTAGCACAAGCAGCAAAATCACTTCTTTTAAAAGAGTTTTTCTCAGCACTTGGTTTGGCGCTGCGTTATATGTGGAAGCCAAAGCCGACGATTAACTATCCGTTTGAAAAAGGCCCTGTGTCAGCCCGTTTTCGTGGCGAACACGCGCTGCGGCGTTATCCCAATGGTGAAGAACGCTGTATCGCTTGTAAGTTGTGTGAAGCGATTTGTCCGGCTCAAGCCATTACCATTGAAGCAGGCCCTCGTGGCAATGACGGCACACGTCGTACCGTTCGTTATGACATTGATATGGTCAAATGTATTTACTGTGGGTTCTGTCAGGAAGCTTGCCCGGTTGATGCAATTGTTGAAGGTCCGAATTTCGAATTCGCAACTGAAACACGCGAAGAGCTTTACTATGACAAAGACAAATTGCTGGATAACGGCGATCGTTGGGAGCGTGAAATTGCCCGTAATCTGCACATTGATGCGCCATACAGGTAGGAACCAGACATGACCGCATCCATTTTATTCTTTTACATGTTCTCAGGCATTATGCTGGCATCGGCTTTTATGGTGATTTCATCACGTAATCCTGTGCATTCTGTTCTTTTCCTGATCCTTGCATTCGTAAATGCTTCTGGTCTTTTTATTATGACAGGTGCAGAGTTCTTGGGTCTACTACTTATTGTCGTTTATGTTGGTGCGGTTGCGGTACTCTTCCTCTTCGTTGTCATGATGTTGGATGTTGATTTTGCAGAGTTGCGTGAAGGATTTTTGCAATATCTGCCAATTGGCGCCCTAATTGGAATTATCTTCCTAGTTGAACTTATCCTTGTTGTGGGTAGCTGGGTAACAGCTCCCGTGGCGTCTGGTTCGACTGCGCAACCAACGCCTGATGTGAGCGAAGTTCGCAACATCGAAGCCTTGGGCAATATCCTTTACACAGATCATATTTTCTTCTTCCAGATTGCAGGCATGATTTTGCTAGTTGCTATGGTTGGCGCGATTGTGCTCACACTTCGCCACAAGCCAAGCGTTCGCAGACAGGATATTGCAACGCAGGTCGGTCGTGATCCAAAAACTGCAATTAGAAATGTAAATGTAGAAAGCGGGAAGGGGCTATAAGATGGAAATCGGAATTTCACATTACCTCTCAGTAAGTGCCATATTATTCACAATCGGCATGCTCGGGATTTTTCTAAACAGAAAAAACATCCTAATTATCCTGATGTCAATTGAGCTTATTCTTCTATCTGTAAATCTGAATTTTGTTGCCTTCTCTCAACATCTGGGAGATTTGATGGGGCAAGTGTTTGCTTTATTCGTTTTAACGGTTGCCGCTGCTGAAGCGGCTATTGGTCTTGCCATTCTTGTGGTCTTCTTCCGCAACAAAGGTTCGATTGCCGTTGAAGATGTAAGCGTGATGAAAGGCTGACCATGTATCACTTAATTGTCTTTCTCCCGCTCATCGGCTTCTTGATTGCCGGACTTTTTGCAAAGTCCATCGGCTCGAAAGGGTGTGAGTACATCACAACTGGCTTGATGATTATTTCAGCAATCTTGTCTTGGGTCGCTTTTATATCCGTTGGCTATTCTGACGTTGAACCATTTACAGTTCCGGTACTGCAATGGATTAGCTCTGGTGATCTGAATGTAAGCTGGGCGCTGCGCATTGATACACTAACTGTCGTTATGCTGGTTGTGGTCAATACGGTTTCATCCCTCGTTCACATGTATTCCATGGGCTATATGCATCATGATCCGCATCGTCCGCGTTTCTTTGCCTATCTGTCACTCTTTACTTTTGCCATGTTGATGTTGGTTACTTCTGACAACCTTCTTCAAATGTTCTTTGGTTGGGAGGGCGTTGGCCTTGCGTCATACTTATTGATTGGCTTCTGGTTTAAAAAACCTTCAGCAAATGCAGCTGCTATGAAGGCTTTTGTTGTAAATCGTGTAGGTGACTTTGGTTTCGCGCTTGGTATCTTTGGCGTGTTCTATATGTTTAACACCATCGAGTTTTCAACGATCTTCCAAAATGTAGAAAACGTTGCGACGGCAGAAGGCACTGTAATGAGCTTTCTTGGATATGAATTGGGTGCCGCTGATGCCTTGACGATTACCTGTTTGCTGCTGTTCATGGGTGCCATGGGTAAATCAGCTCAGTTCCTGCTGCATACCTGGCTACCAGATGCCATGGAAGGGCCTACACCTGTATCAGCGCTTATTCACGCCGCTACCATGGTTACCGCAGGCGTATTCCTCGTTGCTCGCATGTCACCATTGTTTGAATATTCTACAACGGCACTCACTTTTGTTACTTTTATCGGTGCTACAACAGCATTTTTTGCAGCAACTATTGGTTTGGTACAAAACGATATAAAGCGCGTGATTGCTTATTCAACCTGTTCTCAGCTTGGTTATATGTTTGTGGCATTGGGTGTCGGTGCTTATGGTGCGGCAATATTCCACCTCTTCACACACGCATTCTTTAAAGCGCTCTTGTTCCTTGGTGCTGGTTCGGTCATTCATGCCGTGTCAGATGAACAAGACATGCGTAAAATGGGCGGTCTTCGCAAGCACATTCCAAAAACCTATTGGATGATGATGATTGGTACTGTGGCACTTACAGGTCTTGGTATTCCAGGAACGATAATTGGCACAGCAGGCTTCTTCTCAAAAGATGCGATAATTGAAAGTGCATTTGTAGGACAAAACGCCTATGCAATGTATGCCTTCATATTGCTTGTAATCGCAGCGCTTTTCACAAGCTTCTATTCATGGCGTTTAATTTTTATGACATTTCACGGCAAACCTCGTGCTTCCGTGGATGTAATGAGCCATGTGCATGAATCGCCAAACGTGATGCTAATCCCGCTTTACATTCTGGCGGCTGGTGCCTTGTTTGCCGGGGTTGTTTTCCATAATGCTTTTGTGGGGCATGTTACAGGGGGCGATCATGAATTCTGGTACAATGAATTCTGGCGTACAGCCCTTTATTCTTCACCATCCAATACAGTTCTTGAAACATTTCATGATGTACCAAAACTCGTAAAATGGTCACCCGCCATAGTCATGGCAATCGGCTTCGTACTTGCTTGGTGGATGTATATTAAATCACCATCACTGCCAAAGGAATTGGCAAAACAGCATCCAGGTCTTTATGCATTCCTTTTGAACAAATGGTACTTCGATGAGCTTTATGATTTCATCTTTGTACGTCCGGCAAAATGGATTGGTCATTTTCTTTGGAAAAAAGGTGATGGCTGGTTGATTGATGGATTTGGTCCGGATGGAATTTCTGCGCGCGTACTGGGTATAACAGGTAAGGTTGTAAAGCTTCAGTCTGGCTATCTGTATCACTATGCCTTTGCAATGATGATAGGGATTGCTGCCTTGATTACATGGTCTATGTTTGGAGGAGCAGGCTAATGACTGACTGGCCAATTCTCACAATGATAACATTCATGCCGCTTGTTGGCGCGCTGATGATTATGCTTATTCCAACTGATAACGCTGTTGCAGAACGCAATATTAAAAACGTTGCCTTGTTTACAACCGTGATAACATTTATCGCCTCGCTTTATATTTGGGTCAATTTTGACAACACAACTGCCAATTTCCAATTCGTAGAACGTTATGAATGGATTGGTTCATTTATGACTTATCACATGGGTGTAGATGGCATTTCGATGTTGTTTGTTATCCTTTCAACATTCTTGATGCCGTTTTGTATCTTGGCAAGTTGGAAAAGCGTAAAGAAAGATATAAAATCATATATGATTGCTTTCCTATTGCTGGAAACATTCATGATTGGCGTATTCTGCGCCTTAGATATTATGCTTTTCTATATTTTCTTTGAAGCTGGTCTAATACCGATGTTTATCATTATTGGTATTTGGGGTGGTGCAAGGCGCGTTTATGCAAGTTTTAAATTCTTCTTATATACGCTGCTTGGCTCTGTGCTGATGTTGCTCGCGATTATGGCAATCTACTGGCAGACAAACACAACAGACATTGTATTATTACTCGACCCATCACGTGCAGAATCAGTAATACCAGCATCAATGCAAACTTGGTTATGGCTTGCATTTTTTGCCTCTTTTGCGGTGAAAATGCCGATGTGGCCAGTTCATACCTGGCTACCAGATGCACACGTGGAAGCACCAACTGCGGGTTCTGTGGTGCTTGCGGCAATATTGTTGAAAATGGGTGGGTATGGCTTCTTGCGCTTTTCCATTCCAATGTTCCCGGTGGCAAGTGAAGAACTGGCAATATTTGTATTTGTGCTTTCAGCCATTGCAATTATCTACACTTCGCTTGTTGCCTTAATGCAAGAAGATATAAAAAAACTTATCGCTTATTCATCAGTTGCACATATGGGTTATGTAACCATGGGTATTTTCACGATGAATGCTAACGGTATTCAAGGCGGCATATATCAAATGCTTTCGCATGGTCTTGTGTCAGGCGCATTGTTTTTGTGTGTTGGCGTTGTTTATGACCGTATGCATACGCGTGAAATTGCTGCTTATGGCGGCTTGGTAAATCGCATGCCGAAGTACGCTGTGGTCTTTTTGATATTTACCATGGCAAATGTAGGCCTTCCTGGAACTTCAGGATTTGTAGGCGAATTCCTGGTGCTATTGGGTGTTTTCCAGGTTAATACCTGGATTGCATTATTAGCGACTACTGGCGTAATCTTGTCTGCGGCTTATGCGTTATGGCTCTACCGACGTGTCGTATTGGGTAGTCTTGATAAAGAAAGTCTGAAAGCAATTATTGATCTTGATACGCGGGAGAAAATTATAATTTACCCGCTTGTTGTTCTGGTAATATTTTATGGTGTTTATCCAATGCCAGTATTTGAAGCAACAGAAGTGTCTGTAAATACGCTTATCTTGAATTATGAATCAGCAATTGAAGCTGCAAAAGAAACCGCTCAGGCAAGCCTGAAATAACGAAGCAGAGAATTCCAATGCAAGAAACATTGCAGGTATTAATTGAAACACAAAACATCGGTCTTTTAGGTGCAGAGCTTTGGCTTGCATTGGGCATCATGGTTTTGCTTATGGTTGGTGTTTTTTCGGGTGAACACTCTGTTTCACAAATTACCGGATTATCACTGGCAGTAATTGTTGCTGCTGGCATTGGTCTGTTCTTAACCGCTGATCGTGGCATTGCCATGAATGGTTCGTTTATCTTGGATGATTTTGCCTGGTTCATGAAACTGCTTACGCTTCTTGGTTCTGCCTTGGCCATCATTATGTCGGTTAATTATATGAAGCGGGAAGGGGTAATTAATTTTGAATATCCAATTCTTGTTCTAACAGCCACATTAGGCATGATGCTCATGATTTCAGCCAATGATCTTATTGCGCTTTATCTTGGATTAGAACTGCAATCGCTATCACTTTATGTGTTAGCGGCTATAAATCGCGATTCTGTTCGTTCAACAGAGGCTGGATTGAAGTACTTTGTGTTGGGCGCACTTTCATCTGGCATGCTGCTTTATGGTGCATCGCTGATTTATGGCTTTACTGGCCATACAGACTTTGTTGGTATTGCAGAGGCAATGGCAGGCAATGAACGTTCACTTGGACTGGTCTTTGGTCTTGTGTTCTTAATGGCAGGCATTGCTTTTAAAATTTCAGCTGTACCATTTCATATGTGGACACCAGATGTCTACGAAGGCTCTCCGTCGCCAGTAACTGCATTTTTTGCTGCAGCGCCTAAGATTGCGGCAATGGCAATGTTGATCCGAGTAGTCATTCAAGCGTTTGAGCCTGTAACATCTGACTGGCAGCAAATTATCGCATTCATCGCAATCTCATCTATGGTGCTTGGCGCTTTTGCGGCTATTGGACAAACCAATATCAAACGGCTAATGGCGTATTCTTCAATTGGTCATATGGGCTATGCACTGGTTGGCCTTGCGGCTGGCACGCAATCTGGCGTTAATGGCGTTATTTTATACATGCTGATTTACATGGTCATGACGGTTGGTACTTTTGCCTGCATTATTGCAATGCGCAGAAAAGATGGCGCAGTTGAAGAAATTGCAGATCTTTCTGGCCTTGGCAGTAGAAATCCAATGATGGCTTTAGTGCTTACCATCTTGATGTTCTCATTAGCAGGCATCCCGCCACTGGCTGGTTTCTTTGCCAAATACTTCGTGTTTGTAGCAGCTATCGAAGCAGAGCTTTATGCGCTTGCCGTGATTGGCGTATTAGCAAGTGTGATCGGTGCTTTTTATTATCTACGCATTATTAAAATAATGTGGTTTGATGAACCAGCGGATAACTTTGTTCCAATGGACGGTGAGTTGAAAGTTGTACTGATGGCAAGTGGTGTATTTGTTACATTTTACTTCCTTATCGCAGGCTATGTTTCAGATGCAACATCTCTTGCTGCTGCTTCGTTCTTTTGATCGGTGACCCCATTAAAACCAAACTGGGTGCGTATCGACACCTTGTTATTGAAGAAACATCTTCTACCAATACGCTTTGTATGGATTATGCGACTGCAGGCGAAGAAGGAAATCTCTGGATAACTGCTAACCGCCAAACTGCTGGCAAAGGCAGTAGAGGGCGTGAATGGACTGGCAAAACAGGTAATTTATTTGCGTCTTTGTTATTAACCGATCCATCGCCAAAAAAACGTCTTGCCGATTTAACATTTATTGCTGCAATCTCGGTAAGACAGGCTATTAAGTCTTATTCAATGAGCAATAATGAGATTAAGCTTAAATGGCCTAATGATGTAATGTTAAATAGTAAAAAATGCAGTGGCATATTACTTGAAAGCGTTACTCACAATGATGCCAATTATGTGGTTATGGGAATAGGTATTAATTGTCAGCATTTTCCAGCCAATACTTTACACCCCGCAACAAGCTTATTCGCTGAAGGTATCGAAGTTTCTGCAGGTGCGTTGTTTTTGTCACTTGCAAATGCGGTAGCAAACAATATTTCTTTTTGGAATAAGGGAAATAATTTTACATCAATAAGACAAAAGTGGCTGGATAATGCTTATGGTTTAGGACGTGAGGTATCAGTTAAAATTCCTGGTCAAGCAGAGCAAATAGGGCATTTTATTTCAATTGATGCTAACGGTTATATGCTGCTTGAAACAAAGTCCGGTGAAACGAAACAAGTTTCAACGGCCGATATATTTTTTAATCAAGACCCATAGAGGGCAGTAAGGATTAGTTTGAGCAAGCAAGATTTGGTATTTGTGCCTCTTGGTGGTGTGGGTGAAATAGGCATGAACCTTGCGCTATATGGTTATGGCGATGAAAAAAAACGCAAGTGGATTATGGTAGATTGTGGAGTAACATTCCCTGGGCCTGATTTGCCAGGCGTTGATCTGGTTTTACCTGATATTCGTTTTGTAGAAGAGATTGGCAAAGACCTGCTGGCAATTGTAATTACCCATGCACATGAAGACCATTATGGTGCCGTATTAAGCTTGTGGCAGCGTCTTGGCGCTCCAATATATTGTACAGCTTTTACGTCCGGTATGTTAGATGCAAAAGCGCAATACGAAGGTGAGCCGCCAAATCTGCCGTTAGAGGTATATAAAGCTGGTGACATAATTGATTTAGAACCTTTTGAAATACAACCTGTATATGTAACGCACTCTATTCCAGAGCCTGTTTCATTAGCGATTAAAAGTCCACTTGGCCGTGTCATTCATACAGGTGACTGGAAATTGGATAATGATCCAACCTTGGGAAAAAATACGGATATAAATGCATTTAAGCGTTTGGGAGATGATGGTGTTTTGGCGCTTATTTGTGATTCAACAAATGCCATGCGTGAAGGTGAATCACCCACTGAACGTGAAGTCTCTGACAGTCTTGCTAATCTGATTTCAACCGCGACAGGCAGGGTTGCAATAACAACTTTCTCTTCAAACGTAGGTCGTATCCGATCAATTGCACAAGCAGCTGAAAAAACTGGGCGTAAAGTAATGCTCGTGGGTAGCTCTATTCGCCGTGTTGTTGAAGTTTCAACAGACTTGAATATGTTTGATGATATTCAGGACTTTGTGGAAGATATTGATTTTCAATATATCGATAGAAATCAACTTGTGATTATTTTAACGGGTAGCCAAGGTGAAAACCGCGCTGCACTTGCAAAAATTGCAAGGCAGGAACACCGTTATATTTCGTTTGCAGCAGGCGATACTGTTATTTTTTCATCACGGACAATTCCTGGTAATGAAAAACCAATAATCGAGATTAAAAATCAACTGATCGAGCAGGGCATTGAAATAATCGAAGACGGAAAACAGCTTGTTCATGTATCAGGTCATCCGCGACGACATGAATTAAAACAAATGTATGCTTGGACGAAACCTGAAATCTTAATTCCGGTTCATGGTGAAGCTGCCCACCTTAACGCACAAGCAAAACTTGGAGGCGAAGAGGGTATTCCGCAAGTTGTTCCAATCCGCAATGGCGATCTGGTTCGGCTTGCACCAGGGCTTGCAGAAATTATTGATCAGGTACCTTATGGGCGTATTTATAAAGATGGTCATATTATTGCTGATGAAGCCTCAACTGGTGTAAAAGACCGCCGTAGATTATCCTATGCTGGGCATATTGCTGTTTCGATTGTGCTAGATCGTGCCGGGGATATGGCCGATGATTTGGACATCGCATTGCATGGCTTGCCAGAAATCACCAATGATGGTGTTTCATTTGATGAAGCCTTATTTAAGGCAGCAATAGGCGCACTTTCTGGCATTCCCAAAAAACGCCGTCGTGATGACGATCTTATACGCGATGCAATTTCGCGAGCTGTAAGATCAGAAACCAGAAATTTATGGGGCAAAAAACCAATGACAACTGTATTTGTTGCTCGAGTATAGGAGTATATAGATGATTGGAAGATTAAATCATGTAGCAATTGCTGTCCCGGATTTGCAATCTGGTATTAATACTTATGCCTTAACTTTGGGAGCAAAAGTAAGCGAACCACAAGCTTTGCCCGAGCATGGTGTAACAGTTGTGTTTGTCGAATTGCCAAATACTAAAATTGAACTCCTGGAAGTGCTGGGTGAAGGATCACCAATAGAGCCTTTCATGGAGCGCAGTCCTTCTGGCGGCATTCACCATATCTGTTATGAAGTAGATGATATTATTGCTGCGCGTGAAAAACTAAAGGCAGAGGGCGCACGTGTTCTTGGGGATGGAGAGCCAAGAATTGGCGCCCATGGCAAGCCTGTGCTTTTCTTGCATCCAAAAGACTTTTGCGGAACTTTGGTGGAATTGGAGCAAGTCTAATGCAAATTTTTACAGGCTTTGCAATTTATTTTATCATCTGGTGGGTAACGCTATTTATTGTTTTACCCTATGGAAATCGTTCTCAGGCAGAAGATGGTGAAGTCATTCAAGGTACTGATCCTGGCGCACCAACCATATCAAGATTGCCGCAAAAATTATTATGGAATTCGATAATAGCCTTTGTGATATTTTCAATCTATTGGGGAGTAACAGCTTACTTTGATTGGGAGTTTTCAGATATACCCAGTATATTCCCGCAGCATTTGCGCCCTAGCCATTGATTACCTAAAAATTAAAAGCCAAATTTATTAAGCAAAATAAAAAGGCAAGGCGAAAGCCTTGCCTGTTAGTTTTAGTCTATATTGATCCATTTCTGTTGTTGCAGCGGCTGCAGTAAATGCGCCAGGATCCATCCTCCCAAGACTAGACATATAAACGTTCGGTTTGTCCAAAACTTGTTATTGAAAATAACAAGCACAGACTTGAGACCATGTCATTTAAAAAATCCATACTTTAATCACTTTTTATGAATTACTTACTTGCCTGTGAATATCCAACCACATTCGAATGTTATCATAAGGACTTGTATAGGCCACCAATTAAGGCTTTAACGAAGATAATATAAGTCTACTGATTCTTGGGTTTCTTCATGCGTTTATCTCGATATTTTATTCCTGTTCTTAAAGAAAATCCAAAAGAAGCTGAGATTGTTTCCCACCGTTTAATGCTACGTGCTGGCATGATACGCCAACAATCTGCGGGCATTTATTCATGGTTGCCTTTAGGGCTTAAGGTTTTAAACAAAATTTCTAATATTGTTAGAGAAGAACAAAACCGTGCAGGTGCAATTGAAATTTTAATGCCAACCATACAATCCGCTGATTTATGGCGTGAGAGTGGTCGTTATGACGACTATGGCAAAGAAATGTTGCGCATCGAAGACCGCCATGGTCGCGATATGCTTTTCGGTCCTACAAACGAAGAGATGGTTACGGATGTTTTTCGCTCTTACGTGAAAAGTTATAAAGATTTACCGCTTAATCTGTATCATATTCAATGGAAATTTCGCGACGAAGTGCGCCCACGCTTTGGCGTAATGCGCGGACGTGAATTCTTGATGAAAGACGGCTATTCGTTTGACCTAGATGCTGATGCTTCTCGCGCTGCTTATTATAGGATGTTCGTATCTTATCTTCGTACGTTTGAACGTCTTGGTGTCAAGGCAATTCCAATGCGTGCTGATACAGGACCAATTGGTGGCGACTTAAGTCATGAATTTTTGATACTTGCAGAGACTGGCGAGAGCGAAGTTTTTTGTCATTCAGATGTTATGAAATTAAAAACACCAGATGCAAATGTTGATTATGACAACGATGAAATCATGGCAGGTATCGTAAAAGACTGGACGACAAATTACGCCAGAACTGACGAACTACACGATGAAACCTTATGGGGTGAAGTTGCTGAAACTGACCGCATGAATGCTCGTGGTATTGAAGTAGGGCATATCTTTAATTTTGGAACAAAATATTCAGAAGTTATGGGCGCAAAAGTCAAAGGCACAGATGGCGTAGATCATGATGTGCATATGGGATCATACGGCATTGGCCCAAGCAGATTAGTTGCTGCAATCATTGAAGCATCACATGATGATGATGGTATCATATGGCCTGAATCCATTGCACCATTCCAGGTTGGTATTATCAATATGAAGGCGGGTGATAAAGCTTGTGATGAAGCCAGTACCGGGGTTTATGAACAACTAACTGCATCAGGATTAGACGTTTTATATGATGATACAGACAATCGCGCAGGTGCAAAATTTGCGACAATGGACTTAATTGGTATTCCTAACCAAATTGTAATTGGTCCACGCGGTATCGAGAAAAATGAAGTTGAAGTAAAACGCAGAGGCGAGGCAGAAAAAACATCAATGTCTCCAGATGAAGTAATCAATAAATTCATAAGCTAAGGCATATCCATGACAGATATTACTAACGCACCTGTAATGAATGAAAAATCAGGAACTTCAGTATTTTCAGCCTTTGAATGGATGTTAGCAAGCCGTTATTTGCGCTCTCGTCGCAAGGAAGCATTTATCTCTGTCATTGCTGGTTTCTCGTTTCTTGGCATTATGCTTGGTGTTGCTACATTGATTATCGTTATGGCTGTCATGAATGGCTTTCGCACCGAGCTACTGGATCGAATTTTGGGGCTTAATGGGCACTTGATTGTTAATCCAATTGGAGCGCCTTTGAATGATTATGACGAACTTTCAAAACGCTTGGAAAAAGCTACAGGCGTAAAATTTGCAATTCCGCTGGTCGAAGGTCAGGTACTTGTCGATGGGGTCATAGAAAATAGCAGCAGTGGTGCGCTAGTACGCGGTATGCGAGAAGCCGACATGAAACGTGTATCAACCATTGCTGATGGCGTCACGAATGTAAAAGATGGCAGCATCAATCCTGAAGGTCAGGGACGAGGAACACTTGATGGGTTTGATACAAAGGAAGGTGTCGCGATTGGTCACAGATTAGCAGCTAATCTTGGTCTTCAATTAGGCGATGATATTACGCTAATTTCGCCCAAAGGTGATGTAACTGCTTTTGGTGTCACGCCTAGAATTAAGTCATACCCCGTCAATGCCATATTTGATATTGGCATGTCTGAATATGATAGTTCGTTTGTTTTCATGCCTTTGGAAGAATCACAACTTTATTTCAATAAGGAAGGAGAGGTTGATGTCATAGATATATATGTCGATGATCCTGACAAAGTAGATGATTATCGTGATGCTATAATTGAAGCTTCTGAAAGGCAGTTGTTTTTATCTGATTGGCGTCAACGTAATTCGTCTTTAACTTCTGCATTGGATGTTGAGCGCAATGTAATGTTTATGATTTTAACGCTAATCATATTGGTGGCTGCTCTGAATATTATTTCAGGGCTAATCATGCTGGTTAAAGATAAATCCCACGATATTGCAATATTACGCACCATGGGCACAACACGTGGCGCAGTAATGCGTGTCTTTATGATTACTGGTTCTGCCATTGGTGTTGTCGGAACTCTTGTTGGCTTTTTACTAGGCGTATTGGTTTGTGCTTACATTAAACAAATTCAGGACTTTGTAACTTGGGTTACTGGTAATAATCCATGGGATCCAACTACACGCTTTTTAAGTAATATTCCTGCCCGAATGGATATGAATGAAACGCTATGGATATTGGTAATGGCGCTTGCCTTGTCTTTCCTTGCGACGTTATTTCCTGCTTGGCGTGCGGCAAAACTAGACCCTGTAGAGGCACTTCGATATGAATAATCATGGGGGAGATATTGTTCTTAATATCTCAGCATTAGAACGCACATATGGTGAGGGTGAGCATACGCTTACCGTGCTACAGGATGCTAACTTTCAAATCCAAAAGGGTGAAATGGTAGCGCTCGTTGCGCCTTCTGGCACAGGCAAGTCTACACTTCTTCACTCGGCCGGGCTGCTAGAACGTCCCGATAAGGGAGATGTATTAATCAATGGGCATTCAACGGCTAAAATGGATGATAAGTCTCGCACAGCTTTGAGACGTACTACAATAGGGTTTGTTTATCAGTTTCATCACCTCCTACCAGAATTTACCGCAGAAGAAAATCTCATGATACCGCAGATGGTAAGAGGCCGTGATAAAGAAACGTCGCGCAAACGTGCCAGCGAACTTCTCGAATATATGAAAATTGCTCCGCGTGCAAAACATCGTCCTTCAGAACTTTCTGGTGGTGAACAACAACGCGTGGCGATTGCAAGGGCTGTTGCCAATGCACCATCTTTATTATTGGCTGATGAACCTACAGGCAATCTTGATCCTGAAACGTCGGCTCATGTATTTGATACATTGAATGTTTTGGTGCGTCAAACAGGTTTGTCAGCATTAATTGCTACTCATAACCATGAATTAGCTGCTCAAATGGATAGAACTGTTACTTTGGATTCTGGGCAAGTTGTTGATATTACTAAATAATAAATAATATTGATAAATTTGTTCTATTTCTATTGACAAAAAAGAACAAAAATGGAACATTATAAGAACATTACGCTTTGTAGTGAGAACATAATTGTTTTAGGAGTTGTTCCATGTATGTATCCATTAAAGACATTGCTTCATTAGCTACCATTTCTCTATTTTTAACTACTATGTTTACATGGGGTGAAATTCTTAAGTTTGTTGCCTAGTGCTGTTTTAATAAACAGGGGGTGAACTGCCTTTTACCTTGAAAATTACGCCTTAATTTTAGACATTGAAGTTCCAGTATTCATGCTGTGTCTAAATGGGTTAGATATCAATGGCTTCAAGAGCAGTACAAAAAATGAATGTAGCGCTAGCAGGCGGTACAGATGCAACACAAGGCGATAATCAAACTGCCGAGTTTGTTCACCTTCACGTGCATTCTGCCTTCTCATTGCTTGAAGGTGCATTGCAACTCAAAAAAGTAATGGAACTTGCCATTGCTGATAACCAGCCCGCACTTGCGATTACAGATCGTAATAACATGTTTGGTGCATTGGAGTTTTCAGAAAAAGCTTCCAAAGACGGACTGCAACCCATCATGGGGTGCAAACTCGCGATTAATTTTCAAGATGACAAGGATTATGTACCGCGTTCAGGGCATATAGAATTTCCCTATCTTGTATTCCTCGCCATGAATGAGAAGGGGTTTGACAACCTTAAAAAACTGGTCAGTAGTGCTCACATCGATTGTGGTGAGGGTAATCTTCCTAATGTTACTTACAACGCGCTTAATAAACATAATGAAGGCATTATTTGCCTGACGGGTGCCTCTGAAGGCCCGCTCAACAAGTTGATACAAGATGGTCGAAAACAGGATGCTGAGGAACGATTATTAAAACTAAACGAAATCTATGGCGACAGGCTATATATAGAATTACAACGCCATGCCAATTATGACCGTAAAAACGAGCAGGCTTTGGTTGAACTCGCTTATCAACATAATATAGCCCTTGTCGCTACTAATCAGCCATTTTTTGCAAAGCGTGAAGACTTTGAAGCGCACGATGCACTCATCTGTATCGCAGAAGGGGCTGTGGTCAATATGGATGAGCGTCGAAAGTTAACGCACGATCATTATTTTAAGTCTCAATCAGAGATGAAGCAATTATTTAAAGAAATTCCAGAAGCGATTGATAATACAATTCTAATATCCAAAAGAATTGCCTTTAAAGAGACAACTACAAACCCCATTTTGCCTCGTTTTACTGAAACTGAAGGAGATGCGGCACCTGAGGTAGCTCTCAAGGCCGAATATGATGAATTACACCGCCAGTCCGAGGCTGGTTTGGTTGATAGATTGGAAAAATATCCAATTGCAGAAGGCTATACAAGAAAAGACTATGAAGACCGTCTGGCATTTGAATTAGACGTAATTCAGCAAATGGGGTTTCCTGGCTATTTTTTGATTGTTGCCGACTTTATCAAATGGGCAAAAGAGCAGGGCATTCCGGTAGGGCCAGGTCGTGGTTCAGGTGCGGGGTCTTTGGTTGCCTGGTCGTTGACGATAACTGACATTGACCCAATGCAGTTTTCGCTCCTTTTCGAGCGCTTCTTGAACCCTGAACGCGTTTCCATGCCTGACTTTGATATCGATTTTTGTCAGGAGCGCCGCGAAGAGGTTATCAAATACGTTCAAGCAAAATACGGTTCTGATCAGGTAGCCCAAATCATTACCTTCGGAACGCTGCAAGCACGAGCAGTTTTGCGTGATGTCGGCCGCGTTTTGCAAATGCCATACGGTCAAGTTGACCGTTTAACCAAAATGGTACCGAACAACCCAGCAAATCCAACGACTCTTGCTGAAGCAATTGACGGAGAGCCGCGTTTGCAGGAAGCGGCAAAAGAAGAAGAAATCGTCGCAAAGCTTTTTGATATTTCAAAACGTCTCGAAGGCCTTTATCGCCACGCGTCTACCCACGCTGCGGGCATCGTAATTGGCGACCGTAAACTCGATGAATTGGTGCCACTCTATCGTGATCCGCGTTCCGAGATGCCGGTTACTCAATACAACATGAAATGGGTGGAGCAGGCGGGGCTGGTCAAGTTTGACTTCCTTGGTTTGAAAACCCTTACGGTACTCGAAAAAGCAGTCGAGTTTATCGCTCAAAGCGGCATAACCGTTGATTTAGCTCATATCCCGATTGATGACGCAAAATCCTATGAAATGTTGACGCGCGGTGAAACCGTTGGCGTTTTCCAATTGGAAAGTCAGGGCATGCGTAAAGCCCTCATCGGTATGAAACCTGACCGCTTTGAAGATATTATCGCGCTTGTGGCGCTCTATCGCCCTGGTCCAATGGACAATATTCCAACGTACAATGCCCGTAAGCATGGCGAGGAAGTGCCTGATTATTATCATGAAAAAATTGAAGGTGTTTTAAAGGAAACCTACGGCGTTATCATTTATCAGGAGCAGGTGATGCAAATCGCGCAAATCCTGTCTGGATATTCGCTTGGTGAAGCCGATCTCTTGCGCCGCGCTATGGGTAAGAAAATTGCCTCAGAAATGGAAGCTCAAAGGGTACGTTTTGTTGATGGTGCAGTTGAACGTGGCATTCAAAAAGGCGAAGCAAACGTAATCTTCGATCTTTTGGCGAAATTTGCCAATTACGGCTTTAACAAATCGCACGCGGCAGCCTATGCGCTTGTATCCTATCAAACAGCTTATTTACGGTGTAATTACCCAGTCGAATTTCTGGCAGGTTCCATGCAGCTTGATTTGGGGAATACGGATAAGTTGAGCATCTTTTATCAAGATGCGGAGGCGAAAGAAATTACTGTTGTTCCACCTTCTGTTCAAACTTCTGGTGTGGGTTTTGAGGTAAAGGATGGTAAAATTCTTTATGCTCTTGCAGCTATCAAAGGTGTTGGTGAGGGGGCGGTTGAACAAATCGTTTCCGAGCGTTGCGAGAATGGTGACTATAAATCCATAGAAGATTTCTTTTCGCGCATTAATATTCGTCAGGTCAATAAACGCACACTTGAAAATCTGATTTGTGCTGGTGCTTTTGATTGTTTTGATTATTCCCGTGAGCGCATGTTGGCTGGTTTGGAGCGATTGGTAGCACACGCAAACAGAACTGCAAGTGATCGCGAAACTGGTCAAAACGATATGTTTGGTGAGGCTTCAGGTGGCGAAGCAACAAAAATCGAAATGCCTTTCTGCGAAGCTTGGAGTGCCAGCGAAAAACTCAACCGCGAATTTGGTGCAGTTGGTTTTTATCTTAGTGCCCACCCATTGGATGAATATCGCGAAATGCTAACAAAAATGCGCGTACAGCTTTATGCGGAATTTGAAACTTCTGTCAGAAATGGCGCAACTGCAGGGCGGTTAGCTGGC
>CALDZF010000166.1 GCA_937944165.1 uncultured Rhizobiaceae group bacterium | reverse complement strand
ATGGCAGTTGGAGATACGCGGACTTTTCTTCCGCGATGGCCCACATAAATACGTCATGCGTTCCAACAAAGTAAAAGATTTCATGACTGTATTAGAACAAGGCAAAGAACCTGTTTATATTGAAAAACAAGAAGATGAAGACCCCGTTTTCCTCCAGGAAGCTGATAGTCTAGAAGTGGCACTGCGCATATTTGATGATAGCGGGTTATCAGACTTACCTGTAGTAGACACGCAGCGAGATAATCTCATTATCGGTAACGCAACACAAATAAAAGCGCTTTCGCATTTCAACAAAGCCTTAGTTGCCACAAGTGAGGAAGAGCACCATGGTTAGAAAGTTTTCAACGATTCTCTTCGATCTTGACGGAACACTCACCGACCCCAAACTCGGAATAACCAGTTCTATACAATATGCTTTAAAAAGTATTGGGCATAAAACGATACCAAGTGAGAAACTAACATGGTGTATTGGACCACCACTACTTCAAAGTTTTGAAACTATACTCGAAAGCAAAAAATTAGCTAAAGAGGCGTTAGAATTGTATAGGGAACGCTTTACAAAAAAAGGATTGTTTGAAAACAAAACCTATCCACACATAGAACAGGTTTTGGAAGAATTATATGATGACAATCGGCTACTCTTCTTGGCAACAAGTAAGCCAACGGTTTATGCAGAAAAAATTCTTGAGCATTTCCAGTTATCAAATTTTTTTAAAAACATTTACGGGTCAGAATTAGATGGCACGAACTCTGACAAAACAGAACTATTAAGCTATATAATTGATGAAGAAAAGCTTGATCCTATCACAACAGTAATGATTGGTGATCGCAAACATGATGTAATTGGGGCAGAAAATAATAATATTGCTTCGATTGGAGTTTTATACGGCTATGGAGGTAAAAAGGAATTACTAGAAAACAAGTGTAAAAACTTTGCAAAAAGTCCAAAGGAATTACCGATTGTGATTAGAAATTATCAAGATGTCTGACTATGTTCAGTCTTATCCGTAGAATACAATTTTTGACCACAGGGTTTATTAATTCATACTCAGGTAAATTTCATGTCTCTAAATTTTGGCCGTCCATTACTTTCAATTCCTGGCCCTTCAATCATTCCAGATCGTGTCTTAAATGCCATGCACCGACCTTCGCCCAATATTTACGAGGGTCCTCTTGTTGATATGGTCGATACGCTATTCCCGGATTTACGAGCCGTTGCAAAGACAAAACACCAAGTTGCAATTTATATTGCAAATGGGCATGGCGCATGGGAAGCAGCCTTAAAAAATACTTTGAATGCAGGCGATAAAATTCTAGTTTTAGGAACAGGAAAATTTGCTATCACTTGGGCAGAAATGGCAGAAAGCCATGGTATCAATACGCAGGTTATTGACTTTGGAATGCAAGAAGATGCAGACCCAACCATTCTTGCCGATGCCTTGAAAGCAGACACCAAAGATGAAATAAAAGCAGTCCTGACAGTTCAGGCCGATACAGCCTCTTCCGTCATCAATGACATTCCTGCACTTAGAAAAACGATCAATGAAACCAGCCACAATGCTCTCTTCATGGTTGATTGCATTGCTTCATTGGGATGTGATGAATTTCATATGGATGATTGGGGTGTAGATGTCATGATGACGGGTTGTCAAAAAGGCCTCATGACACCCGCTGGCATATCTTTTGTTTATTTTAATGACAAAGCATCCCAAGCAAGAAAACGTGCGCAACCTGGAGAATATTGGGATTGGGTTTTGCGTACTCAAACTGATTTATTCTATCGTCAATTTGATGGCACCGCCCCTACACATCATATCTATGGATTGCGTGAAGCCCTTGATATGCTTGTACACGAAGAAGGCATTGAAGCGGCATGGGCACGTCACAAAACAATTGCAAACGCCGTGTGGGCGACCATCGAATGCTGGGGTAAAGGCACAGAGATATCTCATAACATCAAAGATAAAGCTAAACGCTCAACCGCTGTTTCAACTCTTAAGACAGGAGATAGCGAAGCGCCAAAAATAAGAAAATGGTGCGAAAGTAATGCAGGCCTGACACTTGGCATTCCTCTTGGCTTTGAAGGAAAAGACGCTGATTGTCATTTACGCATCGGTCATATGGGACACCTTAACCCGCCCATGATTATGGGTACTTTAGGCACAATGGAAACGGCTATGAAAGCTCTGGATATACCGCACGGCAGTGGCGCACTATCTGCGGCAAGTCAAATTTTAGCCAATCACAAATAAAAAGGCTCTACTGTGTCACAACTTTTCACACCCTATACGCTTAATTCTGTAACCTTTAAAAACCGCATTGCCGTTTCGCCCATGAGCCAATATCGCGCTAAGGATGGCTATGCAAATGATTGGCACATGGTGCATTTAGGAAGATTTGCCCTTGGTGGCGCGAGTTTGGTTTACGCAGAAGCAACCGCCGTCACCAAAGATGGCAGACGAACCCATGGCGATCTTGGCATTTGGGAAGACGGGCAAATTGAAAGGCTGAGCCAAATTTGTAAATTCATTGAAGATGAAGGCTGTGTCCCTGGTATTCAATTAGGCCATGCCGGACGCAAAGCATCAGAGCGGCGCCCTTGGCATGGCGAAACACCTGTTGATGACGAAGACGTAAAACACCACAATGAACATCCATGGCAAGCATTAGCCCCTTCAGCAATTCCTTATGCTGAGGGTTGGCCTGAGCCCAAAGAAATGAATGAAACGGAAATCAGCGAAACCGTTGAAGCTTTTGGTGAAGCAGCAAGGCGCTCTCTTGAAGCTGGTTTTAAAGTCATTGAAGTCTATGCAGCGCATGGGTTTTTAGTCCACCAGTTCTTGTCCCCAATTGCCAATCAACGCGAAGACAAATGGGGTGGAACACTAGAAAACAGACAACGCTTTGCAGTCGGGGTTGCCAAATCCATTCGCAAATACTGGCCAGAAAACCTGCCCTTAATCTTTCGCCTATCTGCAACAGACTGGTTGGATGGCGGTATTGAAATTGAAGATACAATCCAAACAGTTAAAGCTTTAAAAGAAGCTGGAGTTGATATGATTGATACATCTACTGGCGGTATTGGCGGTAAAGACCGCCCTCGCCGCATGGTAATCGAACAAGGTTTTCAAGTACCGTTCGCCAAACAAATTCGTAACGCAACAGGCGTGCCTACCATGGCTGTAGGTTTTTTATGGGATGCAGATAAATGTGAAGCTATAATAGAAAATAAAGAAGCTGATATGATAGCCCTTGCTCGAGAGCTATTGGACGACCCTAATTGGCCACTTCATGCAGCACAGAAACTGAAGTCAGACGAAAAACATTCTTTATGGCCTATCGAATCTGGCTGGTGGCTAATGAAGCGCGACAGACTGTTAAACAAGCTTGGCCTTCGTTAAACGAATTAAGCTACTTTTGCCAAATAAACGATTTCCGCTTTGAAGTTATTGATAAACGGCATTACTTCCTCAGCTTTTAGCGCTTTTGCATAAAGATAACCCTGCCCCACAGAACAACCAAGTTCTTGAAGTGCGTCATGGTTTGCATCAATTTCGATACCCTCAGCCACAGTTGGCAATCCAAGGCTTTTACCCAAAGCAATAATATTTTTAACAATTGCTTCACTTTCAGAGTTTGATGCCATATCGCGAATAAACGATTGATCGATCTTGATTTTATCAAATGGCAATATCTTCAAGTGAGACAGGTTCGAAAAGCCGGTACCAAAATCATCAATTGAAATTTGAACACCACGTTTTTTTAATCTTGAAACAGCCTCGGTAATTTCACCAACTTCTTCAATAAAGGCATTTTCTGTAATTTCTAACTCAACACGTTCAGAATCGATGTCCGTAGTTTTTAAAATCTCAAAAAAACTATCCATCGTTGTTTCATTACGAAGTTCATTTGGCGAAATATTAAAAGCAAGCGTAATATTCTCAGGCCATTTACTGGCCGCCTTACAAGCTCTTTCCAACATAATAAGCGTTAGATCGCGCATTGCACCTATCTCATCTGCTGCATGAACAAATATGTCAGGTGAGATAAAGCCTTTTGTTGGATGTTCCCATCTAGCCAAAATTTCCAAACCAACAACTTTATTGGTCTTCATATCAATAAACGGTTGGAAATAAGGCATTATTTCGCCTGACTTTAAGGCATCCAACAACTCACCCTCTACCATCGCACGTTGTATAAGCGAGTCTTCAATTTTGTCATTATAAACTTCAATAACATCATGAGGCTTTGATTTTGAAAGGTAGAGCAGATAGTCCAATCTTTGGATAATATCATCCTCTGACCAATTAGCAGAATTTTTGATACTAGAAGTTAAATTTAACAAGCCTATGTTTAAATGTATGCTCATTGTTAGATCATCAATCACCATACCTTGTTCTGCAAGTCCGTTGATTGCATCAAATACATTATCAATCTGCAAAGAACTTTCATCAGTGTCCACTGAATTAATCAGCAAATAAAAGCGTCCCTTATCAGCACGAGAGGCAAAATCATTTTCCCTACAAAGCTCTTTAAGCTTGTTGCTATATAAATTTTCAATTTTTCCGGCGGTAGCTTCGCCATGCACACTTGCAATTGAATCCAGATTACGAATTTCAAAAGCCACAATAGATTTATGCGTCAAAACCTGACTACCGCGCAATTCGCCTAGCATTAGTTTAAAACCGAGGCGATTAGATAAGCCTGTATTAGCGTCAGTAAAATCTTTTTGTTGAAGAAACTTTTCCATTGTCGCACGAGCCAAGCTTTCTTTATGACCACGAATGCGCTGCATAATACAATAAGTCACTAAACCAATAAAACTTACACCTGCAAAGTTTACCGCGTATTGTTTAAACCCAGGGAAAGCAACAACCACTTCATTAACGACCCAATCAAGAATACCAAAGGAACGGTCGAACGTGAAGAATGCAGCCATAATGCCTGCAATACTTGCAATTTCTATTATACTTTTTTTGTTCAACTTAGACTTGATCATTATCATCAAAAGAAAAGCACAAATAGCACTTTATCTTCCCCACATTAGATTTTACCTATCTACACCTCACAACAATCACCCTAAAATATAATTAACAGCACAGTAACAACCTTAATATTAGACAGTACAGTAGAAATAAGGTTTACAAACCCTTTATCAAAAAAGCCCTAATTTAAAGAAACATTATTTCTTTAAATTCTTAACTTGCAAAGCCTATTCTTCCAAAACCGGGCAACTTAATTGCCGGGTTTAAAATATCAAAGCCCGCTGTTAGCCCTATAAAGTGTAATTCAAAACCGCTGCGTTTCCCCAATGCAAAACCAATATATCCCTTATAGGTTACTTGTAAGTTCATCCAATCAGGGTCGATATTCACAAACCTGTCTTTAGAAAGATAGTCTCTTCCAACAGCACTGGCTGGGGCGACAATCCCTATCTGTGACACTTCATTTAAGACATAAGCCACAAAAGAGTTAGAATTAGGTCCTGGCCAAAGTGTATAGTTGCCTCGCTGTGCATGAGGATATTTAGCAATAGCACGTTCAATCTTTGGAATTAGTTTTGAGGCTTCGTTGCCTTTAATCATTTTTATAATTTGTGGTTCGTTGGAATACCATCTGGCATCAGGTGCATAAGCATTTACACGCAGTGGTCTGCCCCAACCAACAACTTCATAACGATTGTAACTCGTTGCTTCCTTCTCTTTGGTAACAATCCAGGTATGAACAGCAAAGCCACCTTTCCAGCGTCCTGTTCTTGCAGCCATTATATAAACAGCCGCTTCTTGATTATTTACGACAGAGGGAAAAATTCCTGCACTGGTCCAATCAGCCGTATTCCAGCTCCTTGCATGATTACCTTTTAATTGCCATGCAGCTTGCGAAGCCAAAGCCGGTAAAATAAAAAGTAACAAGATAAAGACAAATATTCTTCGTATAAATTTTCGTAACATAGCCATCCTGCTTAAATAACCGACTTGGATATAAAATGAAGTAAACATATGGCGAGCTTCAGGCAAAACCATGCAGGTTTAGTGCAAAAATTTTCACTTGCCGCAAGAATGTTTCCATGACAATTTTAAAAAGTACATATGTCATGGGAGAAGTGAAATGTCTGTCGAACCGCTACACAAAGACAATTTATCAAATATGCCTTATTATGAAGAGCGTGTTGACTTGGCAGCAGCCTTTAGATGGACCGTTCGCCTAAATATGCATGAAGCGGTTGCAAATCATTTTTCTTTATCCGTAAACGATGATGGAACACAGTTTCTGATTAACCCGAACCAGCGGCATTTCTCATTAATAAAAGCATCTGACATTTTACTATTGGATGCCAATGATCCAAAAACGATGGAAAGACCTGATGCGCCGGATGAAACCGCTTGGGGACTACACGGCTCAGTTCATCGCCATTGCAAACACGCCAAATGTGTACTGCATGTTCATTCAATCCACGCGACAGTTCTTGCAAGCTTGCAGGACTCCATTATCAAACCCATCGATCAAAATTGCGCGGTTTTCCACAACCGTCATGTGGTTGATGAAAACTATGGCGGACTTGCTTTTGAAGAAGAAGGCGAACGCTGTGCTCAACTTTTCCAAGATCCTAAAATACAAGTTATGGTCATGGGCAATCACGGTGTTATGGTAATCGGCGATAATGTAGGCGAAGCGTTTAACAGGCTTTACTATTTCGAACGCGCTGCAGAAACCTACATTAAGGCACTTTGGACAGGTCAACCATTGCGCGTTTTGTCAGATGAAATCGCAGAAAAAACCGCTCAGGAGATCGAAGACTACGATGATCAATCAGGTCGCCATTTTTCTGATCTGAAAGAAATTCTGGATCGCGAAGAACCAGATTATAAATTATGACACTCAAACCTGAATTTTATATTCATTTAAAAGGAATGGCATACGAACCGCCTCCTTTTGCCTGTTAAGGTACATGATTAAACATGGTTGGAAGAACCATGTAATACATTTCAAACAGGCGAGATATAAATATGTCAAAAAAACCAAACATCCTGATCTTCATGGTGGACCAACTCAATGGTACTTTGTTCCCCGATGGCCCTGCAGAATGGCTTCACACGCCAAACCTCGACAAGCTTGCGGCAAAATCAGCACGCTTTGCCAAGAATTATACATCAAGCCCACTTTGCGCCCCTGCTCGCGCCTCTTTCATGTCGGGGCAACTCCCATCAAGAACTGGCGTATACGATAACGCGGCTGAATTTCCGTCATCCGTACCAACCTATGCCCATCATTTACGCAGTACAGGCTACTACACATGTCTTTCTGGCAAGATGCACTTTGTTGGCGCTGATCAATTGCATGGTTTTGAAGAGCGCCTGACAACAGACGTCTATCCACCAGACTTTGGCTGGACACCCGATTACCGCAAACCAGGAGAGCGCATTGAGTGGTGGTATCATAATCTGGGTTCTGTCACAGGCGCTGGTGTGGCAGAGATTACGAACCAGCTTGAATATGACGATGAAGTCGCGTTTAACGCCTGCCAAAAAATCAGAAATCTCTCACGCCGTATTGATGATCGTCCATGGGCACTAACCGTAAGTTTCACCCATCCGCATGACCCTTATGTAGCGCGTAAAAAATATTGGGATCTATATGAAGATTGTGCCTACCTTGAACCGGAAATTTCTGCCATTCCATTTGAAGAACAAGACGAGCATTCAAAACGCCTTTTCCTTGCAAATGATTATACAAACTTTGAAATTACACCAGAAGATATTCGCCGTTCACGTCGTGCATATTTTGCCAACATCTCTTACATCGACGACAGGATTGGCGAGGTCATGGAAGCGCTTGAAGGCGGACGCATGGAAAAAGATACAATCATCATCTTCTGCTCAGACCATGGCGATATGATTGGCGAAAAAGGCTTATGGTTCAAAATGAGCTTCTTTGAAGGTTCAGTACGAACACCCTTGATGATCTGCGCGCCACAAATGAAACCTGGTCTTATCAATACGCCCGTCTCCAATCTCGACATCAATCCTACTGTATGTGCCTTAGCAGGCGCAGACATGAGCGCAATTATGCCATGGACAGATGGCGAAGATATTATCCCTATCTCTCATGGTCAAAAACGCTCGGCTCCAGTGCCCATCGAATACGCAGCAGAAGGCTCTTACGCACCGCTCGTATGTCTGATTGATGGCAAATACAAATATACGAAATGCGAGCTTGACCCGCCCCAGCTTTTTGATCTGGAAAGCGACCCGCATGAATTAGACAATCTTGCAGATAATCCATCACATGTGACCGCTTTTAAAAAACTTTCTAACCTTGCGAATGAAAAATGGGATTTGGCAAAGTTTGATAAAGAAGTCCGCGCAAGCCAAGCGGCACGTTGGGTAGTTTACGATGCATTACGCAATGGCAATTACTTCCCTTGGGATTTCCAACCCCTGCAAAAAGCCTCAGAACGCTATATGCGAAACCATATGGACTTAAACACTTTGGAAAAACAAAACCGCTTTCCAAGAGGCGAATAAAAAGGAAAGTATTATTCAATAATCACTTTGTGAGCGACATCATGACCATTTGTCACTGTTAGTTTTTTAAAGCCCACCATCTTTAACAGATCAAAAAAGTTTAACTGTTCAACATGTCCAAGTTTTGAAAACAACGGTGAGGTTCTGGCGTCCGCAGTCATGGATGCCAGCAACCCGCGCAGCCTGAATAAAGTATTATACCTGCCCTCTTCTGTAGCAACAATAATCAGCTTTTCCGCGTCCCCACCCTTTGCAAACATATGATATGTTGGCGGATAGGGTTTTTGCTTTTGCAATTGATCAAGACTGGTAACAAATCCAACTCTGGAAAAACGACTTACCCCTTGCAAAACAGGTAAAGGCGCTTGATAGGTTTCTTCGCTTTTAGGTTCTGGATAATAATATCCTAAATGACGATCTGCAGCATTTACATCAAAAGTCATTGCATAAATACAAAAAATTACAAACCCGCAGAAACACAAAAAATATTTCTGATTAAAATTTTTAAATAAAGTCATTCTCAATCTCCTGCAAATTATAAGATACTATCTTTGACATCCAGCATAATTACTGACAATTCTAAAACAGTGTGAAATTGCACAAATTAATCTAATTTGGAGCAATCATTTTCATTCATACGTCTGATACTAGCAATTAATTTTAGATTAACTTTATAAATACAAGAGAAGAAAGGGGGTTTTAAAGTGAAAATTTTTAGACTTCTTTATATTAGCAGGTGCGCCAGCAAAGATAAATTTGATGCTGAAACTATGATTTTTAAAATTTCAAAACATGCTTCCGAAAAAAATCAGGCATTAGGAATTACAGGTGCTATTACTTTTGACGGGAATGACTTTGCTCAAATATTGGAAGGCGACAAAAACATCGTGTTAAAACTATTCGAAAAGATTAAACTTGATACCCGTCATGACAACATTAATCTTGTTAAGGTACAAGAAAATGTAGAGCGCCATTATGCGGCATGGGGTATGAAAAAACTGGACAGCTATAATTACGATGAACTTATCAGAGTAATGGAAGATTAGAATCTAACCCCAATTTCAATTTGGGTTATAAATTTATTCCTTTTAGCAAAATACTTTCTGCTTTATTGATAATTAGGCTCTGAGCCTAAACCGCAACCAGATTTAAAAGAATAATGCATTGCCCGAGAATAACTTCAACTGGAATTTTCACGAAAGCCATTCAGAGCTAATCTCCGAAATCCATGCGCGACCAGCACATCCTATAACGGAACCTGCTGAGATAATTCATATCGCACTTAAATGCAGTGATGAAATTGGCGAACGCTTTTTCCAACTATTGGATTGTGACAAAACGGAAACTGGCCCAAGGCATAAAACAGGCAAATTCAAAAGCATTCAGGTAAAACTGGAAAAACATACTGAATTTTTATCCTGTACCTTCTTTCAAAATCACGATGGCAAAACTAAACAAGAAACCTTGAGCGAGATCATAAACAAAAACTTCCCTATTGAAGAATGTGAAATTTTTGTACTGCTTCATTTATCGCTTGTTAAATCCGTGCGTGAGGTCTTAAAAATCATGCCGCTGGATCAACGTATTTACGGTGGTAAAATGCGCGATGGCATCGATGTTCGTTCAACTTTCATACCTGATGAAAGTGGTTTCATCAGATTTGGTCTTTACGGAAAAAACCTGACCCGAGATGAATTGGGCAGACGCGTTCAGCGATTAATCGAAATGGAAACCTATCGTACCATGAGTATGCTGGGGCTAACACTTGCACGCAAACTAAGCGGCAAACTTTCTGTATTTGAAAAAGAACTTGAAGAGCTCACGCTTTCAGCAAATAGCCAAACATCCACAACACAACAAGAAGATGAAAGTCTTTTTCAACGCTTGTCTGATCTGTCAGAGCGAAGCAATATTCTTTTAACAGAAACACGCTATCGTTTTGCTGCAAGCCACGCTTATTTTACGCTTTTCCAACAACGCATAAAATCTCTTGAAGAAGTCAAGGTTGGTGATGTTCAAACTATGAGCGGTTTTTTAAGTTCAAGACTTGCACCGGCAATGGCTACGATCGAAAGTACGGCAAAACGCCAAGAGACACTCACAAACGACCTTTCACGTGCGCTTGCGTTATTAAGAACTCGCATTGAATTAAACCTCAACAAAGGCAATCAGGAATTGTTAAAGTCCATGGATAAGCGCCATGACCAACAGTTGAAAATCTCGCAAACTGTAGAAGGTCTCTCAATTGTTGCCATAACATATTATGCCGTTGGGCTTGTTTCATACCTTTTAAAAGCATTGGCAAAACAGCCCTGGATACCTTTTTCCGATACGATTCTGACAGCCATATCAGTACCATTTATTCTGGTGGTAGTTTGGTTCATGCTAAAGCGCGTTCGCAAGGCATGGGATGAACGACAACAAAACTGAACCAAGCCTGAACATCAACTTAATTATTACGTGATTGTCTGTGACGAACTGTTATTTGTAAGTGAAGTCTTTTTAAAGGATATTCAGTTCAAGATCAAACAGGAGACTTTCTCATGAACCGTCGCAATTTTATTATTTCAACTGCCGCTCTTGCAACTGCACCACTACTTTCAATGCCAGCCTTTGCTGCAGCCAGAAAAGGCAAGTTCCGCGGTCAAAAAGGAAAAACAACGACAGGTGGCGTAACAGTTAAAGATGGTAAAATCATCCTTGAAAGTAATTTCTCATTCAGTGGCGCGCCTGATCCTCGCGTTGGTTTTGGCAAAGGCGGTAAGTACTCAAAAAATACTGACTTTGCAGTCCTAAAGAAAAATAAAGGCAAGCAGACTTACAAAATACCAGCTAATTTAAACCCTGATGATTACGACACAGTCGTTATCTGGTGTCGCAAGTTTTCTGTACCACTAGGTTTTGCAAAAATTAAGTAAGCAAGTTTCCTTATCCGGAAAAGACTAAGCCGTCGCAAATTTTGCGACGGCTTTTTGGTGTGCTATTGAACCCCATCAACAGACTGCGCCAAACGCACCAGATTGATAAATTCTGCACGGTAGCCAAATTCATCTTCGCCTTTTCCAGAAAGTGCAAGCTCAATAATCTGGTCGTATGAGTAATCACCTATATACTCGCCACCTTTAAGCAACTGCCCAAAGGCTGCAACAGCTGCAGAGAAACGCGCGTCTTGGGATATATCGCCAACCTCATCTGCCAATGTAATCGGCGTAGAAATTAGCGTACTC
>CALDZF010000165.1 GCA_937944165.1 uncultured Rhizobiaceae group bacterium | reverse complement strand
CGCTGCGTGGTACAAATCAAAAATTCAGAAACCGTTTTGCTTATATTGAAAAAAACATAGCGAGCGAAGGTGAAACGATTGAAACTGCTTCATTAGAAATCATGGACAAGCTTTGGAATGCTGCAAAGAATGAGAAGTTTTAACTTATTGCACTAATAACGGCCTTAGTTTCGGCTACTAGACGATCAATCAACTCTTTGGTTGTGCTTTTGCGATTTAAGCCAACAGACTGGCCAGACCATTGGGCGACAAAGTCTGGGCTTTCCTGTGATGAGCTCTTCTTACGCAGGGGCCCAGTTAATGTATTCATCAAAGGGAAATCTGGTAATTCATCTTCTATATTTTTTAAATCATCCATATAACGATTTTTAATGCCTCTTGCCGGTCGCCCGGAAAATACTTTGGTAAGAGACGTATCACTTCCATCTGATTGCATAAGTGAACTTTGGTGAACCCTCGGAACACTCGATTCTTCGCATGTTAAAAATGCAGTGCCTATTTGAACCCCACTTGCGCCAAGCGCTAATGCTGCAGCAATTCCACGCCCATCTGCAATGCCCCCAGCGGCAATTATAGGAACACTTACTGCATCAACCAGTTGAGGCACCAATGCCATAGTTCCTATGCCTGCAGTATGGTCTTTTAAGTAAAACCCATGGTGTCCTCCAGCTTCCCAGCCTTGAGCAATTATTGCGTCAACACCTTTAGATTGAAGGTCTTTAGCTTCAGCGACTGTTGTTGCGGAACATAAAATCTTAACGCCTATTTCTTTAAACGCTTCAACGATTTTCTGGTCAGGCAAACCAAAATGAAAGCTTATTATATTAGGCGCTGATTGTAGAACAGCTTCTGCAACATCGCCTCCAAATGTAAAATGAGTGGCAACTGCATCAGGCATATCTTCAATGCCTAGCTCCAAATAATACGGCTTCAATCTTTCTTCAATATTTGTAATTTTATAAGCGTCGAATGTTGGTTCTTTATGGCAAAAGAAATTCATATTCAAAGCGCCATTCGTCAAGGCGCGGGTTTTGTTGTAGGTATTTGTGTAAGCTTCTGCACTCATCATTGCGCAACCAAGAGAGCCTAAACATCCTGCGTTAGAACTTGCCGCTGCCATTTGTGGTGTAGATGCCCCCGCCATTGGCGCTTGAATAATTGGGTGTTTAATTTCAAGCAATTCAATAAGACGTTTATCCTTCCACATTGGCTTTATTTCCAGTAATTTGTTTAAGCTGCAAACGTACTTCCCTACCCGCTCTTATCTTAAGCGCAATATCACCTGTTTCCAAATCTTTACGTTCAATAATATGAGCGTTTTCATATATCCAGGGAAGTCTGCCAAGTTTATCCAGTGGTAAAATTATATCAATAACATTATCACTATCGGCTATGACATCTTCAATTTGAGCGAGTAGATTATCCGTGCCTTCACCCGTAATAGCAGAAATTAGCAATGGTTCTTGCGCCGCACTTTTTACCTCGCGCATACTTTTAATAGTTTCAAGCTCCAGCAGATCAACTTTGTTCCAAATTTCAATAACATTCTTCTTGCCATCTTCCTCAACACCCAATTGCGACAATACTGAATAAACATCGTTTGCTTGAGCGTCAGTATCTTCATGCGCTATATCGCGCACATGTAGAATTAACTCAGCTTCAATTACCTCTTCAAGTGTAGCTCTAAAAGCTGCAACTAGATGGGTTGGCAAATTTGATACAAACCCAACAGTATCGGAAAGGATAATATGCGTCCCTTGTGGTAGGTTTAATTGTCTTAAAGTGGGATCAAGCGTTGCAAAGAGTAAATCCTTCGCCACTACTTGTGCACCGGTCAGTTTATTGAAAAGAGTAGATTTACCTGCATTGGTATAACCAACCAAAGCAACAACTGGATGGGGTACTTTTTTACGTTTGGAACGATGTAAATCACGTGTCTTTTTTACTTTTGCCAGATCACGCTCAAGCTTGTTGATGCGTTCTTGAATAAGACGTCTGTCCGCTTCAATTTGTGTTTCACCAGGACCGCCAACGAAGCCTAATGCACCTCTTTGGCGCTCCAGGTGTGTCCATGTTCGAACCAATCGCCCTTTTTGATAATTTAAATGCGCAAGTTCTACTTGAAGCGTTCCCTCTTTAGTTTGAGCGCGTTCCCCGAATATTTCAAGAATTAAGCCAGTTCTATCTATAACCTTGCAATGCCATTCTTTTTCAAGGTTTTGTTGTTGCTTTGGAGAAATTGTATGGTCGATGATTGCCAATCCAATTTCTGAACTCTTAATAATACCGGTTATTTCATCTACTTTACCACTACCAAATAAAGTGGCAGGTTTTATTGTTCTTATAGGAATTACACCAGCGTCAACAACCTCAAGTGAGATAGCTCTAGCCAAGCCAACCGCTTCTTCCAGGCGTGCCTCACGTGAGCGCGTTTGTTCTCCATGAAACTCAGGCACAAGAACGATGGCACGCTCAGGTTTTTGATCCTCTTCAGCCGTCCATTGAAATTTTTCTGACTTTCCCTTTTCGGAACTGCTCAAGCTAAAATCTCAGGCTTTTCATTATGTGTTTGAAGATCATTCTTCATCATTACTGTCAGATTTATCTGCCATTAGTACTGGCGCGCCTGGCATAATAGTTGAGATAGCATGTTTATAAACAAGCTGAGAAATACCATCACGTTTTAATAGAACACAAAAATTATCAAACCAGCTAACAACACCATTTAGTTTTACGCCGTTTACTAAAAAAATTGTAAGTGGAATTTTTTGTTTTCTTACGTCGTTTAAAAAAGCATCTTGAAGGTTTTGGTGCTTTTCTGCCATGTTAAAGCTCTTTTCTTATTGTTATTGCAGACATTGGCCTGTTTCTTATAAACTTTGAAGTCTTGGACTGTTACTCCCGAACCCCTACTATTAAATATAAAGTGTGTCCTTTGAATATATCAAGCAAAACTTGTCGGTTTGCAGTGAATTTTTCTGACACACCTTACCTTAAACCTTTAATGAGAACTGTCACGCTGGCAATAACCGCAATAACTTCCAACCTTCCAAGTATCATAACTGTTGCAATAATCATTTTTTGTGACGTAAGCATTTCCGAGTAAGTTGGCCATATAACACCACTACCTGTGCCCCATTCGGGGCCATATAGTGGTCCAGCATTGGTAATTGCTGCAATAATGGCAGTAAAACTTGCATGGAAGTTCATGCCGCTTAATGATAATGCGCAGGAAGCAATGGCCACAGTAATAATTAATATGGCAAATAAACTCCAAATTGCTTTCATGAATTCAATATTAAGTTTTGTATTTCCAAAACGTGTTGGTTTTGAGGAATGGGGATAAATCAAGCGATTTAATTCATATTGAGCAAGTGAGTACATGCCGCCGATTCGAAAAAATTTTATACCGCCAGAGGTTGAATAACACCCGCCACCTATGAATAAGACAATTAATACAAGTGTTGGTGGCAATAGGGAAAATACACCCGGTCGAGATTGCATACCTGATGTGCTGATTATAGAAGCTGAATTAAAAGCACCTTCGGATAATGTTGCTAAATCAGGTACGGTGCTGACAGAGCCTGCGGCTGCAAAAAGAGTATATGCTATAAAACCAGCAAGACCTATCCAAGTTGCCAAAATGAAATAACTCTCACGGTGGTTTTTTAATTCATCTAATTCCAGATTATACAAATAACTATGCCAGAACACACTAGTAGCGCCGATCATTAAAAAAACAGCCAAGATTAACATTCCTGCATTTCCTAATACTAAATCAATACTTTCAGCAGCAGGCGTAATTGCACCAGTTGAAAGAGCGGTAAAGCTAAATATCATTGCATCAAATGCGTTTACTTTTGCCAACACAAGAAAAACAAAACAGAGCAATGTAAGGAAAAGATAAACTCGGAAAATACTAGCACAAAAACTAACAAGCCTAACATGAGAGGCAACAATTGAAGCGGCAATGCTGGCGCTACCAACTTGTGGCAACCCCCCTATTTCCCAAGGTGCTAAAACCAATATCAGCGTTATTAGTGTTGCCAGTCCACCAAACCATTCAAATTGAGCAAGCATAAAAAGTGTTGAACTCGGAATGGTTTCAGCATTAGCAAAAACACTTGAGCCTGTTGTTGTAAAACTAGAAATAGTTTGGAAAAGAGCATCAATATAAGTTAGATTAGTCATGTCTGATATCGGAACAGCCATAATTACAGGAAAAGCAACCCAACTAAACACAGCTAATAATATTGCAGTATTGCGCCTAATACCTTGTAATCTACCTAAAACAGCCAAGAAAGTAGCAACACAAAGAAAGCCTGCTGAACCGCTATAAAGTAATATACGGTAGCCTAAATCATTCTCCTGTGCACTAAATGCAATTAGTGCAGGTAATAACATTGAACCTGCTAAAATTGCTCCTATCGCAGAAAAATAATAAACAAATGCAATCATTAGATGAAGTCTTCACTGGCACGAAACATTTGTTCGACTTGATGAACATGTTCACTCAGTGCAAGAATGATTACCCGGTCATTGGCACGGATAATCGTATCGCCCGTAGGTCTGTAAAGCTGTCCATTATGTGCAATCATGCCAATTCTAATTCCAGAAGGAAGTCCAAGTTCACGCAGTGGTTTTCCTACAAGTGGTGAAGCCTCGGATGCTTCTGCCTCAACGATTTCAGCACTGCCATTTTCAATAGAATAAACGCCGCGGATTCTACCACGTCGCACATATTGAAGGACTCTTGAAATCGTAATACTGCGTGGATTGATATAGTCATCAATACCAAGGCTACGGGTAAAATCGTGATAACCAACATTATTTAAGAGCGCTAAATTGGATTTACATCCTATTTTTGTAGCTAACACACTGGATAAAATATTAACCTGATCGTTATTTGTAATGGCAACCATCAAGTCAGCATTTTCTGCCCCCGCTTCTTGCAATACATTTTCATCCAATGCACTTCCATGAAGAACAACAGTTCTATTTAATTGATCCGCTAAACGTTCTGCTGCGCCCCTTGATTCTTCGATGATTTTTACACGGGCACTCGGCAATCTTTCTTCAATCCGCTTTGCCAGATACACACCAATATTGCCGCCACCTGCAATCACAATACGACTTGCCTCTGGCTGTTCCTTGCCAAAAATTGAAATTGTTCTTCTAATCTGTGTGCGGTCTGCGATAACATAAGCTATATCGCCTATTAAAATTTGGTCAGATGAACGTGGAGCAATCATTTTGCCTTTACGCGATATACCAGAGACGACTGCGTTTAAGTCTGGAAATAATTCACTTAATTGCGCTAAAGGTGTATCAACAAGTGGGCACTTTTCGTCACATTCAATTGCCACCATGGCGACGGTATCATCATTAAACAAGACAACATCACGCGCACCAGGCAACGCTATTCGACGTAAGATAACATCACCAACCTCAATTTCAGGAGAAATTATCACATCAATCGGCATGTGATCTCTTGTAAATAGGTTGGAATATTGGCCTTCCCGATAATTTTGTGAACGAATACGTGCGATTTTGGTAGGTACGTTAAATAATGAATGCGCAACCTGACAGGCAACCATGTTAACTTCATCATACAAAGTTACAGCAATAATCATATCGGCTGTATCTGCGCCTGCACGTGCTAAAACATCAGGGTGAGAGCCATGTCCCACATAACCACGAACGTCCAACTTATCTTGGATATTTTGCACTAACTCTGCTGAGTTATCGATTACAGTTACATCATTATCTTCAGCCGACAATCTCTCTGCAATGCCATAACCAACTTGACCTGCCCCACAAATCAAAATTCTCATAATTTTTTCCCCGTAAGCATTTTTAAATCTAGTTGATAGCAGTTTCTTCTTTTGAAGATTTTTTCTCTGTAAGTCCTAATGACTTTAACTTTCTATGTAATGCTGATCTTTCCATACCAACGAATTCCGCTGTGCGCGAGATATTTCCGCTAAACCGACCAACTTGCGCTGCTAAATAATCGCGTTCAAAAGCTTCCCTAGCCTCTTTTAGTGGTAATGACATAAGGTGTTCCCCACCCGAACCGTCGGTATGAGGAAGCATTTCGCCTACTTCTTTTGGTAGCATGTCAGCGGTAATTACAGTCCCCTCTTCCACTCGGGAAAGAATCATTAAGCGTTCAATATTATTGCGTAATTGCCTGATATTCCCCGGCCAATCATGGGCTTGTAAAACGACCATGGCATCATCGCCAATTCGGCAATTATTAATGCTGGATTGGCGTTTGATTTGTTGCATGAAAGCGGCAACAAGTTCTGGAATGTCTTCTCGCCTATTCGACAAGGGTGGCACATGAACAGGAACAACCGCCAAACGATGGAATAGATCTTCTCTAAAACCGTCGTTTTGAATTAAAGCTTCTAAATCTTGCGCAGTAGATGATAATATACGCACATCGACTTTAACTTTTGTTGTTCCGCCTATCCGTGTAAATTGTTGCTCAACTAAAACACGTAATATTCTGCTTTGCGTATCAAGTGGCATGTCTGCAACTTCATCAATATAAAGCGTACCGCCGTGCGCTTCTTCCAAGGCACCAACCTTGCGGTTTCCACTGCCATTGGCTTCTACTCCAAAAAGTTCTTCTTCCATACGCTCGGGCGTAATAGTGGCAGCATTCAAGACTACAAAAGGCCCGTCATTTCTAAGTGAATTTGCATGAATGGTACGAGCAACAAGTTCCTTACCACTGCCAGAAGCACCTGAAACCATAATTCTTGAATTACTAGGTGCTACACGTTCTATGGTTTGCTTTAATTGTTGCATAGCAGGCGAACTCCCGATGAGTTCTGGCATATCAGGTGTTTTTTGTTTTAATTCTTCCACCTGCTTTTTCAAGCTGGATGTTTCCAAAGCCCTTGCAGCAGTCAGAATTAATTTATCAGCCTTAAAAGGCTTCTCGATATAATCATAAGCACCGCGTTTGATTGCTGAAACAGCAGTTTCCACATTGCCATGACCGGATATCATAACGATAGGCAAATTAGGATGAATCTTTAAAATTTCATCCAAGAGTTCAAGGCCATCCAATTTGGAACCTTGCAACCAAATATCCAGGAAAATCATCGTTGGGCGGCGCTCTTGTACTGCGGCAAGCGCGCCATCACTATCGCCAGCAGTTCTTGTGCCATGTCCTTCATCTTCGAGTATGCCTGCAACAAGCTCTCGAATATCGGTTTCATCATCCACTACAAGAATATCTGTTGCCATGTTTATGCACTCTCCTTGGAAGTCTTTTGAGGCTTTTTTGACGCTTCTAAATCATTATTATCTGTATCTTTAATCGGTATCTTGAAGCGCATCATTGCTCCATGGCCGCCATTGGCGACTTGTGGCGCATCCATAAGTTCTATTGTTCCATTATGATCTTCAGCAATTTTACGGACAATCGCCAAACCAAGGCCAGTACCTTTTTCACGTGTCGTCATATATGGTTCAAGCAATCGTTGTCTGTTAGTTTCAGGCAAGCCCTTACCATTATCAATAATATCGATTATGGCATTATGGTTTTCTTCATTCACGCGCACAGTAATCTTTCCTTTAAAATCATCATTATCATCAGAATATGCCTCTATCGCTTCCGCTGCATTTTTTATGACATTTATTAGAGCCTGGGAAAGCATTCTGCTATCAAAGACAGTTTCTAATGGGCCTTTATCTGTTTCAAGCGAGAACTCTATATCTGGGAAACCAACCTTTTGTAAAAATACGGTCTCACGAACGATTTTTTTGATATTATTCTTTACCATTTCAGGAACAGGCATTCTTGCAAAAGCAGAAAATTCATCAACCATTTTACCGATGTCGCCAACTTGGCGAATGATGGTGTCTGTACAATTATCAAAAACCTCTCGATCTTCTGTGATGTGTTTTCCGTATCTTCGTTTAATGCGTTCTGCCGAGAGCTGAATAGGTGTCAACGGATTTTTAATTTCATGTGCAATACGTCGTGCTATATCTGCCCAAGCAGTATTGCGTTGAGCTGAAACAAGATCAGTAATATCATCAAGTGTCATAACAAATGAATGCGTTGGCGTCTCTTCTTCTTCCAGTGTGACTTGCACGTTAAGTGTTCTTTCACTTCCATCTTTAATGAGTGTAATTTGTTCCTGAAACTGACTTTTTCCTGATGCGATTGCATTATCAAATACTTCACTTAATTCAGGGACTAATTGCGATAGAGCTTGTGAACCTGTTAAGTTTTTTACGTTGTCAAAGCCGAGGATTGGCAGGGCAAATTTGTTTGCAATTTTTATATTGCCATCGCTATCAAGCCCAATAACCGCAGCATTAACACCAGATAAAACCGCTTCAATAAAGCGAGCACGTTGATCCATTAATTCTTTTGCTTCAACCAAATCTGATTGTTGGGTTTTCAAGTCAGCCAACATAACGTTGAAAGTCTCACTTAAAAACTGTAGATCGCCTTCTGAATTATTACTGTCTACCTTAACATCCAGATTGCCGTCACTCACTTCTTTCGCTGCGTAAATTAAACGACGAATTGGTGTTACAATTCTTGTTGCTACACTGATGCCCATCCAAATTGCACACAGCAGGACAATTATACATATACCAAGGTAAAGAATTGCAAATGCAAATTGAAACGGTAGTCTGTTTTGCTCCAACGCGTTATAATCAGCACTATTAAATTGCGTATCCCTTAAAGCATCAATAACGGCTCTTGGTACTGTAACAAGTGTGTAGAGATAGGTATTTGGTATCTCTTGCATTTTGAAGACGGCACCAATTAAATTTGTATTGCCGGGTGGGATTGGTACTGGATTACCTTTTTTTGCTAGTTCTAAAGCAACTTCAGGTACTTTGGGTAAGTCTTTTTGCGTTTCCAAATCTGAAACTAATAGTTCAGTCCCATCTTCTCGCACCAAAGAAGCAGCAATCAGACCACGCCCCCGCGCTTCAAGTGTAAAGAGCTGAATAAAACGTTCTCTATCAAGTACATATAAACGGCGATTTCTATCAAGATTTGCACCCATGGATAATGTATTACCCATTAAAACCCTTGTACTTTCATTTTGGTAGGCTCTTGCAACGCTTATTGAGGATTCTATTATCTTCTTAGTTCTAATTTCAAACCAACGATCCAATCCCAAATCGAGTGTGATACCCGCAACAATCGCAACCAAAATAGCAGGAAAAGCAGCGACCAGACAGAACAAACCAATGATACGTACGTGAAGTCGCGAGGCTGCTCTGCCTTTCCTTCGTGAGCGTAGAATTTTCATAATTTCTTTGCTGATTAAAAAGAACAATACAGAAATCAAAAATCCATTGACTGCTGCTGCAATTAAAACATTGGTTTTATCTGGCACTATTGGTGTTAAGCCAATCAAGAGGCTGAATGTTAGACTACTTGTTATCATGAGTGCGATAACGGTAATCATACCGATAACACGGCTGCGCGAAGTTCTTGACGTATCAAAAAGCTCTTGTTTGATATTTGAATTCTCTATGCTTTTGGATGCCGTTTTTATTAACGGCACAGCTTGAGAATTAGGATCATTTATAACGCTCAAATGTTTGCAACTTTCAAATATTCAAGATTCCATTATACATGAGTATCCCAAACGCGTTGTAAATTAGCAACACAATTGTGGCATAAATGAAACAGATTTTTATTTTGCCGTTCGGATAATTCTAATACCGTGAAATTGAATTTTCTTGCGTAAAGTATTGCGGTTTAAGCCCAGAACTTTGGCAGCCTTAATCTGGTTACCATTGCATGCCGCCAGAGTGTTGGAAATCAGCGGGTATTCAAATTCTTGTAACAATCTTTGATAAACCCCATCCGGTGGTAAAGATTGTGCATATTCTTCAAAGTATCTTTTTATAAAATACTCAGTTGCACTTCTAATGTTATTAAAGCCCCCTGCACTCGCAGCCTCCATTCCTTGTTTATAGGAACCACTGTTTGAGATTTCAGTTTTAATAATACCTGCTGTGATGGTTTCCTGAGGATATAATATACAAATTCTTCGTATTAAATTTTCCAACTCGCGAATGTTTCCAGGCCATAAATGCTCTTTAAGTATCCACATGGCTTCATCATTAATATATCGCGATTGGCCACTTTGTCTTTCTGATAGTTTTAAAAAATGTCTTGAAAGGTCGGCTATGTCTTCAACTCTATCTCTTAACGGAGGAAGATTAATTGGCACAACGTTTAAACGATAATATAGATCTTCTCTGAACAAACCCTGGTCTATAAAATCATTAATATTTTTGGAGCTTGACGCAATAATCCTAACATCAATACGTAAAGGGGTTGTGTCACCTATTGGTGTAAATTCTCCCTCCATTAAAACACGTAAAAGCCTGGATTGTGCAGCCATTGTAAGATCTGTGATTTCATCCAGATAAAGCGTTCCTCCGTCTGCTTTTCGTATTTTTCCCAAATCTGCAGTGCCACTTTGATTTTGGCAGCCAAATAATTCATTTTCTATTAAATCTTCTGGAAGAGTAGCTAAATTCACTGAAACGAACGGGTTTTGTTTTCTACTTCCAAAATCATGTAAAACACGCCCTACAAGACGCTTTCCAGTTCCTATGGAGCCAGATAGCATTACAGGTAAATCTGAATGTACCAAACGTGAAATAGAGCGGTAAATTTCCTGCATCAAAGCGGAGCGTCCTACCAGCGGCATGTTTTGATTATAATCTTCAATGCTTTGTGTTGATCTATTATCTTTAGGCTCTGAAATTGCGCGATCAACAACGTGGCTTAATTTATCCAAATCAAACGGTTTAGGCAGATAGTCATAAGCGCCTGCTTCTTGTGCATTTAAAGCAGTCATAAATGTATTTTGGGCACTGATTAAAACTACTGGCAAATCCGGCCGCAACTGTTGAATTTTTGGTAAAACTGAAAAGGCGTCGCCATCTGGCATCATAACATCAGAAACGACACAGTCGCCTTCGTTACTTTCTATCCATTGCAATAGTGTAGTAAAGTTTGATGCTATGCGTACATCAAAACCTGCACGTTTCAAGGCTTGGTTCAAAACGGTTCGGATTGCCATGTCATCATCAGCAACTAATACAACACCTTTAGACATTTTGATTTTCTTTCCATGCGGGTAAGAGAACCTTAAAAGTTGTTCCTTTTCCCTTTATGCTTTCACACTCAATAATGCCGCCGTGGCGTTCAATTGTTTTGGCAACAAGCGCAAGACCAAGACCACTTCCATTTATTCTGGTTGTAACAAAAGGTTCAAAGATATGCGCTCTGATTTCATCAGCTATACCATCACCATTATCAGAAACACTAAACTCTAATGGTAGGGCTGCACGTTCTTTTGAGCCTGGTGTGGCGACACGTATGCCTGAACGGTAAGCAGAGGATAAAACGATTTCCCCCTCTTTTTGATTGGATGTTGCTTCACTGGCGTTTTTAATAAGGTTCAGAAACACTTGTATAAGTTGATCATTAGAACCAGATGCATCGGGTAAGGATGGATCGTAGTTTTCAGTAATTTTAATATTGTTTGCAAACCCATTTTCTGCAATACGTCGCACGTGACCAAGAATGGAATGCATGTTTACAGAAGCAAATTCTACTGGTGTTTCATCTGAAAACACTTCCATTTTATCAACAATTTTTACAATCCGGTCTGTTTCAGTTTTTATCAGTTGAGTGAGTTCTTTATCATCTTGCTCAACTACACTCTCTAATAATTGCGCTGCGCCTCTAATGCCAGATAGTGGGTTTTTTATTTCATGACCAAGCATCGCAGCAAGGCCTGTTACAGAGCGTGCAGCGCTTCTATGGTTTAATTGCCGGTCAATTCTATCGGCCATAGTGCGTTCGCGAAAAACTAAAATTACATGCGTGGAATTATCAATAAGGGGCGCAGCATAAACATCGACTACCTTATCTTCGCCTGTTCTTGGAGAAGAAATATCAATTTGATATTCATTCATAGGTGAGCGTTTTTGTATTACTTGATCAATTAGAGCTAATACGGGGCTAGCAAAAGGTAGTATCGTCTTTATATGTTGTTTTGCCAGATATGAAGAAGAAGCATGAAAGATTGTTTCTGCAGCCATATTTGCATAGGAGATTGCATTGCTTTTGTCAGTTACAATGACTGCTTGTGGCAGACTATCCAATACAAGGTTTAAATCTGGTGTAAGTTGAAGCTTCATGCAGCTACCTCATCATGAGGTACATTAATTTCGTGCATTTGGAAGATGTCTTCAAGCGCGGTATATACCTCACTTGGCTCAAACGATGTCATGATTGTCTTCTTAAGAACACCGACAGATTTTGGCAGTGTAAGATTATCCAAATACCATCCAAGGTGTTTCCTGGCTTGACGAATACCAGAGTCTAAACCGTAAAAAGCAAGCATCGCTTCGTGATGCGCAATAACATTTTTAAAATTTGTCTTTAATTTGTTTGCGTGTTCATTTGATATGGTGCCGGCAATTTGAGCCGGCAACCAAGGCGCTCCATATGCACCACGTCCAATCATAACGCAATCCGCCCCTGATAATTGCAAAGCTTCATTTGCTTTGACTTGATTTGTAATATCACCATTTACAACAAGCGGCAGTTTGATTGCCTCGCGAACATTGCGCACAGCAGACCAATCGGCATGGCCTTTATAAAATTGGCAACGCGTTCGCCCGTGTACCGTAATCATTTGAACGCCAGAATCCTCTGCTCGTTTTGCCAATTCTGGTGCATTCAATGAATTATCATCCCACCCAAGTCTCATCTTCAAGGTTACAGGAACCTTCACCGCACCTACGACTGCATCAATTAACGTGAGAGCATGATCAAGATCGCGCATTAAGGCGGAACCTGAATAACCTGTTGTTACGCGTTTTGAAGGACAACCCATGTTGATATCGATAATATCAGCGCCATTGGCTTCTGCTACAGTTGCAGCCTTTGCCATCCAACCCGCTTCGCGTCCCGCCAGTTGCACCATATGAGGTTTAAAATCAGCAGACATGATCTTAAGTTGCATTTCTTCTTGCCCGGTAATGAAAGCTTCACTTGCCACCATTTCTGAGACCACTAGCCCTGCTCCATAATGGTGAGCAAGTTTGCGGAATGGCACATCGGTTACCCCTGACATAGGTGCTAGAAAAGCACGATTGGGCAATTCAATACCTGCAATTGAGATGGGTTTAGCAATTTTGTTTGCTGATAAATCAGGCAAGTTTCAAGACCTTACAAATCTGCATAAAAAATAGGCATTCATATTCACTTCTCTTTATACAAATAAAGCATAATGAACAAGCTTGATTGCTGTTAACTACCGTGACAAAACCAGAGTCTAATAGAGGAAACATTGTGACCAAGAACGTCGTTGTTATTGCTGCTGCCGGGCGTGGTGAGCGGCTGGGTAAAGAAGCTGGTCCCAAGCAATATCGCTTGCTGGCAGGTAACAGCATCTTACAACATACAATTTCCCGATTTACTGAGCATCAAGATATTCACGCAATTCAGGTTGTTATTCATAAAGAAGACCGTGAGTTATATGAAGCTGCGGTTCAAATGCATGATAAATTACTGCCTACCGTTATCGGCGGTGCTTCGCGGCAAGCAAGTTGCAAGGCAGGGGTTAATGCTGTATCTCAACTTGGCTTTGATAAGGTGCTCATTCATGATGCCGCAAGACCCTTTGTTGCGCAATCTACCATCAGCAATGTCTTGGATGGCATAGGTGTAGGTTATGGCACCCTACCCGCTACCGCAATTGCTGATACTGTAAAGAAAGCGGATGATACGAAATTAGTTCTTGATACAATTTCGCGGGATAATCTTTATCTTGCGCAAACACCTCAAGGTTTTAAACTTACAAATATCCACGCTGCCCATGCCAAGGCTGCCTTACACAACCCTGACGGGTTTACCGATGATGCAGCCGTTGCGGAATATGCTGGCATGTCGGTTAAACTGGTTGAAGGAAATTCGGATAATTTCAAAATTACCACTAAGG
>CALDZF010000164.1 GCA_937944165.1 uncultured Rhizobiaceae group bacterium | reverse complement strand
AAGTGGTATCAAATACTTAAATTTTTGCCAAGCGGCAATATTCATTCATAACCAAAGGTAAGCTACTTCATAACTAAATACGATTTTAGTTGGTTGTTTACCTGTGTTAAAATTTTTACATGGTCTGTAAAAGACGGAAGATTTAAATATCATTCAGTGAGGGAATTATGAAAATAAAACAAGGTATTAAAGCTTTAGGCATTGCTGCTTCTTTGGTCTTTGGTGCGCCTGCAATAGCTCAGGAAGGCAATGCAGAGGCTGGGAAGTCTGTATTTAAGTCTTGTACAGCATGTCATGCCGTTGGATCTGATGCTAAGAATCGCGTTGGCCCTGTACTCAATAATGTAGTCGGTAGAGCTGCGGGTTCCTTTGCAGGATATAAGTACGGCACAGGTTTACAAGAAGCGAAAGAAAAAGGTCTTGTTTGGGATGAAGAGACCATTTCTGAATGGCTTACCAATCCGAAGAAGTTTATTCGTGGATATCTTGGTAACAAAAAGGCCAAAGCGAAAATGGCTTTTCGTTTGAAGGATGAACAAAAGCGTCGTGATGTGATTGCTTATCTCAAGACGCTTTCTGATAATGAACCACAGGAAAAAGCTGGCGCGAATGATGTAAGTCATGGAGATGCGGAATTTAATACTGCTGTTATGGGAGTGCCCACGGTTAGCAATGACCCAACAAAAGATATGGAACGGGTAAAACAGAAACTTGTTATGCCACCATTCGTGCCAGAGCATGACCAAGTTGCAAAAGGCGCTCCCAAGGTTGTTGAAATCGAGCTGGTTGTTGAAGAAAAGAAATGGGTTTTGGATGGTGACGGTACTGAAATCATCGCGTTGACATTTAACGGCTCAATACCAGCGCCGATGATTGTTGTGCATGAGGGGGATTACGTAGAGCTTACTTTGAAGAACCCCGACACAAATATTATGGAACATAATATTGATCTTCATGCTGCAACAGGTGCTTTAGGTGGAGCAGCGGTCACAACTATTGCACCTGGTGAACAAGCGGTGTTGCGCTTTAAGGCTACCAAAACTGGAACTTTCCTTTATCATTGTGCGCCAGAGGGCTCGATGACACCTTACCATGTTACTCATGGCATGACGGGTGCAATTACAGTTCTGCCACGAGATGGTTTGAAGGATGATAAGGGACAGTCGCTGACCTATGACAGAATGTATTATATTGGTGAGAATGACTTTTATGTTCCTCGCGATGAAAATGGTGATTTCAAAAACTATTCAGAGGCTGGCGAAGACCTGGCTGATTGGATTGAGTCCATGAAAACACTTACACCTTCGCACGTGGTTTTTAATGGCCGTGTTGGTGCCTTGACAGGCAAAGGCGCGATGAAAGCCAAGGTTGGTGAAAATGTCATGTTTGTTCATGTGCAAGGCAATCGTGATACGCGTCCACACCTGATTGGTGGGCATGGTGATTTTGTTTGGGAAACGGGTTCGTTTTCATCGCCACCCTTACGTGACTTAGAAACGTGGTTTGTGCGTGGTGGTTCTGCTGGTGCTGCAATGTACACTTTCAAACAACCAGGCGTTTATGCTTATCTTAATCATAACCTGATTGAGGCAGTTGAATTGGGTGCTGCTGCTCATGTGGTAGTAGAAGGTGAATGGGATGATAATTTGATGAAGCAGGTTTACATAGGCCCAATCAAATGAATATGAAGTTAAAGGCTGGGAAGACGAAAGTTTTTCTGGCCGCTTCCCTTTTAATGCTGGGAAGTGGTTTTGCTTTTGTTTCAATCATGCCCAGAGATACTGGCAATGCAGAGTTTATAAATATCCCAGACTTTGTTGCGGTAAAACCTTCGCCAGATATCAGTTTGTTTGCAACACCGTATGAAATTACTGTAGCGCAGTGGCAGGCTTGTGTTTCATCTGGAATGTGTGAAGCGGTTGTCCGCATGACCGATCGTAATCGTAATCATCCCATCACGAATGTTAACTGGTACGATGTAAAAAGTTATATTTACTGGCTTGAAAGAGTTTCCAATAAGAAGTTCAGGGTTCCTACCTATACAGAATGGATGCAACTTGCTGGTGATCAAACCCCAAAACCCAGAAAAAAGCTTTTTGATGATCCGCGCATGGCTTGGTCTGCTGATTATGATTTAACGGCGGAACCCATTATACGCATCACTCAACCTGCTGGTAATTTTGGGCAAAACGAAAACTCTTTATATGATATCAAAGGTAATGTCTGGGAATGGACTGCAAGTGAATGTGGTACGCAGGAAACCGACTTCATGCCTGATTGCAGAGCAGGTCGCATAGCGATGGGCGAACATCTTGCTGTTTTAAGCGAGTTTGTACGTGACCCTGGTAAGGCAGGTTGCAGTGTTGGGCAGCCGCCAGCGAACATCGGGTTTAGGCTGGTGCTTGATACGACGGGCTGAGCACGAATTAAAAATTAGGAAGATATTATGTGTGAACTTTTTGCTATGTCATGTTCAAAACCTGCTGATGTAACTTATTCTTTAAATGAATTTGCGCTCCATGGTGGTTCTAAATATAAGAATAACTCTGGCTGGGGCATAGCTTATTTTAAGGATAAAGATGCGCTCATTATCAAGGAGGCCGAGCCTGCAAGTGATAGTGCATGGGTGAACTTTATTGCTAATCAAGGTGTGAGTTCTGATTGTGTCATTGCACATGTGAGACTTGCGACTGTTGGTAAGCCTGTTCTGCAAAATACCCATCCCTTCCGTCAGCCTCTTGGGCGTAGGATGCATGCCTTTGCTCACAATGGGACACTTCGCGGCATACATGATGATTTTACAATCGCAGAGTTAGGTCACATGCCGATTGGAGATACAGATTCAGAATTGGCTTTTTGTCTTTTGATGGAACGTATGAAAGAGCTTTGGAAAGATGGTTCTACCATTCCTGATAAACAGGAAAGACTTGAACTGTTCGCCAAGTTTGCATCTGATATGGCGCACTATGGTTCTTCGAATTTTCTTTATAGTGATGGTGATACGCTTTTTGTTCATGCGCATCGTAGAATTTACGAAGAATATGGCGGTTTTTCAGATCCGCGTGCGCCAGGGCTCTCTATTCGAAATTGTGTTGCCTGCCAGCAAGGGCCAGAATGGTCAGTTGATGGATGCAATATTAAGATTGGACATCAAAAATCCATTCTGTTTGCTTCTGTGCCTCTGGATGAAGAAGGCTGGGAGCCGCTACCGGAACAAACTGCTATAGCCGTTTCCAAAGGTGAAGAAGTTGGACGAATTTCTACTTTTAGCTTCTAGGCTCTGAGCCTAGCCAATCACTATCTTCACGTACAAGAATGATGGTGGGTCTATCTGCTGTAAGTGCATTGTTGACTGCCAAGCTTAAATCTTCAAGCGAGGTTGGTTCAACTGCATTGCAGTGCATGGCTTGTGCCAGTGCCATATAATCTGGTGACAACCCATCAACGGCAATGCGTGGGACATTACCTGCGCGCATGTCGTCGCGGATTTGTTTGTAACCATCATTGTGCCAGAGGATGAGGGGCAGAGGCAATTTTAGTTCTGCTGCTGTAACAAATTCTTGCACAGTAAACATCGTACCGCCATCACCTGCAATGGCAATGACGTCTTTGTCAGGATGTGCCAATTTTGCCCCGATTGCATTTGGAAAGGCAAAGCCAAGTGCGCAATACCCTGCTGCGTAATGCCAGCACCGTGGCTCATCAACTTGCAGGCCAAAGGATGCAGTATAACTCACTTGTGTCGCATCGCCCATAATAATTGCATCAGGGCTAAGCGTTTGGCGTAGTGCATTTAAAATCTTGATGTGTTTTTGTTCTGATGAATTTAAAACTGATTGAATTTCTGTTTTTACCTGCGCTATATTTTTCTGCTTTTGGATAGTGTCAGGATTTTGTTCGCCAAGTGTATCAATGATTTTTTCTATGGCATGTTTTGCATCGCCATGGATTTGTAGGGTGGTTTCATAAAGATCATTAAATCTTGTTTCATCAATATCAATGCGAATGAGTGGGCAGTTGAAATCCAGTTTACCGATATAATTATCAGTTTCAGAAAGTTCTGTTCCAACTGCTAAAACCAAATCAGCTTGTTTTAAAAGTGCTTGCGCTTCTGGCCGGCAAATGGCGCCTCCAATACTTAAGCGATGGCTTTCTGGCATAATGCCTTTGCCCGCATTAGAGGACATAACGGTTGCTCCAGACTTTTCTGCAAGCATTTTGATGTTTGAACCATAAGCGCCACCGCCCACAAGGATGAATGGGTTTTGCGCTGTTTGGAGCATATTGGCTGCTTTACTGCATAAGTCACTATCCGTTTTTGAGCGCGATGGCGGTGTGACAACCTCCCAATCGTATTCAATGTGCATTGCTAATATATCAACAGGGATTGCTATGTGGACAGGTCTTGGTCTTTTTGATGAAAAAATCGCGAATGCTTTTGCCAGCAAGTCCGGAATGTCTTCTGGCTTCATTGCGCACTGGCTCAAAGCACAAAGTGGGCGGGTTACTGCATTGAGGTCTGTTACTTCATGGAGCGTACCATTACCTTTGCCTAGTGTTTCAGAATGTGCTTCTGCAGAGATGAGTAGAAGTGGAATTGAATCGGCGTAAGATTGACCAAGAGGCGTTGTTGCATTGGTTACGCCTGGCCCTGAAATTGTGAGACATACACCAGGCTTACCACTGGAGCGTGCATAACCATCTGCCATAAAACCTGCCCCCATTTCGTTGCGCGCATGGATGTGGCGGATTTTTGAGTTATCTCCAAGGCCACGGCAAAAATCGAGCGTGTGAACACCTGGAATACCGAATATGGTATCAACGCCATATTCGCTTAAAAGTTTAAGACTTGCTTCACCAACACTAATTTTTGAACTGATCATGATATACCTGCTTGAGTTAAGGCGCAGGTATCAATATATCAATGACCGCCGCTAAAAGAACCCGTGCGTACAGAATAATCCACGACCAATTCATAATCAGGATCATCATCTGCATCGACGATTAGCTGACCAGCTTTATTCAGCAATTTGTGGCAATCACGGGTTAGATGACGTAATTGAATCTCCTTGCCTTCAACTTCATATTTTGTAGCAAGATCGTCGATCGCCTGAAGAGCAGACTGATCCACGACACGGCTTTGCATGAAGTCAATGATAACGCGTTTTGGATCGCCTTTCACATCAAACAATTGAGAAAAGCCATCGGTTGAGCCAAAGAACAATGGTCCTTCAATTTCATAAACCTTGTCACCTTTATCATTTGTTTTGGCAACGGCGTGAATTCGCTTTGAAGCGTTCCAGCTATAGGCAAGTGCGGAGACAATAACACCTACGACCACAGCAACCGCCAAGTCACTCATGACGGTAACGACAGTCACCAAGATCATGACTAGTGCGTCTGTAAGTGGAATACGGCGCAGAATTGTAAGCGATTGCCAGGCGAATGTGCCGATTACCACCATGAACATCACACCTACAAGTGCAGCCAAGGGAATTTGTTCAATCAGACCGGATGCAAACATGATGAAGATAAGCAAAAAGAGTGCTGCTGAAATTCCTGAAAGGCGTGTGCGGCCACCAGATTTTACGTTGATCATGGACTGACCAATCATGGCACAACCACCCATGCCTCCGAAGAAACCTGTAACGGTATTGGAAACACCTTGAGCGATACACTCTTGTGATGCGCCGCCACGTTTGCCTGTGATCTCACCAACAAGGTTTAGCGTCAACAGACTTTCTATTAGACCGATAGCTGCCAAGATTAATGCGTAGGGAAAAATGATTTTTAATGTTTCAAAGGTGAGTGGAACCATTGGAATATGCCAGATTGGAAGCCCACCTTCGATGGAAGCCAGATCGCCCACAACAGGCACATTAATACCAAAGGCAATCACACCTGCGGCCACAATGCCGATTCCGGCGAGGGGAGCTGGTACAACGTTGGTTAGCTTTGGAAATACCCAGATTATACTCATGGTCAGGCAAACGAGTGCAAGTGTCAGGATGAGCGGAATACCATCCATCCATACTTGTGTTCCATCTGGACCAGTGGTTTTAAATTGAGAAAGCTGCGCCAGAAAGATAACGATCGCCAAGCCGTTTACAAAGCCCAGCATAACTGGATGAGGGACAAGGCGGATAAATTTTCCAAGTCTGAAAATGCCCGCAAGGACTTGCATTACGCCCATTAAAACAACGGTGGCAAAGAGGTATTCAACACCGTGAATTGCCACCAATGAAACCATAACCACAGCAAGCGCACCTGTTGCACCCGAAATCATGCCAGGACGACCGCCAAAGACGGCTGTAATCAACCCAACGATAAAGGCAGCGTAAAGACCAACGAGTGGTTCAACGCCAGCAACAAAAGCAAAAGCAACGGCCTCTGGGACAAGAGCAAGGGCAACTGTCAAGCCTGACAAAATTTCAATTTTGATGCGGTTAGGTGTAAACGTTTCAATCGCATTGCGTTTGCTCTCACCAATAGAAAGGCGTTGTGCAAAACTTGCAAAAGTGGATTTAACCATTTGAATATTCCAGACTACTACGGAAGGCTATACTAATAAGCGGCTTTGAACCGTGATTATATTTATTAAAGCCAATAAAGAAGATTGTCTGATTTGGCTAGGCTCAAGACTTATTAATTTATTGTGCAGATGTAATGCGCAGTAGCTCGCCATCACTATCGTCTGTTATAAGCCATAGAGCTCCATCCGGAAAACTTCTTACATCCCTGATCCGGCCAAACTTACTTTCGAGTATTTGCTCTTCGTGTATTATTTTACCGCCTTTAATTTCCAGTCTTGTTAAAAGTTGGCTTTTCAACGCACCAGCAAAAAGATTGCCTTTCCATTCAGGAATTAAATTGCCTGAATAAAAATCTAAACCAGACGGGGCGATAGATGGATCCCAAAAATATAGTGGTTGTTCAAGGCCTTTTGCTTTTGTACCAATCCCTATTTTTGCACCTGAGTATTTTGTGCCGTAAGAAATTTTCGGCCAGCCATAGTTTTTTCCAGCTTTTGGGGTGTTAATTTCATCACCCCCTCTGGCGCCATGAGCAACCGTCCAAAGTTGATTTGTCTCTTTATTAAAGGTTGCGCCTTGCGGGTTACGGTGGCCGATTGACCAGATTTCTGGCAATGCCTTTTTGCCGTCCGCATATGGGTTGTCTAAAGGAATACTTCCATCTTTTTTAATGCGTAATATTTTCCCTGCTGTGTCAAATGGATCTTGCGCTCTTGAGCTTTTGCCTCTGTCACCAACTGTTATAAAAATATTATCATTATTATCAAACGCGATACGAGAGCCAAAATGAACGCCGCTACTGGTTTTGTTTTTCATTGAAAACAAACTCTTCAAATTCGTAAGGCGCGGCGTTGGAATAATCTCAAAAGTTGCAGAAGCTACTGATGTTCCTGCGCCACGTATTGAAGAAGGATCAGAAAAGGTCAGATAAACGGTCTTGTTTTCTGAAAAATTTGGATCTGCTGCTATATCCAGTAGCCCGCCTTGTCTTTGCGCCCATACTTTTGGTGCGCCATCTACATTTTGTTTTGTTTGTGTTTTAGGATCAATTAATTTTATTGTGCCTGGGCGCTCAGTGACAAGAATTGTACCATCAGGCAGCATTGTCATTCCCCAAGGGTTTTTGAGATCGACGGCAATTTTCTCAACTTTTATAGTAGCTTTTTCAGTCTTGAAAATTTGCTGTTTTGCTTGGCTATAAACATTCGTTGTTAATAGGAGGAAAAGCGATGAAAAGCTCAGAACTTGAATAAACTTGCGCATGACTATACCCTTAGCGTATTGTTTAAGAATCATTGCTACTATATAAAGGCGAATGATGATGGAAACAAATGCCGATTTTGTGTTGGAAAACAACGCTGAGACTAACTCTGGTTTGATACTTGAAAAGTATGAAGCACGAAATCAGGGTGTGCCACTTTTTTACCCGCACTGGTCTATTTTCATTCCAACGATTAGCATTCTTCTTGTCTATACCTTGTGCTGGATATTACTTTCCTTCTTAGGTATGAGCCATTATAATCTGGGCAGGCTTTTTATTATTATAATGGCCGTTTTTGTACCATTGATGGCTGCCTATGCTTTTTTAAAGTTTCAAACGATTCGCTTACAGATCAATGACAATAGCATCTATTGTCACTTGGGTTGGCCAAAAGAACTACCATTAGAAATTTCTTTTTCAAAAATTGATAAAGTTTCTGTAAACAAAAGCCTGTCAGCAAAACTGTTTGATCAAGCTGATATTTTGTTGAAGTTGAAGTCGGGTGATGAAGTTGTCATTGCCAACATTGCCAAGCCTGAACTTGCACGGAAGATTATTTCTGAATCAATTTAAAGTTTTATGGGAGAGGCGATAAGGGTAAGTGCCTCAGATTGGTTTTTACCCCTATCGCCCATAACCAGACATAAGTCAGGTTATCTTTTGATTAGCTAATGTTGCGACCAATATTTGTTATTACGTGTAATAATATGGCGCTGGCTGATAAAAAAGCTAATGAAATAATCGTAGAAATTACGATTAAATATTGACGCCTTGCTTTTAATGCCGTGTGACGGGCATAGTCAGTTAGCCATACATTTTTGTTTTGATGTTGTTGCCGCAAATTATGCCCTTCCAACCTTAATGCGTGATGCCATGAATACACAAGCATTGATTTGGTAAGTTTAAATATCACACATTTTAAGGCATTGTTTTGAAGGGAAAGCGTGTAAAGCAGGGCAATATTATGTTCGTAATATGATGCATTTACCTATAGACAGGTGTTGAATTATAAGTATTTTTACTCTGAATAGAACACTCTAATTTGACTTTACCTTTTTGTGTAGTGCTGTAGATTGAATAAGCTGTGAAGGCTTAAGATAGGCTTGGATTAAAATTGATATATAATAAAATCTTTAAATTTGCTGTTGGTGTTCTTGTCTTAATTGTGATGTCCACAATCACCGCCTTTTCGCAGGATTTGCGCAAACCGCCTGAGAGCCCTCATTTGATTTTGGATGTAAATTCTGGCGAAATTATTTCGCATGAATTGGCTTTTGCAAGGTGGGCTCCTGCGTCTTTAACCAAATTAATGACAGCTTACACGATTTTCAAAACGCTTGAATTGCAAAGTATTTCGATGAAGTCGCCTGTCAGAATTTCAGAAGCCGCAATCAGCCAGCCTCCTACCAAAATGGGGTTTCCAGTAGGAACGATTTTAAATATTGAAACCGGCCTTAAAATTATCATGGTAAAATCTGCCAATGACATTTCAGTAGCGCTTGCAGAGGCCGCCTCTGGTAGTGAAGAGCAATTTGTAGCCTTGATGAATGCGCATGCCAGAAGAATTGGGATGATTGATAGCCAATTTACCAATCCGCACGGATTGCACGATGAAAATCAATATACAAGCGCACGCGATATGGCTCTGCTGACATTGCAACTTACCGAAGAGTTTCCGCAATATGCAGATTTTTTTAACATTCCTGCAATTCGCTTTGGCAGAAGGCGGTTGAGAAATCATAATGGGCTTTTGCGTTTGTTTGATGGAACAAATGGCATGAAAACCGGTTACGTCTGTGCTTCCGGTTACAATGTTGCTGTAAGAACAAAGCGTAAAAACCGTCATTTGATTGCAATTGTATTGGGGGAAAAATCGGGTTTGAGACGAAATGTAAAAGCGGCTAAATTGCTCCATATGGGTTTTGAAAATAAACAAAAAGATTTGCCTGTTTTCTCAGAATTTAAAGATACTTCTTTTAATTCCAAACAACCCTATGACATCACAAAAGATGTTTGCCCAAGAAAATATGCAGCAAATGGTAGTCCTGCTCTGCGTCCAGTTGATGCGCCTAGCCCGCAAGATTTTGATGCTATCGATACAAAGCTGATTGTGCCAGAGGGAGGCTTTCCCAAAACAACTCTGGATTGGATTGTACCACCAGCGCCAACCAGACGACCTGCCGTAAAAGGTGGCGCAATTGCAGTTAGTGCATCTGTTGAAAATGAAAAAATAATTGTTACTGAAGCAGATAAAGTTGTTGAACCTGCGCCAAAAGACAAAGTCTTATCTTTGAGGGCGCAATCTAAACTTTATCTGGTGCCAGTGAGTAATTCACGCGCTGATGTTAGGATTAATTTAGGCGGTGCAACTGGCCCCAACCCGCGAGGCTATAAGCATACGCGGGGTGGGCAATATCAAGCGCCGATTCCTGTACCAATTAAACGTCCAGCACTTGATTTGGATGACATCACAGAATAGAAGTTTTTTTGTATAGGTTTCGGCCAAGTTTTCATTTTTATATCGGAGTTTAATTATGGGCATTGTCGCCAAAGGTCTTTCTCGTGTGAAACCATCTGCAACGATTGCGGTTTCACAAAAGGCTCGTGAATTGAAAGGGCAAGGCGTGGATGTTATCGGCCTTGGAGCAGGGGAACCTGACTTTGACACGCCAGACAATATCAAGCAGGCGGCGATGGATGCCATTAAGCGCGGTGAAACAAAATATACGGATGTGCCAGGCATTTTGCCATTGCGTGAAGCGATTTGTGCAAAGTTCAAACGCGAAAACGACCTAGACTATGAGCCAAGTCAGGTAATTGCAACAACAGGCGGCAAGCAGGTTTTATATAATGCTTTTGCAGCGACCCTTGATCCAGGTGATGAAGTTATTATCCCTGCACCTTATTGGGTGAGTTATCCTGATATGGTTTTGCTTAATGGCGGTGAACCTGTGTTTGTTGAAGCAACGATTGAAAATAACTTCAAAATCACAGGCGAACAGTTGGAAGCTGCTATTACGTCAAAAACCAAGTGGTTTCTGTTTAATTCTCCGTCTAATCCGTCAGGTGCGGCTTATAGCCGTGATGAGTTAAAAGCGCTTACAGATGTGTTGATTAAATACCCAGATATTTGGGTTTTGACCGATGATATGTATGAGCACCTTTGCTACGGTGACTTTGAATTCGTAACACCTGCGCAAGTTGAGCCTGGACTTTATGACCGTACGCTTACGATGAACGGTGTTTCAAAAGCCTATGCAATGACTGGCTGGCGTCTTGGGTATTGTGCGGGGCCGCCAGAACTCATCAAGGCGATGAACCTTGTGCAAGGCCAATCCACATCAGGCACATGTTCCATCACACAATGGGCGGGTATTGAAGCGCTCAATGGTCCGCAGGATTTTATTGGTGAGCGCCGTAAAGAGTTTGAAGCGCGCAGAGATTTGGTGGTATCCATGCTCAATCAGGCAACGGGCATTGATTGTCCAAAGCCCGAAGGTGCTTTTTATGTCTATCCATCGTGTAAAGAGCTACTTGGTAAAACAACTGAGTCGGGCAAGGTGCTTGAGACGGATGAAGACTTCGTAACAGCATTGCTGGAGCAAGAAGGTGTTGCGGTGGTTCACGGTTCCGCATTTGGTCTTGGACCAAATTTCCGAATTTCTTATGCAACTTCAACTGAAGCCTTAACAGCAGCTTGCGAGCGTATTCAGAAGTTTTGTGCCAGCTTGAAGTAATACTACTTGATTGAAATTATAAAACCCGCTGAGTTTTCTTGGTGGTTTTTATTTTGTGAAACGTGGGAAGTATTCTGTAATGAGTTGATAATAGACATAACTTTTCCTTATCATTATTGCAAAAATGACACTGCTGTGAGAAAAACTCACGTTAACCATAATTAATGGGAAATTAACAGTTATTATGTGTTAGAACTTGCATCAATCAAAAAATGCGCAATAACAACAAAAGCTTTTATGCAATCAGGTAGGTTACATTGACTAAATTTTATAAAGCGGCTTCATTTGCGGTTGGTCTTTTATGTGTTGCAGGTTCTGCAAATGCGGCCGATTTTTTACTTGACCCAACGCCTGTTGCTAAGCAACCTGCTCCATCCCAGCCTGCGGCAGCTGTTGATGCGGTTAATTTTGAACTGAGTGTGCTTGGTGGTGCTTATCAACGTAATGTGCTTGGAACTGCCTCAAACGCTATGTTTGTAGCCTCTGTAGCGACGCCTTTTCCTGGATTTGCAAATTTTGGCGCTCAACTTGATGGCGCGGTTGGTATTTATGATGGCGATTTTACAAGTGCTGCTGGTGGCTTGCATTTGTTTTATCGAAACGAAAAAGGCCTGATTGGTATTTATGGCGATTGGGCATATACAAACCCTGAACATGGTGGGCGTGTAGGGGTTGAACTTTCTTCATATCATGACCGTTGGTCAATTGATGCGCTTCTTGGTTTCCAGTTTGGCCAACATTTCGAATCAGAGTTCATTGATGAAGTTGATATTTCATATTACGCGACCGATGATTTTAGAGTTTCAATAGGCCATCGGCTAACGTCGCGTGGCAATGTTGGCAATATATCTTTTGAGCATTTGTTAACAGATCAAGGGTTTGACGGTATTAGTGTTTTTGGTGAGATTGAAGCAGGCGAAGACGATTATGTGGGCGGCTTCGGTGGTATTCGTTATGCCTTCGGTAGCAATGCAAATACACTCATCGAGCGTGACCGCCAGTCTAGCGTTAATGTGCGTATTCCGCGTAACTTAACCAGTGTTACGCAGTGTGGTAATCTTGATGTACCGCGTCCGGCGACTTCTTTACGTGCTGAGCAATCAAACCTTTGTGCGTCAGAAGATGAAATTAACGCAGTCTCTTCAACGGGCATTTCCAAGCTTTAAGCTTTAGTGTTTGTAAGAAACATAATTTAACCTAACGTTATTGTGAGGTTAAGTTTGTTGCATTTTAACCATTGTGGCTCATATTTCTCTCATAATTCATTCATTTGAGGCGAAAACTATGGGCAAACGTAATTTTATTAAACCTTCATGGATTCTACCTGAATCACAGGCAACTTCAGAGTCTGTATTCTTAAACAGAAGAGAGCTTGTCAAAGGTTTAGGTATGGGGGGACTTTTAGCGGCTTCCGGTATGACATTTGCTAGCCATAGGGCGCATGCGGCAGAAGATCCAAGTAGTGGGCTTTATCCTGTTACCAGAAATGAAAAATACAAGATTGACCCTAACAGAGGTATCACACCTGAAAAACTAAACCTTACGTACAATAACTTTTATGAATTTGGCTCCCATAAACAAATTCATGAAGCAGCCCAAGCTTTGAAAATACGCCCTTGGGAAATTGCAATTGATGGCGAAGTTGAAGCGCCTATGACAATTGGGATTGATGATCTTTTAAAGAAAATGCCATTGGAAGAGCGCCTTTACCGCCACCGTTGTGTCGAAGCTTGGTCAATGACTGTGCCTTGGTCTGGGTTCCAACTTTCTGAGTTAATCAAGGTGGCAAAGCCAACATCTGATGCAAAGTTTGTGCGCTTTGAAACGTTTGAAGACAAAGACCAAGCACCAGGGCAAAAACAATTTTGGTATCCATGGCCTTATGTTGAAGGCCTTTCAATGGCCGAAGCCATGAATGAAATGACATTTATGGTGACAGGTGCTTATGGTAAACCTGTTCCAAAACAAATGGGCGCGCCACTTCGTTTGGCTGTGCCATGGAAATACGGTTTTAAGCACATTAAATCGATTAAAAAAATCAGTTTTACAAAAGAGCGTCCTGTAAGTTTCTGGGAAGAGCTTGGTCCGGCAGAATATGGCTTCTGGGCAAATGTTAATCCTGAAGTAGATCATCCTCGTTGGACGCAAGCAACGGAACGCGACCTTGAATCAGGTGTGCGTATTCCGACATTATTGTTTAATGGCTACGGCGAACAAGTTGCACATCTCTACAAGGATTTGCAGAACGAATCGCTTTACAGATAAGTTTTGAAAAAAAAGCCGGGCATAATACGCAGCCCGGCAAAGTATCTTCATGAAGGTTGTATCACTCGTTGCCTCCAAGAGGGTAACAGATGCTTTCCGCTTGTCGGGAGGAGAATAACAAACGAATCACAATCTGTAACTTTGATATTTGCTTCCGATATGTTTCAAAACAATACAGTTTAATGAAAAATAAGCTTATTATGCCTAAATAGACTCAATACATACGCGCGTGTTGTATTTATATCACGGTAATGAGAGCAAGATTAATACTCTGTTTACTTCTCAAGCTTGCGGTAAATTTCCAAGCTCGTCATTAAATCCAGATGAGCACCGCCGCCATTCTTGAATAAGGTTATAGCATTACTGCTACTGCGTTTGATTTGGCCTGTGCAAAGCTCATAAAAACTGCCAAGAATATCAGTTTCCTTTATGGTGCCTGCATCTAATGGGATCTGAATTTCACCAATATGGCCTATGGTGGTTTCGCGACTATCGACAAAGATTTCAGCTCTTTTCAAAAGCACATTGTCAGCTTCACGCATGTTCGGTTTAAAGGCGCCGATTAAATCAATATGCGTTCCTGATTTAATCCAATCGCCTTTGATAATTGGATCAATCGTCATGGTCGCACTTGTGATAATATCCGTATCACCACATGCAGTTTCCAAATTGTTACTAACTTCAATGTTAGCTATTTTGCTGCTTAGTTGTTTAGCAAGTTTATGTGCTTTTTCCTCTGTGCGATTGTAAATAACAAAGCGTTCTATTGAGGGAAAAATTTCATGATAAGCTTCTATAATGCTTGCTGCTACCGTACCAGCGCCAACTATTAAATGAGTTTTGGGATTCGGGTTCGCAAGCAAACGAGCACCCAAAACAGAATCGCCAGCAGTTTTCCATTTGGTCACAAGAATACCATCAATGACAGCTTTCAAACTTCCATCACTATCATCAAATACCAAGACCCCCCCTTGAATGGATGGCAGGGTTTTGTTTTCAGGAAAAACACTCATGGATTTCATGGCCATGCCCAAGCCTTTAATCCATGCGCCTCGACTTAAAAGTGCATTGGGCGCTTCTTGAAGCAAAAGATCACCAATATGCGCTTTTGGCAATTGATGACCATCATGAATGGCATTTGCAATATCTGTCCAATTAAGATGTGGATCGGCTTGTTTGAACGAAATAGTACGCATGAAACTTAATACTTCCAGTGTCGTGCTTTTGAAATCAGGAAGTCGCGGAAGGCTTTTAATTTAGCTGATGAGCGCATTTCTGCCGGGTAACAAAAGTAGGTGTCAAATTCTGGTACTTCTTCAACATCACCCATTAATTGTACAAGTGCGTGGCGATCTTCCACGATGTAGTCGGGTAAAACTGCAATGCCTCCACCTTCTTCACAAACACGGCGTAAAGCGCGTAGATTATTTACCTGAAAAGTAGCTTCTCGTTTTTTGTTACCTTCCATTCCAGCATGGAGTAGCCAGTTCATGTCAGAAAGATAATTGGGTGCGTTATCGCCATAAGCAATCAGACGATGCTCTTTTAAGTCCGATAAGCTGGAAGGCTGTCCATATTTTTTGATATAACTGGGTGCAGCATAAACATGAAGATGCACGGTAAACAATTTGCGCTGGATTAGATCAGGGTTTTTAGGCTGGCGTAAGCGTATCGCACAATCAGCCTCTCTAGTTACTAAATCCAACTCTTCATCGGCCAGAATAACCTCTAAATGAACATCTGGATAAAGGTTTATAAACTCGTGGATACGTGTCGTAAGCCAACCAGTGCCTAAGCCTACGGTTGTTGTTACTTTAAGATTGCCTTCAGGTCTTTCGGTTGAATCTGTTAGCTTTGATTGAACAGCATCAAGCTTTAACAACACATCATGCGCAGTTGCATACAGTGTCTCGCCTTGATCTGTCATCACAAGGCCGCGGGCATGGCGGTGGAAGAGGGGTACTTTTAAATCGCCCTCCAAGCTGCTTACCTGTCTGGATATTGCAGATTGGCTTAAATTCAGTTTATCCGCTGCATGGGTGAAACTGCCAGCTTCTGCTACCGCATGAAATATCCGCAGCTTATCCCAGTCCATTCACTCCTCCCGTATCATGGCTTGCAAATTTAATTACTCTGCAGCTTCGCTTACGTTTTCCATTTCCGCAAGGTATTTCTCTGCCTCCAGTGCTGCCATACAACCCATGCCTGCCGCTGTTACTGCTTGGCGATAAATATCGTCTGTGATGTCGCCTGCAGCGTAAACACCTTTAATTTCGGTAGAAGTTGAGTCTGGGGCGGTCCAAAGATAGCCTGAGTCTTTCTTTTTTAGTTTTCCTTCAAACAATTCTGTTTGTGGCGCGTGGCCAATCGCTATGAAAACACCGTCTGTCTTGTGGTCTATGATTTCGCCAGTGTTGCGGTTCTTGATTTTGACACCAGTTACTGAAGGTGGAATGCTCTGTTCGCCTGTAATTTCTGCAAGTTCACTATCCCATAGTATTTCAATATTCTCTTTTTTGAAAACGCGTTCCTGCAAAATACGCTCCGCGCGGAATTCATCGCGGCGGTGAAGGATTGTTACTTTAGAGGCAAGATTTGAAAGGTATAACGCCTCTTCAATGGCGGTATTGCCACCGCCAACAACTACTACTTCTTTGCCGCGATAGAAGAAACCATCGCAGGTTGCACATGCGGAAACGCCAAAGCCCATGAATTTGTCTTCTGATGGAAGGCCAAGCCATTTGGCTTTTGCACCTGTACATATAACAACTGTATCTGCGGTATAAATCGTGCCGCTGTCGCCAACAGCCTTGAAAGGGCGTACATCCAGATCAACTTCCATGATGTGATCATTGATGATATTTGTGCCAACGTTTTTTGCTTGCTCAAGCATTTGCTCCATCATCCATGGGCCTTGAACGGCTTCTGCATAGCCTGGATAATTTTCAACCTCAGTGGTAATCATTAATTGACCGCCTTGTTCAAGGCCAGCTACCAATGTTGGCTCAAGCATTGCACGTGCTCCATAAATTGCTGCTGTATAGCCAGCAGGACCAGAACCAATAATAAGCATTTTTGTATGATGTGTAGACATGTTCTCAACCGTTATCCATTTCGAATAATAGATAACAATTGGGTAGGGGAGATTACAAGGGCTAAGAATGCCAGACACACAGGTTTGAAAGGATTTAATAAATAAAAACGCTTTCCCTTAACTTGGAAAAGCGTTTTGCTCTATAGTCTGATGAGGCTTAACCTAGTTTTTTGATATCAGGTTTCTGTGCTTTAGACTTTGGATTGTTTTTTGCCTTTGATTTGAATTTGATAGGCTTTTTCAAACTACCTTCGCGGTTTTCTACAATCTCTGGTCTGCCAAAATAATATCCTTGTAAATGGTCACATCCTAGCTCTTTGAGTAATTCTGCTTGTTCTATCGTTTCAATGCCTTCGCCAACTGTTACAAGTCCCAAAGATGATGCAAGATTAGTAATTGCTTGTATTACAGGGGCTGCATTTGCAGTTTCATCGCCTAACTTGTCGATGAATGATTTATCAATTTTAATTCTGTCTACATCAAAATCAGCAATGTAAGATAAAGACGAATAACCTGTTCCAAAATCATCCAATGATACGCGAACACCAAGTTTGCGTAGTTGACGAATGGTAGCAATTGTTAATTCAGGGTCGGTAATTAAAACACTTTCAGTCATCTCTATTTCAAGTCTATTAGCCGGAAGGCCTGAAAGTGCCAATGCGCCTAACACTGTATGAATGAAATTTGATGACGTAATCTGCTTAACTGAAACATTGACTGCAATAGTAGAAGTGTCATCCCAACTGGCTGCTTCAAGGCATGCTTGTTTAAGTACCCACTCTCCAATGGTTATAATACTACCAGTTTCTTCAGCTATCGGTATAAATACATCAGGTCCGATACTACCTTTAACGGGGTGATCCCATCTAAGAAGAGCTTCCATGCCTACTTTTTTAGATATTTGCTTTTTATCAGTGCCAACATCCATAGAGACAATTGGTTGGTAAGCTATTCTAAATTGACCGTTTTTAAGGGCATTACGGACGTCTAACTCCAAAACCTTCGCAGAACGGCTTTCTTCATCCATTAAGAAATTAAAGCGATGGTGAGTAGATTTACCATTTGCTTTAGCGCGATATAAAGCCATGTCTGCACGGTTCATCAGTTTGCTTAGTTCTGTACCATCTTCTGGTGCAACAACATAACCTACTGAAGCGCCTATGTTTATTTCTTTTCCTTCAAACATAAAGGTCTCAGACATTGATTGGACTATAGTTTGTGATATTTTTTCGCTAATAGCTTCAATATCTTTTTCTTCACCACGGCGGTCTTTAACGATTGCTATTGCAAACTCATCGCCTCCGAACCTTGAAATGATTGCATCGTCAGCCCTAGCTAAACCAACTTTTTTCAAAGCGTCTTTTAAGCGTTCGCTAACTGCTATTAAAATACTGTCACCTGCAGCATGACCAAGGTTGTCGTTGACTGCTTTGAAGTGGTCAAGATCTATCATAATGATGCTAAATTCACGATTAGCCGTGTTCCAACGTGTCAGTGTTTCGTTGAATGTAGAGCGATTTGCAAGACTTGTGAGGGAGTCGTTTTGTGCTAGATAAAGGATGTTTTGCTCGGCTTCCATGGCTGCAGTTGCATCCGCACATATGCCTCTATATCCAGTAAATTTGTCACCATCATACTGCGGTTTGCCTCTTGTCATTATCCAACGAGTTGAACCATCTTTAGCGTCTTTTATGCTGATTGTAATATCATGGAATTCTTCTTTTTGAGAAAGACTGTCCATAAGTCTGTTAACATTTTCAGCGCAATCTTCGGTTGCAAACTCTCTGGCTAATTGCGCGCTCGTATTTATTTTTAATCGCTCTTTATCAATACCGAGCATTTCCAGAACTTGCCTGGGCGCGCGCGTTAGTATACCGTTTTCGTCGGTCTGCCATAGCCATTCTGTTGCCTGGCTTTCATAGTCCTTCAGTAATAAGTCAATAACTTCGCTTTTTTCCTTGATGCTTTGTGTATCAATGAAAGCTTTGGTGAAAGACTCTGAGCGCTCCTTAACAGTAGCCAATAGCCCAAAAGTAGCAAAAATAGAAAATAGACCGATAGTGAAATCTGCCAATTGCCCAGTAACAAAACCTGCCGTGGTTGCAATGAAAAAGTGAATTGTACCGGCAATTAGCAACCAAAGCGTAGCTGCTTTTGGCACTCTGGCCAATGAAGCAGCGCCAGCAGATAAAATACCAGCCATAATTGCAGTCATAACACCGCGGTCAATTCCATCTGTTAGCCCGTAAAATACTACAACTGGCATGCACCATAATATTGAAAGTAAAGCTGACGAGACTATGATGTTTTTTACTGAGCGTTCAGAACCTGAAAATTCTTTTTTGGATTTTTTTCGTTGTTTGCTTTTGTAAAGCGTAAATATTGAAAGGCTACATAAGACAAAACACCAAGTTAAAGCAATTCCGTCATAAAACATGCCTTTACCAAGTAGATTTGTTGTTAGCATGGTAGCAAAAATTATATTGCCGACCATCATGGCAGTTGTCAGTGAATAAACTGATTTTACCTGTAATTTGCGAATATTACGCAACTCGTTTTCATCAAACTGCGTTTCATTTGATTTTTGATAATCAAAGAAATCTATTATGGCTTTTCGAAAACCTTTAAAGGAAAATTTATTCACTACTATGTCCATCCACACATGCTAACGCGAGTGAAGATTTATAGATGTTGTTGATTAACGCTAGGTCAATTTTATTGCTATTGTTGAATTTATTATGAGTTTGGTAAATGCCATATTAATTTTTGAGGGCAGTTTATGGCTTCAAGTTATGAAACTTTAATATTGTACGCTGGCATTGTGATTGTTTGCAGTAACCAAATTTTGGTGTTACGAAACACTTGATTTTACCTGCCTACAGAGACCTACCCATTATGAGTATTGCTAATATAGTTTGTATTAAATGGGGTAATAAGTTTCCTCCTTATTATGTTAATCGTCTTTATGCAGGGGTTAAGCGTAATATGAAAAGACCGTTTAGATTTGTTTGTTTTACGGATGATGCTGGTGGTATTCGTGATGAAGTTGAAATTCATCCGCTTCCTGTTGTGCCGTTTGAAGAGAAAATGGTTAAAGCAATGACTACGGGCAAACGTAGAGGTGCTTGGCGAAAAGTTACTATGATGAAACCTGATGTTGTTGGGCTTGAAGGGCCTACATTGGTTATGGATCTGGATGTTGTTGTGTCAGGGTCAATGGAAGGTTTCTTTGAACACGCGCCTGGTAAAATTTGCATGGGACGTGATTGGCTTGAGCGCCGCCGCCGCCGTGTAGGAGGGCATGGTTCGGTTTACAGGTTTGATCCAGGTAAACATGATTTTTTATACACAGAATTTGAAGACGATATAGACATTGCAGTCGCCTTTAAAGGCGAGCAGCGTTATATTTCACTGACTGCACATAAGTATAAGCAGCTTGAATATTTCCCGGATGGTTGGGTTTGTTCTTTTAAGCGCCAAGGTATTCCTTTAATGCCTCTTAATTTTTTTATAGAACCACATTTACCTAAAACTTGCCGTGTCATGTGTTTTCATGGGGACCCAAAGATGGAAGAGGCAATTGTGGGTGCGGGTTCAAAGTTAAGGTATAAAACCAAGCCTGCAAAGTGGTTGCGCGAATTATGGCTTGATAGCCACGAACGCGATTGGATGCCACTATGACCGTTCGCCTGTTATGTGTTTCCACTGCTAATAATACAGACCGTATCTTGGAGGCGTTAGTAGAAAAGTATGATGATGTAGACTTGCGTTTGCATTATGGCAATGAAATGGCTGACTTTAAAGCCTCATCACTCTCTCGTATGGATACCCGAAAAGGTCTGCGAGGACACGCTATGCGCCAACGCTCTTATGCTGGCGAGAATTATGAACTATTGGCATCACCCCACTTTAGAGAAAGTATGGAGCGTACAGTTGATCAGCTTTTCAGATATTCAGATGGATACCGTTATCGCTCACACAATTTAAAGAACTTACAGGATTATTTGGATTACTTTTATATATTAAGCGATGTGCTTGCACAGCAAATAAAAGAAGAAAAGATAACACACGCACTTTTCTTCAACGTGCCTCATCTGGTTTCTGATACTGTGATTTATGATATATGCAGAGCGATTGATATTAAAACAACGATACTAACACAGTCAATTTTTCCAGGAAAATACTTTTCCATGGAGAAAGTTGAGCACTACGGGGCGTTTAAATTGGGCGCTTCGAAAGCAAAGCCTTTAAAGATTGATAAGTCAGAAAACCTTGAACTTTTTTATATGAAAGATGTTGGGCAAGCAACTGATAAAAAGGGTAAGTTGTCGATGCGTGGCTGGCTGAACATATGGATTTATATTCTGCTTAAAAAGCCAAGCATGCTACTAAGCCCCTTGAAAATTATAAAAACTTTTAAGCGGGTTAGAAAGATTTATTCAACTTTTCCCTCTTGGCGTGATCCGTTTTCAAGGTTTTTTCATGAAAATGAAATGGCGTATTTTGAGTATTTAGCCGAGTTTGAAGATCAGCAAATAGATATAGAGCAAAAGTATATTTATTTTGCTTTGCAGCTACAGCCTGAGATGACGACTTCTTCCTTGGGGGGGAAATATCGTGATCAGCTACTGGCTATAGAAGAGCTCTCATCAATCTTGCCGGATGATGTTAATATCTATGTTAAGGAAAATCCAAAGCAAGGTGCTTATTCAAGAGGCCCTTTATTTTTTCATCGACTTAAACGCATACCGAATGTAGTTATCATGCCTTCTTACGCAAACACAAATACGCTAATTGCGCATTGTGAAGCTGTGGCAACGATAACGGGTACTGTTGGCTGGGAGGCGATAAGAAAAGGCAAGAAAGCGATTGTCTTTGGCAATACTTGGTATTCTAACTTCCCAGGTGTTTTAAAATGGTCTGATAAACTAAAATACTCCGATCTTGAAAAAACTGAAATTGACCATGCTAAACTTGAAAAAATAGCTGGCGCCTTGATTGATGCAGGGCATGACGGTGTTATTGAACGCCATTATGCTAAAATTTTTGAAGATTATGATCCCAATAAAAATGCAGTGGAAATTTCCAAAGTTATCCGAGGGTTGTTGTCTGATAAATTAAAGCCAGTTTTTAGAGTTAGATCAGGCTGATACTTGGTTGGAATAACAACTAGGCCCAGAAACTGTTAATTTGGTTGCAATGCTTGGGACAAGTTTTGGCGAAAAATAGGCGTGAGACGCAGTTATTTGCCAAGGAATAGGCTTTTTTAAAAATTGTTTTGGCTGCTTTACTGAAACCAAGCAAGCAGGTATTACGCGCCAGATTAGTCATTTTCTGGTTTTCACAATTTGCTTATGCAAGAGTTTAGCAAGTTCAAAATCTTCGTGGGTATCAATATCAATGGCTCTATTACGGTCTATTTTA
>CALDZF010000163.1 GCA_937944165.1 uncultured Rhizobiaceae group bacterium | reverse complement strand
ACCATTTGAACCAGGGTTGCGAGCGAACTGCCTTCAAGCCCTTCTTTTTGCATTCCAGAACGCATGTTACAAAACGAGAGAGCCTGATCTCTGAAACAATGCCCCTCTTCAAGCAAAAGCAACCGCATTTCTTTTAATGTTTCACGGTCAGGCACTGGCTTATCTTTATCTGCTATATTTCTGATAAGGACAAAATCTTCATCAAACAAATCAACCTCAGTCAAAGAAGACTGTGATATTGGCAAAGCGACAATAGCTGTATCCAAACGCCCCTCTTCTAACTCCTCAATAAGTTTTTCTGTTTGTGTCTCTCTAATTTGGATATCAAGGTCAGGATGTGTATTGGTCAGGTTACCTATAATCTTGGGCAATAAATAAGGTGCAATGGTTGGGATTATACCAATCCTGATTTTGGACAGGAAGCTACTTTGTGAAGCGAGTGCAAAATCTGACAGTTCATCTACACTGCGTAAAATTGCACGTACACGAACCGCAAAACTTTCACCAAAGCCTGTCAAACGTACTTGTTTCGCACTACGCTCAAAAAGTTCTGAGCCAATAGTATCTTCCAATTCCTTGATTTGCATCGAAAGTGCCGGTTGGGAAATTGAACATAGGTCTGCAGCACGCCCAAAATGCCCTTCTTTTGCTAGCGCTTCAAAGTATCTGAACTGTTTTAAGGTTATTTTCTCCATAAGAATTTCTTATAGGAACAATCAGAAAATACAACTTCACCTAATGAATTATGTTTGCTACGTTTTAATTAGTTATGCGAAGCGATAAAACTTCTAATGTTTTAAATGCTTCAAATCCCCTTCTACGAACCTTAAATGGAGTATAATATGAACGATATGAGCCAAGGCAAATGCCCAGTCATGCATGGTGCAGCTAATGCAATGGGTAGTACAGCTATTCAACATTGGTGGCCTGAACAGCTAAACCTGAAAGTTTTGAACCAGAATTCACCACAGGTTGGTCCACTTGGTGAAACGTTCAATTATAAAGATGAATTTCTTAAGCTGGATTTGAAGGCTCTAAAAAAAGATCTTGCTGATCTTATGACAGACAGCCAAGATTGGTGGCCTGCAGATTATGGTACTTATGCAGGACTTTTTGTTCGCATGGCCTGGCACTCTGCGGGTACGTATCGCACTTATGATGGTCGCGGTGGTGCGCGTTCTGGTTCTCAGCGTTTTGCTCCGCTCAATAGCTGGCCAGATAATGGTAATCTTGACAAGGCTCGCCGTCTTCTTTGGCCAATCAAACAAAAATACGGCAATAAAATATCCTGGGCTGATTTGATGATCCTTGCTGGCAATGTCGGCATGGAGACTTGTGGCTTCAAAACATTTGGTTTCGGTGGCGGTCGTGCAGACGTATTCGAGCCAGAAGAAGACATTTACTGGGGACCAGAAACAGAATGGCTTGATGACAAGCGATACAGCGGCGAACGTGAGCTTGCGACACCTCTTGCTGCAGTAGAAATGGGTCTTATTTATGTAAATCCTGAAGGTCCTAATGGTAATCCTGATCCACTGAAATCAGCTTTCGACATTCGTGATACGTTTGGACGTATGGCTATGAATGATTATGAAACTGTTGCTCTTGTAGCTGGTGGTCATACATTTGGTAAAGGCCATGGTGCTGGTCCTGAAGAAAATGTTGGCGTAGAGCCAGAAGGCGCTTCAATGGCCAACATGGGCTTTGGCTGGATGAACTCTCATGGCACAGGCAAAGGCGATGACACGACAACAGCAGGCTTTGAAGGTGCTTGGACACCAACTCCAAATGAATGGAACATGGAATATTTTGAAGTTCTCCTAGGCAATGAATGGGAGCAAACAACAAGTCCTTCAGGCCACGTTCAATGGACACCTACTGCTGCATCCAATGCACCGCAGGCGCCGCAAGCACATGATCCGTCAAAAACGCAACCGTTAATGATGACAACTGCAGACATGGCTATGAAGATGGATCCTGAATATGCAAAAGTATCTCAGCACTTTCTGGATAATCCAGACGAATTTGCTGATGCTTACGCACGTGCATGGTATAAACTGACACACCGCGATATGGGGCCTAAGGTTCGTTATCTTGGTGACGAAGTGCCTGCAGAAGAACTAATCTGGCAAGATCCGGTGCCTGCACATGAAAACGACATGATTGGCGATAAAGAAATTGCTGCCTTGAAAGAACAAATCCTTTCGTCAGGCCTTTCTGTCTCTCAACTTGTGAATACAGCTTGGGCTTCGGCATCCACATTCCGTGGATCAGATCTTCGTGGTGGCGCTAATGGTGCGCGCATCAATCTTGCGCCACAAAAAGATTGGGAAATTAATACATCTTCTGGTGTTGGTGATGTTGTGGCTAAATTGGACAGTATCCGTGCTGACTCAGGCTTGAATGTTTCGCTGGCCGACATGATTGTCTTAGGCGGTTGTGCTGCAATTGAAAAAGCTTCTGGTGCTAACGTTCCCTTCACTCAAGGACGCACCGATGCTTCACAAGAACAAACAGACATTGACTCTTTTGAAGTGCTGGAACCAAAATTTGATGGTTTCCGTAATTTTAAAAACACCAAAGACCCACGTTCAACAGAAGCGCTTTTAGTTGATAAGGCTCAACTTCTTACACTTACAGCGCCAGAAATGACCGTACTTGTAGGTGGCCTTCGTTCATTGGATGCAAATGCTGCTGGTTCCAAACATGGTGTTTTCACTGACAAGCCCGGTATATTAAGCAATGATTTCTTCGTTAATGTTCTTGATATGGGCATAGAGTGGAAAGCTACCGATGCATCAGAAGAGATGTTTGAAGGTTGTAATCGCTCATCAGGTAAAGTGAAGTTCACTGGCACACGAGCAGATCTGGTTTTTGGTTCAAATTCAATTCTACGCTCAATTGCAGAAGTTTATGCGCAGGATGATGCCAAAGATAAATTCACAGCAGATTTTATTGCCGCATGGAATAAAGTCATGAATTTGGATCGTTACGACATAGCTTAAACTATATTATAACTGACAAATTCTAAGACGGCACTTCATTTATGAAATGCCGTCTTTTCTTTATAAGCTTAGGTGGTTAGGGTCTTAATCCATAAGTACATAAAACGGCGAGTAAATTTCATGAACGATAGCGAATCCAAAAAAATTGTTACAGCAGCCATGCTGGCAATTGGTGATGAGCTTTTATCTGGTCGTACACGTGATAAGAATATAGGCCATCTCGCAAGCGCCCTCACCTTACAAGGCATCGACTTGAAAGAAGTGCGTATCGTATCCGATGAACAAGAAGATATTATCGCCGCAGTAAACTCACTTCGAAAGCGTTATGATTATATATTCACATCTGGCGGCATTGGCCCGACGCATGATGATATAACAGCGGATGCAATTGCCGCAGCTTTTGATGTCTCCATTGATCATAATCCAGACGCAATGAAACTGCTGGGCGATCATTATGTTTCACGCGATATAGAATTTACAAGCGCACGGCAAAGAATGGCTCGCATTCCCGATACAGCTGACCTAATTCCAAATTCCGTTTCTATTGCGCCAGGGTTTATAATCGGCAATGTGCATGTCATGGCTGGCGTTCCATCCGTTTTTCAAGCAATGCTAGCAGCCTTACTACCCACACTTGAAGGTGGGCAAAGAGTGCTTTCAAGTGCTGTAGAATGCAATCATGGTGAAGGCACTATTGGTGAACGCTTAGGCGAAATTCAAAAAACATATCCAGAAACTTCAATAGGTTCTTATCCAAAATTTGATGGACAATCTTATTCAACACAAATCGTTGTTAGAAGTAGAAGCCAATCAATACTTGATAATGCAATTCAAGAAATAAAAGTAATGCTATCAGATTTAAGCGCGTAATAAGCCTTTTCCAACCTTAATATTTTAATAACCATAAAACCCAAACTACTTAGCCGCATAAGTAAATTGGCACGGCTGTTGCATAACTATTTTCAACAAAACGGAGATGGTCATGTTTATTAAATTTCTAAAAGACACAAGCGGCTCAACAGCAACCGAATATTCTTTAATCATCGCTATGGCAGGCATTCTTGCAATCGGAGCCATCATTACACTTGGTGATGGCGTAGGCGGTTTGCATGATGGCGTAGCGACCGACGTAAGCTCAGCAGTAAATTAATAGCATATTCTTCAAACACTTAGACATTAAGGACAAAATTATGATTAGCAATCTCTCAAAAACCCAAAATGACGGTGTATCACCACAATTCGCAATAACAATAAGCACAATCTTCTTGGTAATTGGTTGCGGACTATATTTTGAAGGTGATACCGCTTATCGTTTATTCGATGATTTAATGAATGAGATCAGATATGCCGTAAGACTGTAAGCGTATCAATCATTTAAAATGGTACAAACACAGTAATACCATCACATAGTATTGTCCCATTATAACATTAGAATTAATACCTCTCACTTAACTTGGGCGCAACATTGTTGCGCTCCTTTTTATTTGCCCCTATTGAAGGCGTAGAAATATTAATAGGGACTAAAGAATGTCAGAACCTACATCAAAAGCTTACCCGGTTTCCTGGGATCAATTTCATCGTGATAGTAAAGCACTTGCCTGGAAACTTTCCAATATCAGTGATAAAAAAGGCGAATGGAAAGTTATTATATCCATTACACGTGGTGGGCTTGTTCCTGCTGCCATTATCGCACGTGAGCTAGGTGTGCGTAATATTGAGACAGTATGCGTTGCTTCTTATCATGAATATAAAGATCAAGGTAACATGGTTATCTTAAAAACCATTTCGCAAGATATTATAAATGATACCAACGGTGGTGAAGGCGTTCTTGTTATTGATGATTTAACAGATACAGGTGCCACGGCAAAAACTGTTCGTGAAATGTTACCCTCAGCGCATTTTGCTACAGTATACGCAAAGCCTTCTGGCAAACCCACTGTAGAAACTTATGTCACAGAAGTATCACAAGATACTTGGATTTATTTCCCATGGGATCTGGATTTATCTTACGTTGCGCCAATTTCTGGCAAAAAAGATAGCTAATCTACGTTGATAAACAAAAGCCTTACCGTCGTTTTAATCACCATTATGATAAATATGATGGGTGCTGGGCTTGTGTGGCCGATATTACCTTCCCTTGTTGCCGAATTAACTGGTGGAACAATCTCCAAGACTGCCGCAATTTATGGTGCAACAGCTGTTGTCTTTTCATTGATGCAGTTTTTATTTGCGCCAATTATGGGAGCCTTATCTGACCGTTATGGCAGAAGACGGGTAATGCTGGTTGCGCTCACTGCACTTGGGTTTGATAATATTTTTTTAGCACTTGCACCAACAATTGGCTGGATGTTGTTTGGCCGTGCTTTAGGGGGCATCTTTGGTGCAACTGTATCAATCGCAAATGCCTATATCGCAGATACGACAAGTTCCAAAGATCGTGCGGCTGCTTTTGGCATGATCGGGGCCGCCTTTGGTGTGGGGTTTATCATTGGCCCTTTACTGGGCGGGTTTTTAGGCACTTATGATTTACGCCTGCCGTTTTATTTTGCAGCAGCACTTTCTTTTGCAAATGCAATTTTTGGATATTTTTATCTGGAAGAAACCTTGCCAGAAGAAAAACGCGATACCACCAGCTTAAAACGTGCAAATCCATTTGGTACTCTAAAGCTACTCACATCTACAAAGGTTTTAATGCTGCTTGGTATTGCTCTGATGCTGGTTAGTGCCATGCAACGTGGCTTGGAAGCGCTTTGGGTAATTTTTTCCGAATTACAATATGGTTGGAACTCACAAGAAACCGGAATTTCCTTAGCTATTGTTGGCGCTTCGTATGTCTTTGTTCAAGGTTATCTGGTGCGCAAAGTTATTCCCCGTTTTGGTGAAATCAATACAATTATTGGTGGCTTTTTACTAAGTTCGCTTATGTATATCCTCTTGGCTTTTAATACATATGGCATCCTGGGTTATGTAGGGATCATTCCCTACATCATCGGGTGGGGCTGTGCGCAACCTGCCCTGCAAGCAATTGCCTCCCGCCAAGTTGGGGATGACAAACAAGGCTTATTGCAAGGCGCTTTAACCAGCGTGCAAGGTTTGGCGGCAATTGCAGGCCCTGCCATGTCAACAACCAGCTTTTCTTATTTCACCTCACCCTTGGCTCCTATCTATTTTCCCGGTGCGTTCTTTTTGTTTGGTGCGTTTATTTTGATTATTTCTGCATGGATTGGCGTTATCGCCGGACGTGCAGATATGCTTACAAAATCAAACACAAGCGTGTGATAAAACAAGCTTAGGGGTTAAGTTTTTAAATAATCTGGCTATGATTTATCAAGTTAACAGAAAGTACCTTGAATGAAAAAAGTCCTGAAACTTGCTATAACGCTTGGAATGCTGCAACTAACTTCTACATTTCATTCAAATGCACAGGATTATGGCTGTACGGGTGATACAATCTGTCCGATAAATGAGCGTGGTTATCATGTCCTTCCACCGGATAATTGGGATGGCAAATCCACGCTTCCTGTTTTAATTCACTTTCATGGCTGGGGCAGACAAGGTCCAGTGCCAATAAATCATAAGCACATTGGTGGGGTCACTCGTAAAGCTGGTGTTTTGCTTGTAGCGCCTAATGGCCTTGGCAAGTCTTGGGATTTCTGGCGCCCAGGCTCACGTGATACTCATTTTGCCAAAAAAGTGCTTGATGATGTCGAAAAGCGTTTCCCGATAGATCGCACTCGCCTGCTTGTTTCAGGCTACTCATGGGGCAGTTCCATGGCTTGGCGTTTTTCATGCGAAGCAGGCAATCAAGTTGGTGTTTTATTAGGCATTTCAGGCACTTTTTACGACCAGTCAGAAAACTGCGAAACAGGCCCTGTCGAAGTGCGGCATGTTCATGGATTAAAAGATACTGTTATGGATTTCCCCTTTGGCCCAAATGGCGAAGAAACCGGTCCAGTAAGGCTATGGCAACGCATCAATGATTGCGAGGCTGACGCGACTAAAACATCCAACTGGAGCACATCGCAAGATTTCAAACGCTATGAATGGGAAAATTGCGCCTCTGGTAAATCAGTTACACTAGATGTACATGGTGGCGGACACTGGATTGCAAAGGGCTGGCTTGAACAGCAACTAAAAGAATTATTTCCTGACAAAGCTTCGTAAATAAGGCTTTTCAAACCTTATAAATAGTGTTTTCGTACTGTAACAATCTTTTTACAGAAGCCATTCAGTATGACCATTTCACAAAATAAAAATTCAGATAAAGCCTATAAAGTCTTAATTGCAGACTTAATCGGATTAAAATTCGATCAAAATGGAAACCCTGACCATTCAGAAGTCAAATCTTACATTGAAGAAACTGGCGGTATTTTTCACGATGGTATTTGGGATGAAATTACAGAGCTAAAAGCAGGCAAAATTCATTATTTTTACCAACCAAACCTAAGTCGTGAAGAAGAATTACTACCCATCACTCAAGATGGTCAATATGATGCAACCATTGTTGCAGCCACGTTTTTGCCAGAAGGCTCCCAGTTTATTGAAGGCGGTGTACGTATTGGTGCGGGTACTGGTAATATGGGCGCACAGTCCTGGGGCGGTGGTAATGGCATTGGCGGCGTTGCACCCCTTATGAACACCCCGAGTTTCAACAGCCGTGCCACTGCACAAATGGCGATCAAGGCCATGTTGAAAGTCTTGCCTGATATTGACGTTGAAACATTGCACAAGCGCGTTTGTGAAGGTGATTTTGATACGGGTAAGAACCTTTGTGAATATCCAACTGAAAAAATTGAAGGCAAGACTATTGCCATCATTGGCTTTGGTAATATTGGTCGTGAAGTTGCTTGCCTTGCAAAAGCTTTTGGCATGAATGTTCGTGTCTATGCCCGCCCGCACCATAAAGAATGGATTGAATCTGAGGGGTTTATCTATGCCACCTCACCTAACAAAGCCGCAAATGGCGCTGATATTCTATCCCCCCATACAGGGCTTGGGGCTTTTGATGCAGATACAGGAAAGTTTGAAAATGATTCTGTTGTGAACGAAAGTGTTATCAATACCATGAACGAAGGCGCAATTATTATTAATTATGATCGTGGCGAGGTTGTTAATACAGATGCCTTGGATGCGGCCCTTTCATCAGGAAAGGTACGGTATGCTGCAATCGATGCAGACTTATTTAAAGACGCAGATACTGGCGAACTTTCAGGTCCGATGGTTCCCTATTTAGCACTTCAGAAAAAACATGCGGGCAAATTGGAGCTTTTACCCCATGCAGCAGCAGACACAGAACATGTCTCACGCGTTGAAGGTGCCAAACAAGCCGTTGACCAAATTACCCAGTGCATTCGTTATAAATCAGTTATGAACCTCAAGGGCGATTTGCCAGAGGGCTATACGGATGCAGGCGGCGTTACGGTCAATGGTGTGGGAAAGGTAACCCTCAATAAACTCATGAAAGCGATCGAGGACGATATAACGCTTTCTGCAATCTGCAACCATGCGGATACAATTTCAAAGCTTTGGAGTGAAATTGGTAAAGCACCAAGCAATAATGAACGCCAAAAGCTGATTTCAAGCAAAGGCGCGGAACTGGTAAAAAGTTCCAACACTTACATTACCTTGATTGAGAAAATGGGACTTAAAGGCCCTTTCGGTTGATTATTTTATGATTCCCAAATCAACGAATTTGTTCCAGGCATTGGTTACATAAGCGGACTTCATGCTATGCCCCCCCGGGTGGAGGCAGAGTTCGAGTATCTGATTAGCATTGTTTTTTAACTCATTGCATTCAAAATCAAGCTTGGCATTCTTGTAGGCTCTTGCGTTTTCAAAGCCGCCCTTCTTTGAATACATATCTAAAACCTTGAAAACATCGCCCTGTTTTGTGTCAGCAATGGGTCTTCCTGCCAGTGGTACAATCTTGTCCGTTGTACCGTGGGTGTGGATGATATTTGCCGTTGACGTATTACAATTTTGCGGCGTTGGCTCCCAGAATGTTCCTGCAATTGGTGCATAACCTGCAAATAATTCACTTCGGTCACATGCCAAATTCCATGTCATCATGCCACCAGCAGAAAAACCACTCGCCATCATACGCGATGTATCGATGTTAAATTTCTGTTTTATATCTGCAACGACAGCGTCAAAATATCCAAGTTCAATTGGTTCCTTCGCCTGAGGTGCCCCTGGAATTGCCCAGTCCTGATAAGCAGATTTCGGTGCGACCAATGCTAATCCAAGATCTGAAACAGCCTTGGCAAGCGACTTGTTCTTCATCGTGCCTTTTGCTGTACCGCGGTAGCCATGCATGAAGAAAATCGCACCAACTTCAGTCTTGCCATCATGTCCTTCAGGCATGCGAATACGATAGTGCCTGTCCCCCTCGATCACACAATCCGTATCAGGGCCACAGGCATGCGATATTTGAACACCACTAAAAGGCAGGCAAAAAAACAAGCTTAATAAGCTAATTTTTCTCAAAGAAAACATCATGTAAACACCTTGGTAGTTTTTGATCTCTACCAAGATGTTTAATTGAAGTGGTTTTTAAAGACAATTATACTGCAAACACCTTGATGTGATGTCTGTAAGTGCTTGAGCTTAGCGTTTACCCAAAACAGGCACCCTTGGACAAATGGGCAAGTTGAACGAATGAACAGAACTATCAAGGAAGCAACAGTGAAACGCTACCACTACGATGATCATCAACAGCCCAAAACACACCTCAACAACTTCATAAAAGCATATAATTATGGGCGTAGGTTGAAGGCCCTAAAAGGACGCAAACCATATGAATACATTTGTAAGATATGGACAACTGAACCAGAAAGATTCATAATCAATC
>CALDZF010000162.1 GCA_937944165.1 uncultured Rhizobiaceae group bacterium | reverse complement strand
ATAATTGAAAGATATCTTGCAGGAAGCTTAATATGCTTTTTGGGACCATGTGGTGCGTCAGCGTCAAAGAAGAAACTGTCACCTGGTTGGAGGTGGAAAGTTTTGTCCCCGTGGCGGTATTCAATTTCTCCTTCCAAAATGTAAAGCAACTCAACCCCATCGTGTTGAAAGTCTGGGAAAATATCTGACTCTTCTGTTAGCGTAATCAAATAGGGTTCAACAATTACACCTGATGTATTAGACCCAATATGACCAAGAAGATTATACTGATGTCCTGCACGTGTCCCACGTCTCTCAGCTTCTAGACCTTCGCCTGCTTTAACATGTACAGCCTCACGGCTTTCTTCAAAGCCTTTAAAGAAAGATGTTAGAGGTACGCTCAATGCATTTGCAAGTGTCTGTAATGTGGTAAGGGAGGGGGAGGTCATGCCGTTTTCAATTTTTGACAGCATCCCTATCGAAAGCCCTGTAGATTTGGCAAGCTCGGCCACTGTTATATTATGTTGCTTACGATAGTTTTTAACTTCGCGGCCAATCGCTACTTCTAAAACCTTTTCTCGTTTATCTCGTTCTGACTTGTGTGGTTCTTGAGAAAGGGATGGTTTTGTTAAATCATCTGTGTTTTGCAAAAAAATAATCCATAAAAATTCTGGTTATTTATAAGTCGTGATGATGTAAATGTAAAACACTCAAAATACAACCTGCTACTATTGTCCAATATTGTACTAAAGTGCAGAGCAAAAGTGTGCCTACTCACCATAAAGTTCTTGACCAATCAATTTGAGTGGAAAAATATGGTATATGGCTTTGATGTTATGGATCAAATTAAAACTCATTATTATGATTTTGTTGATTATTGTTATTCAGCAATTTTCTATTTCCAGTAATGATGCTTACGCACAAACTCTTTCCAGAGAGCAGGCTTTTTCCTATTTGAGGCCCCCTTATGATCTGGGTGAAGAAATTCAACCTGGTGTCTGGGAATTAATAAACCTAGATAGTCGTGTTGCAGGATATGGGTTTGAAACAGAACCTTTAGCGCCATTGCCAGGGTTTTCTGGCGCTGCGATTAATTTGTTTGTGCAAGTGACGCTCGAGGGTAAATTTATTAATGCCGAGATTATCTCGCACAATGAACCTATTTTTGTCTCAGGCTTGGGGCAGGCACCGTTCCATAGTTTTGTTACGCAGTATAGAGGCTTGTCGATAACAGATACGCTAGTCGTAGGTGTGCCTTATGGGGGCAAAAGTACAGGCAGTTCTCTTATATATTTGGATGGTGTAACCAAGGCAACTGCAAGCGTACGGATTGCGCATGAAACAATTTTGGCAGCAAGTTTTGCTATTGCGCGTGAAAAGATGGCAGGCATTGCAGCAAGGCAGCCTACAAGACCAAATCCAGATTACAACGAAGAACTAACTTGGGACGATTTGGTTAAGCAAGGTATTGCAAAACGAAAGCTCGTTACAAATGCACAAGTTCAAGAGTCCTTTAAAGGCAGTACATGGGAAGATGATGACGCTGATGCCGTTGATTATCCAAAAGAACCTTATCTTGATTTGTGGGTAATTGATGTAGGGCCAACTTCAATTGCTAAGGCAGTTTTATCCAAAGAGAGTTTTGAAGAGCTTGAGCGTTTCAAGGAAATTTCTGACAATGATGAGCCGATTTTAGTAATTGATGCTGGGCGTCATGGTTTAGTTGGGCCAGATTTTATTCGCAATACAAGCCCTGATTTGATCTTTGCACAGCAGGATAAATTACCGATAGCACTTCGCGATGCAGATTTGGATGTGGAACTTGCAAATGGCGTACCGGGTGAAGTGGCCATGATATTGCGCACAGATCGCAGGCTTGGGTTTGATCCTACTCAAAAATGGCAACTCTCAGTCAGGGCAATTAGGGAGCATGGTGTCTTTCAGCCAGAAATAGGAATTCGTGACTTCACTTTAGAACATGCAACCGATAAGCGCTTTTTTAAAACCGATACAGTTGAAGCGCCAGCGCCTGCATGGCAACAAGCTATTGGACAACGTGCACCTGATATTGCAGCCCTTTCCATTGGCATTCTTGGCCTGTCATGGTTGCTGGCTTTTCGGATGAATTGGTTTGCTGGTTTGGCCAATTATACGACCATACGTTTTACAATTCTTGCATTTATGATTGGCTTTGTCGGTTGGTGGGGGCAGGGGCAATTGTCTGTTGCAACGTTCCTTGGCGTTTTGCGCGGGGCATATGAAGGACAAAGCTTGGAATTTCTGGTTTACGACCCATTCTCACTTTTGATTTGGGGAGTGGTAATTATCTCATTCGTATTTTGGGGGCGTGGATTGTTTTGTGGTTGGTTATGTCCGTTTGGTGCCATGCAGGAATTTGCTAGTAAACTTGGCGAGGTGATAGGCATTAAACTTATTCGCGTACCCGAGAAGTTGGATTATTGGCTGCGCTATACAAAATATCTGATATTGGGCGTAATGGTTTATGCAGCATTCTTCGCGCCAGCATTAAATGATAGATTGATTGAAATTGAACCGTTTAAAACGGCTGTTACCGTGTATTTCGTAAGGGAATGGTATTTCGTTGCGTATGCGGTTGGATTGTTGATTTTCAGTATGTTCGTATTTAAAGGCTTTTGCCGCTATATTTGTCCGCTGGGCGCGGTGATGGCAATCGGGGGGCTGTTTCGGGTTCAAAAATGGATACCAAGACGCATAGAATGCGGCACACCATGTCAGCTATGCAAAGTTAGCTGCGATTATAATGCGATTAAAAAGTCGGGTGAAATACGATATGATGAATGTTTCCAATGCCTTGAATGCGTAACCATTCACGAAGATGAAGATCAATGTGTACCTTTGGTTCTTGCTGCCAAAGGAACGAAATTAAAGCCATCAGGTATAGGCCAACCTGTTCCACAACTGGTTAAGGCTGGCGCCAAATGACAAGCTTTACCAGACGAAGATTTTTAAAAATATCAGTCGCAACAAGTGCAGCCATGCTTGCGCCAAATGCAATTAGCTTGGCTAAAAGTGAACTAACCATATGGAACGGAATTGTTCTGGGTGCATCTGCTTCGATCAGGGTTTATGGAAATAAAAAGGACGCTCAAGCTGCGATTAATAAAGCGCTAGAAGTTATTCAATATCAAGAAAAGCAATTTTCGATTTATGACCCTAAATCAAGCCTTTCAAAGTTGAATGAAACCAGCATCTTAAAGTTTGATAGAGAGCAAGGAAAACCAATTTACGATCTGATTAATATATCTAGGTTGATAAATCAAAATACCAATGGCCTGTTTGATCCTACCATACAACCTTTGTTTGAAGCCTATGCAAAAGCACAAGGATACCCCATGAGCGAAAGTTTAAAAGCGGCTCAAGTTTTTGTTGGTATAAAAGGCGTTGATACATCGCTACCCTCGCAGATTAAGTTTAAACGAAAAGGAATGGCTCTTACTTTTAATGGTATTGCCCAAGGGTTCATAACAGACAAAGTTAGACAAGAAATGGATAGGCTTGGGTTTTATCATGCGCTTGTAAATATCGGCGAATACAGTATTGGAAACGATCAAGCTAAAATCGGTATTGCGAGTTCTACTGGTGAGGTTTTTGATGTTGTAAATTTGCACAATCAGGCAATTGCTACGTCTTCACCGTCAGGGTATCGGTTCTTGGATGGTACAAGCCACATTATTCACCCTGATGGAAAAAGACATATTGCCCATTGGGATAGTGTCAGTGTGATTGCAAATAATGCCACACTTGCAGATGGTTATTCTACCGCCTTGACGTTAGCTAATAATACCAAGCTTGCAGAAAAGTTAGTCAAATATAGGATAATTGAAAAAGTCGTTTTAAAAGATTTAGCGGGACGTGTTCATTATATTGAATGAATAATCTTACCAATCTGGTTTGGTATATGTAAGGCCATGTTTATTAAAAATAGCTTCCATGCGCCCGTCGTTAATTGCTGCAACAATTGCATCATCGACTGCATACCCTAACGGCCGCCATCTAAAGTTCGTTGCTACAGAAAGCGTCCATTTTCCCAGAGCAAGACCAGGTAGGGGTGGTGAATGAACTGCAAGTTTATCAGTCAAACCATGCTCTAATTGACCAAGTGGTCCCATAACCGCTTTAACTTCTCCAGCCTCAAGTGCCGCCATAGCACCTTTTACGTCTTTATAGCGCTTCATTTTAGGTATTATCTGCCCACCAGCCAAGCCAGAGAGGTAGAAGTCAGCAATAGTGTCATTTTCGACCCCCACTTCATCAAATCTGAAGAAAGCTGGCGTTGGCCCGCCATCTTCATAATCTTTTTTGGAGTAGGCGATTGCTATGGTTTCATTGTAATAATGTCCACCCAAAACAACTTGTTCGTTACGGCAGATCATCTCACGATTATATGGAATATGCATCATGACATGGGAAACGGCACCACCAACAATACCGCCTTTCCATACATTGTTTCGAAGATCAGCATCAACATTTTCGCCTGCAGCAGTCTCATAAAATCTGGCTTCAACATCAAGCTCTTTTGCAATTAAATGTGCCAGATCAATATCAACGCCAATAAGCTTTCCTTTTTCTTTATAAGAATAAGGCGGGAAATCACTATAAACTGCAAACCGCATCCAGCCTTGGTCTTGTAAATCATCAAGGCTTTTACCAAGAATATCGCGACCAGTATTTTGTGGTTTTTGGTAGTGACCAAACCCAAATTTTACATTTTCACAATTGTTCGATTGTGCATATGCTTTGGGAATATAAGCAGTTTGCATCGGTAACACCCAAAGTGCCAATGCAAAAAAACCAATTATAACGCTGATAAGAAAACGCATGGTTTATTGTGCAGCGGATAGGCCAACAGTCAAGGCTTCTGTAGCTTTTGGTAAGTCAATTTTATCACTACTCAAAAACGAAACAGCGCGCGAAGCAGCAGAATCTGCAATTGGTGCTTCAGAAGCAGTTTCTACTGATTTTGCAATTTTATCCATCTCGGCAATGAGAGGATTGATTTCAGCAGAGATTTCTTCAGCTTTTTTACCGTTTTCAACAAACCCTTTTAGCGTGTCACGAATCTCTTTTAATCGGTTGGTGTGGTCATCCAATGCACCATCTGCCGGGCGTGTCTCAATGTAGGTACGGATTGCCCAAGCAGCTTTTTGACCCAACAGTTCGCCAAATGCAGGCATTTTATTGCTGCCATTTTGGGTATAGCCGTTTTGATAGCGTTCAAGATACCATTCGTCTCCATCAATATTGGCTTCCAAATGTCGAAGGTCAGGCGCTAGTCCTCCAGAGATAACTTCCAAACCATGACATCTTGCGCAATTTTGATTGTAACCTGATGCGCCAATTTTAATAGCAGTAGCCCATTCTTTCGTTGAGGGATCGCGCCATGGATTTTCTTCCAGCCATTCTTCTCCAAGGTCAGGGAGTTCCGACGTATCAATTGCCTGAGGTGTAACATCCCCATGGGCATTAACTCTGTCTAATGGAACGGTTATGATGCCTGTTGTTGCCAAACTTAAAAATAATAGCGCAAATTTGTTATAACGCATTTCATCCTCCCATGATGTTGTTGAAAATTAAGCCATAGTGCTGACATAGGCAACTGTACTTAAGCACAGTGCGACAAGAGTTCCAATGTGGCTGTAAACAATGTAGTTTTTATGCTTATCTTGTATTAGGGAGGATAGAATGTTTGTGCGTTTAATTTATCTGTTAATTTTACTTGTTGGCGTACTTACAAATGCATCTGCAGAAGAAAATGTAAAAATAGGCTATCTTGAACAAATTGTTCAAAGACCGCCTGTGCTTTCCAATCTTGAGCTAATACCCGAAGATGATGGGCGGGCTGGAGTTGAGCTTGGCATTGAGGACAATGCGACAACAGGTAAATTCCTGGGACACAATTACAAGCTGGAGAAGCAGATTGTTGCAGAAGAAGAAATTCTAAGCACTGCAAAAACAATGTTATTGGCAAGTCCATATCTACTCATTCATGCGCGTAAAGATACAATATTAAAAATCGCCGACCTGCCTGAGGCAAAAGACGCACTTTTATTCAATGTTAGCGCTCCTGACGCAGAATTGCGCAATGATGCCTGTAGGGCTAATTTGCTGCACACAATACCATCCCGATCAATGTTGACGGATGCGATAGCTCAATTCTCATTTAAGAAACGTTGGAATAAATGGGCAATTATCCATGGTGCGCATGATGTTGATAAATTATATCTAAAGGCGTTGGAGAATTCGGTAAAAAAATTTGGATTGGAAATTGTCGCGACTAAAGAATGGGCTTTTGATGCTGATATGCGGCGCAATGCTTCAAGGGAAGTACCCCTTTTCACCCAAGATATGCCTGAACATGATATGATGCTGCTGGCAGATGAATTAGGCGATTTTGGCAGGTACGTACTCTACAATACTTGGATACCAAGACCCGCGGCTGGCACAGAAGGAATCGTGCCCTCAGCCTGGAGTGCTTCTGTCGAGCAACATGGCGCTGCACAACTGCAAAGTCGGTTTTCCAAATCTCACAAAAGGGCTATGCGTTCAATTGATTATGCTTCTTGGGCAGCCGTGCGTACCATTGGTGAAGCTGTTACGAGAACAAGTTCTTCAGATTTTCAAACGATCAAAGACTATATCTTGTCAGACGCATTCGCTCTTGGAGGCTTTAAGGGCAGACCCCTGACATTTAGAAAATGGAATGGTCAAATGCGTCAGCCAATTCCACTGTCTCATTCAAGAGCAGTTGTCGCAATGGCACCTATTGAAGGTTTCTTTCATCAAAGAAACGAACTTGATACACTGGGCTTGGATAAACAAGAATCTTCTTGTTCGGCATTCAGACAATAAAAGGCTAACAAGACATGCGATTAATAACCCTGCTAACATTTACTCTTCTGTCAACTTCGGTGTTGGCAGATGAGATATGGGTGACCAATGAAAAAGACGATACAATAAGCGTAATTGATGTTGAGAGCGAAAAGGTTATTCGAACCATAGAGGTTGGTGAGCGTCCGCGTGGTATTACTTTTGCCCATGATTATTCTGTTGTTTTTGTATGCGCCTCTGATAGCGATACGGTGCAAGTGATAGATCCTGAAACAGGCAAGGTATTGCACGAGTTGCCTTCTGGTGAAGACCCGGAACAATTCATACTGCACCCAAACAACAAGTTTCTTTATATCGCAAATGAAGATGACGCGATTACCACGGTTGTTGATGTAGAATCTCGCAAGGTTGTGGCGCAAATTGATGTAGGCATAGAACCCGAAGGCATGGCTGTTTCCCCAGATGGAAAAACGGTTATTACAACCTCTGAAACAACAAATATGGCACATTGGATTGATGTTGAAACACACAAAATAATTGCTAACTCATTGGTTGACCAACGCCCACGTCATGCCGAGTTTACTGCAGACGGTAAAGAACTTTGGGTTAGTGCAGAAATTGGTGGTACCATTAGTATTTTTGATACACAAACTAAACAAGAAAAAGCCAAGATTGGTTTTGAGATACAAGGTATCCATAAAGATAAAATCCAACCAGTAGGCTTTGAAAAAACCAAGAATGGTAAATATGTTTTTGTAGCCTTGGGACCATCAAACCATATAGCTGTTGTAGACCCTGCCAATTATAAGGTGCTTGATTATATCCTTGTCGGTCGCCGTGTTTGGCACATGGCATTTAATGAAGACCACTCAAAGCTTTTTACAACAAATGGTGTTTCAGGCGATGTTACGATTATTGATGTGAATAGTTTGAAAGCAACAAAATCAGTCAAAGTTGGTAGGTTCCCATGGGGAGCAGCCTTTAGACCCACAAAAGGATAACAGATGAGAATTTTACTTTCAGCAATCATGATTTTTGTAAGTATGACATTGGGCACACTTGCGCATGATGAAAACTTTGGACAAGCAGGTGTTTTGTCCAAGAAAAACCGGGGTAAAATTCCTGGTCTGATACTTTCATCGGGTGAGCCACTTTTAAATAATAAGCAAATCAAACTTGAGTCGGGTAAGTATTATGAACTTGAAATTACAGCGGATGGTAGTCAGGAACTTGCACTTGCTGGTGCAGAATTCTTTCGTGCAATCTGGATTGATGAAATTGTTATTGAAGGTATTGAAATAAGGCCGCTTGGTGTTGATAGTCTAGAGTTTGATGAAGCAGGAGCTGTTGAGATTAGCTTTCTTGCAATTAAACCAGGAACCTATAGGTTTGGGGTTCCAGGAAGTGATTTACAAACAGTTGAGATTGTTATCGAGTGAATGAAGGGTTAAATGTTCAGGAATTATCGCATTCTTATGGCAATAAGAAAGCTCTTGATAATGTGAGTTTTAATATCTCTAAAGGAACATTTTGTGCATTACTGGGACCTAATGGAGCAGGTAAATCTACGCTTTTTGCTTTGTTGACGAGGCTGTTTACGCCATCCACTGGCAATATTAACATCATGGATGTTGACTTGCTTAAAAACCCTAGTGATGCACTCGCAAAAATTGGTATTGTGTTTCAACAACCCACATTTGATATGGATTTAACTGTCCAGCAAAATTTAAATTATGCCGCGGCCTTGCATGGGCTTTCTGGTAAAGCTGGATTAGAAGCTATTAACACTTCACTAGAACAATTAGGCATGCAGCATAGGGCAGGGGAAAAGGTTCGCTCCCTAAACGGGGGGCATCGCCGCCGCATGGAAATCGCGCGCGCCTTATTACATCAACCCAACATACTTTTACTCGATGAAGCTACCGTTGGGCTGGATGCAGAAACTAGGCATATGATTACTTCTTATGCCCACAAAATTACTAAGGAACGCGATACTATTGTTTTATGGGCAACACACCTGGTTGATGAGGTTATGCTGGATGATCAACTATTGATTTTGCATCAGGGAAAAATAATCAAGGATGGTTTATGCAAAGAATTAATAGGTGATAAAACGCTTGCAGAGACCTTTGCCACGCTAACTGGAAGCCGAACGATATGAAATATCTTATGATTGGCGCAATCGCCATTATCAAAAGAGAAGCCTTGCGTTTCATATCACAAAAAGCGCGTTTCATTGCTTCTCTAGTAAGGCCAATAATCTGGCTGATTGTGTTTGCTGCAGGTTTTCGTGCAGCACTAGGGTTATCAATTACGCCGCCTTATGAAACATATATTACGTATGAGGTTTATATCGTTCCGGGCTTATGCGGGATGGTGCAGTTATTTAACGCAATGCAATCTTCGCTAAGCTTGGTATATGACAGGGAAATGGGATCCATGCGTTTGCTTTTAACCAGCCCAATTCCACGCTGTTGGCTTTTGTTTTCAAAATTGATGGCAGGTACCTTAGTTTCAATCATTCAAGTGTATAGTTTTTTATTATTAGCTGGATTTGCAGGCATTACGTTCTCATTTTCAGGCTATGTTTTAGCGCTGCCTGTCTTATTATTAAACGGTTTAATGTTGGGTGCCTTGGGGTTGTTTTTATCTGCAACAATCAAGCAATTGGAAAATTTTGCTGGTGTTATGAACTTTGTGATCTTCCCGATGTTCTTTTTATCTACTGCGCTTTATCCGCTATGGAAAATGGCAGAAGCCTCGACTTTATTGCGCGATATTTGCGCTTTTAACCCATTTTCTCATGCGGTCGAATTATTACGGTTTTCGCTTTATGGGCAATTTAATGGAACGGCTTTTATTTATGTATTTTGCGCATTAGTCCTGTTTCTGAGCGCAAGCCTTTGGGGCTATGATCCTGCAAGAAGTGGTTTTGCAAAAAAATCAAAGTAGTATCACGCGACAATATATGGTTATTATAGAAATATGAAAACGCTAATTCTATCGCTATTGATTGGTCTATTCGTAACTTCATCGGTTGTTGCGCAGGACGATCTTGCGGAAGGTTTTGATACTGGTGGTGAATTAAATCCAGATGAGATGTCTTTAAGCAAGTCTCTTGAAAGAGCTTCTCGTGGCGATGTTAATATGGTGATTTGTTCTCAAGGCTATTTGCTGGTGAAAAAAGGCGATCACAAAGAAGCCCGCAAACTGTTTCTAGAATGTGCCAGACAAGGTTGGACAGGCACCATGACATGGATGTCATATATGGAGCAAAACGGATTAGGTTCTGCTGAAAATCCGCAAGCTTCTGCTCAATGGGATAGACAAGCAGCTGAACTGGGTGATCCGATTGGTCTCTTCAATCATGGTCTTGATTTACTTCGTGGGTATGGAGTTGAGCAAAATGAAAAGCTTGGGCGTGCTTACATAGACAAAGCTGCAGAGCAGGGCGTTAAATCAGCGCAAGAGCTACAGGCTGATGATTATAACACAGAAGTTGTTACGCCAGATGCTGATAGTTGGAAGTTTGAAAAGCACATTTACTGACTTGATTTTTAAAGCGCTGAACCTAACCGAGCATGTACCAATGTACATGTTGGAAGTATTTGCCACTCTATAACTCTTCAGCTATCATTTTTACAAACGGTGAGAGTCCGTTAAAATACGTTTCGTTATTCTATGGAGGAAGATATGAAAAAGCTTATAATCGCAGGTATTGCTACAGCGCTCACGATGTCATCAGCGTTGGCGGAGGATGTAACAGAAGCTGATCTTGCAAAAGATGCTGCAACAACAACAAGTATTCTCACCAATGGTATGGGGCGTCATCTACAGCGCTATTCGCCATTAGAAACTTTGAATAAAGATAATATTGAGAACCTGCTTCCAGCTTGGGCTTTTTCACTGGGGGGTGAAAAACAGCGTGGTCAGGAAACCCAACCGATTATTCATGATGGATTGATGTTTATCACTGGGTCTTATTCTCGTCTTTATGCAATTGATGTAAAAACAGGTAAGGAAGTCTGGCAATATGATGCACGCCTGCCAGAAGGTATTTTGCCATGTTGTGATGTGGTAAACCGTGGTGCTGCAATTTATGGCGATAAGGTTTATTTTGGGACATTGGATGCCCGTATTGTTGCACTAGATGCTAAAACCGGAAAAGTTGCATGGCGCAAGAAAATTGCCGACTATAAAGCGGGATACTCATATACATCCGCACCACTAATTGTTAATGGCTTGGTTATAACAGGTAATTCTGGTGGTGAATTTGGCATCGTAGGAGAAGTCCAAGCGCGTGATGCAGAAACTGGCGAATTGGTTTGGACACGCCCTGTTATTGAAGGACATATGGGAACGCTCAATGGTAAAGAATCCACAATGACCGGCACATTAAATGCGACTTGGCCTGGCGACTTATGGAAAACTGGCGGCGGCGCAACTTGGCTTGGCGGTTCTTATGATATTGATACGGATACAATCGTATTTGGATCTGGTAACCCTGCACCATGGAATTCCTGGTTACGTTCCGCTGGTAACCCAAAAGGGACAGAAGGCGATAATTTATATGCTGCCAGCCGCATTGGCATGGACCCGGCAACTGGCGAAATCAAATGGCATTTCCAGACAACGCCACGCGAAGGCTGGGATTATGACGGCGTAAACGAAATGGTTGCTTACAAGGATCGTGATGGTAACAAACGCTGGGCTACGGCTGACCGCAATGGCTATTTCTACGTTCTAAATCGTGAAGACGGTAAATTTGTTTCTGCAACACCATTTGTGAAAAACATTTCATGGGCAAAAGGTATTGACGAGAACGGTCGCCCAATCTTCAATGAAGCAAATCGCCCAGGTGACCCATCTGCTGCAGCGGATGGCAAAAAAGGCGAAACCATATTTGCAGTGCCATCATTCCTTGGTGGTAAAAATTGGATGCCAATGGCACATTCTCCCAAGACAGGCAACTTCTATGTGCCATCAAACGAATGGGGCATGGACATTTGGAATGAGCCTGTAACCTATAAAAAAGGCGCTGCTTATCTAGGTTCTGGTTTTACCATAAAACCAATCTTTGAAGATCATATTGGATCTTTAAAAGCAATTGATCCTGATACAGGAGAAACCAAATGGGAGTATAAAAACGACGCTCCTCTATGGGCTGGTGTTATGACGACCGCTGGTGGACTAGTATTTACTGGAACTCCTGAAGGTGAATTCATCGCATTTGATGATGAAACTGGCGAAAAACTTTGGTCATTCCAAACAGGTTCAGGTATTGTCGGCCAACCAGTTACATGGGAACAAGATGGAGAACAATATGTTTCCGTTATCTCTGGTTGGGGTGGTGCAGTGCCGCTATGGGGTGGTGAAGTCGCCAAGAAAGTGAATTACCTCAACCAAGGTGGTACACTATGGGTCTTTAAACTTCCAAAACAATTGGCATCAGCCAATTAAAATAAACAGGGCTTGAAAGATTAAAACTTCAGGCCCTTATTATATCTATTTATAAAACCTGATTATTATGTAATCATGTATTCAAACAACAGCTCATACGGGCAGGCTTCGTGTTGAAATTTATTATAATTGACGATCATCCCTTGTTTAGGGAAGCGCTTCATAGTGCAGTTCAGATTGCTTATAATGAATCAGAAATTGTTGAAACAGCATCGCTACAAGAAGCGTTAAAAATACTTAAATCACAAGACCCCTTTGACTTGGCTTTGTTGGATTTAAAAATACCCGATACAGTTGGCTTTGATGGCTTGCTGGAAATCAGAACGCTTTACCCCAGCTTGCCTGTCGTTATTGTTTCGGGGCATGAAGACCCTGAAATAATCCAAACAAGTTTGTCTTATGGCACAGCAGGCTTTATTCCTAAATCCACCAAAAAAGACGAGCTAACATCTGCAATAAAATTGGTAATGAACGGTGATATATACTTGCCAAAAAACTATCATGAACCTCGAGAGAGTTCATTTGCCAGTGATGAAAGAGCCAGAATTCTTGCCAAGTTTAAATCCTTCACACCACAGCAGTTACGTGTGATTAATATGATCCGTAATGGTCTTTTAAACAAGCAAATTGCCTTTGAATTAAAAGTTGGAGAAACCACAGTTAAGGCACATGTTTCAGAGATATTAAAAAAGCTGGAAGTAAACAATCGCACACAAGCTGCGATGGAAATTTCAAAACTTCATAGCCGTGATTTTGATGAGCTTAATGGTCTTTTTAAAAACAACAACAAGTTTTAAGAGTAACTTACTCGTTTAATATATGACTCATTAAAGCACGTAACTGCGCTGGTTTTACTGGTTTATGCATGAGTTCCATGCCCATGTTTTTTACATCAACAGCCATTTCCTTAGTTGGATCGGCTGAAATTATAAGCGCTGGAATGTCTTTGGCCAAATACTTACGAGCAGCCTGAATAGCTTGCGTGCCAAGATCTCCTTCATCCAGATTTTGATCCGCCAAGATAAGTTCTGGTATCCAATTTGTATCGTTTAACCTTGCTATAGTTTCTTTTAATGTACTGGCAATTTTGACATCACATTTCCAGCTCTCCAAAAGCAATAACATGGCATCAATGCCCGCAGGGTCATTTTCAATTAATAAAACCTTCTTATCTAAAAAATTAGAATTTGAGTAGTTGATTGTTTGTTGAGAAGAGTGTTGTTGTTGCAGGTTTATATCACCTGCACGCGGTATCGTAAGGTTGAATTTTGTTCCTCGCCCTTCCTTTGAAACCATTGTTAAGTCATGTCCCAAAGTTGTTGCCATCCGTTTTACTATTGATAGGCCAAGCCCAAGCCCTGAATTTGCTTTGCGGTCATGACCACTGGGGAGCGCCCCCCTATGAAATTCTTCAAAAACATTCGCTTGTTGATTAATCGGGATACCGGCGCCTGTATCAATAACCTGCACATGAAGCTCTTTTGCACGTTTTTTTATACCGATTAAAACACCTCCTTTATTTGTGTATCGAAGCGCATTGGAAACCAAATTTTGAAAAATACGTCGAAGCATTGTTCTGTCACTATGAACGGCAAGCGCTTCATCACATCTAAATCGCAGTTCCAGCCCTTTTTCATAGGCTATGGGTGAGAAGTCAGACTTAATACCATCAAGAATCTGATTAAGTGGAAAAGCTTCAAATTTTGGCCGCACAACTCCTGCGTCAAGTTTTGAAATATCCATTAAAGTGCTGAGTAATTCGCTCATGGTATCAAGTGAACGTTCTATTTGTAAGGTAAGCTCCTTGCCTATTTTATTGTCTTGAATGTCATGCAAAACAGAAACTGAAAGTAAAGCTGCATTAAGGGGTTGTAAAACATCATGACTGGCAGCTGCCAAAAACCTTGTTTTAGAAAGGTTTGCTACTTCTGACGCTTCCTTTGCGGCTTCGAGTTCTGTATTGGCTTTTTCAAACTCTTTAAGTGCGTCTGTTAATTCGTCAGTTCTGCGCTTTACCTGGCCTTCAAGGTTTATTGCAGTTTGAAAAAGTGAGAACGCATTGCCATGTTGATCCATCGCACTTTCTACTCTTGTCATAAGTGCCTTGTTTATTTTTCTGAGCTGTTCAACGTCTCTAATTTCATCAATCGACATTAGTATTCTCGTTATTTTGCGAAATTCCAAATGCAATACCAGTAAAGGTTTGGTTTAAGTGCATGGAGCGATATTGTTCGCCATAAGTGTTAAACCCTATTACATTATTCTCTTGGTATATCTTGGAAATTTTATGAGTAACTTGGCGGTTTCGCGCATCAATTTGGCGGAGCACACAATCAAAACCCAAAACAAAGTCTATTTCACCTAATGACTGCTGAATTTCACTCAAGGCGCTTTCCGTACTGCGTGCCATTCCGGTTGGTTCTGCAACGGTTAAAACTATCCCATCATCAATGGCACAGAAAAAAGTTAGTGAGCCGTCATCATTTACTTTTTGTATTGAGCGGCAGTAATATTCACCACCAACACGAACCACCAATGGATGCGATGCAAAACTTTGTGGTGTTAAGCTCTTTGCGTCCGTACCAATTGTTTCTGCATAGATTTGAGCCGCTGCCAGACCATTAAACTCATGAACAATACGCTTGTCGGGTTCTGAATGTGTAACTACCAGTTTTTCAGATGTGGGAATAAAGTTATCTGTTTTAAAAAGCTCAATTGGCACTTTTGATTTTACAAGTAAAATAATTGCGCATTGCTCAACAGTTTCTCCGTTTAAAATCAGACTTGTTTCATTGAAATTCAAATTATCACCAGCAGAACCACCCAATAAAGGAATGTCCTCAAGCCCCCAGTGTAGTGCAGCAGTTACAGATTCTTCCATATATGACATGCCATCCATCAGGCATATTGCAACACGGAATATCTTCTCTTTGCTAAGGCATGAATTAAAAAACCCTTTCCTTTTATTCGCTACTTTGGAGACAACCTCTTCCATGTTTGTGCCGTCTCGATTAGCAATTTGAAACGTATCAATTTCAAAGTTCTTTTGTGAGAAAAATATAATAACAATTTTACCATCACTCTTGCCCTGGGGTGTAATTTCGCCCGCCGTTGAGCAAGCTGCATATTTAAGGTTAGGCGCAGAATCTTGCATCAACTTAATAATACTATGATTACTCCAATGTGCTTTGGAAAAAAACACGAGTCCAAAACTTATTGAATGTTCTAGGGTTTCTTTGGCAATAGCATGCGCTAGAGATTTCATATCCGTTTCATCTGAATAGATACAAATTACCCCGCTCTGATATTCCTGCCTCCCATGTTTCATCTGTTTGTTTGTGACCCTTTAGTTTTCATATTGACCGAAAGTCTTGGTATATTTTTTTTGTTAATTTCTTAGAGTTTACAAGGTTTGGCAATTTTGCAAGAGTTGTTTTGTATTTTGGAGGGTTTTATTTATGTCTTTGATTTCGATTGTTGTTAATGGGAATT
>CALDZF010000161.1 GCA_937944165.1 uncultured Rhizobiaceae group bacterium | reverse complement strand
AATTTTTTTATTAAAAAATATTTTTTACTGCAGCCAGTTCTTTATTAAGTTTTCAGCATGAACAGTTTTTTGTTTTGAATTAAGTTCGAAACAGTTGCTTTTAACTTGCGCCAGTATCTGGCGATTATCATCATTAGCATTAACATAATACCCATTATGTGATGAGGTTCTGGCGTAGAGCTTCCGCTCAGGTTCAAGCTTGGATAAGCTTTTTTTGTGATGCCTGATACTTTGGGTAAAGGAACGCTTGCGGTTTTTGTTTGACCAGGGGTTTCGTTAATTACTTTTTGTGAGACTGCAACAAAAGATGTGAAGCGAGATTGTAATGAATAATCCAGACCTAGTTTGGTGATTTCCTGTTTGAGATTATTATTACTACGGTTGCCATCAATTGTGTATTGTCTGTTTTTTTCAAAGATTTGCTCACGTGCCCAGATCAATGGAATGGCTTTTGTTTTTGAATTATCAGTTGATGCTTCATTGGGTAATTTTAAATCAAGTGGCATAGATGCTTTTCGGCCATTGACCATGCCGTTAATAAATATCTTGTGATTGCCACCTTCTTTATAGCGCCCAAATATTCTGACCGAATTGCCTGAGAAAAGATCTGGTATTTTTACAGGTGATTGCTCTTGAACTTCAAGGCCGTTCCAATCGATGGATATGTCAGTTAAGAGCGGAGATTTCAAGTCTGCTGCCAGGGCACTTGCAACCTCATTTGCGCTTTCGCCCAAACCCACATAGCGAGCGTAACCGCGACCTTCTTTTGCAATGCCGTCTAGTAAAAAGCGATTAACTGATCTGCCAACGCCAAACGCATAAATACGCGCATTTCCTATACGATTAGAAACTGTTTGAATAACATCCCTATCAGCGCCAATGTAGCCGTCGGTTAAAAAAACGACTATGCGCATTGTATTGGCTGGTTGCGTTGTATCAAATGCAGCATTAATTGCATTATTCATTTCTGTTCCGCCGCCAGCACTTAAACCTGCTACAAAACTTTGAGCGGCATTCTTATTGGCGGTTGTTGCTTGTAGTGCTGATGATGCAAACTGTGTCGTATTATTTGAAAATCGTAAAATTCTGAAATAATCATTTGGCCGCAGGTTTTTAATCGCAGATTGCATAAAGTTCTTGCTTGCAGACATTGGCAGGCCACCCATTGAGCCTGAAGTATCTAATACAAAAACCAATTCACGTAGCGTAACCGTTTCTTCAGCAATGATTTTTGGCGGTTCAATAAGCAGTGACATGAAGCCTTTCTTTTGAGTGTCGTAATGGGATAAAATGCCTGCTTCTATTTCGCTATCATTGCTGAGTTCGTAGCGCAGGACGAAATCCCGATTATCAATTTCAAGTCCCTCTTTGAAAGTTGCTTTCTTTTGGTTCTCTCCATCTTTTATGCTGAGCGTATGCGTATCACTCCAGAAGCCTGAAATTGGAAATGCAGCATTTAATTCAATATCAATACCAACACGTTTTGGATCAATTTTATCAGGCGCATTGATGCCAATTAGTTTTGGATATTCAGGCAATTTATTGATGTTCCAGCCTGAGAGTGTTTCTGTCTCATCCAAATCAGTTTGTGATACGGTTTTTGTATAGTCTTGCTTTGGTTTTCCTTCATAACGTGGGCCTACTACCATTGGAATGACAAGCTCGTATGCATTATCAATTTTGGGAATGGTTTGCGCATAGCTTAAACTTATTTCCATTTTTGCGCCTGGCATAAGATTTGTTATATTCTGCGTAAACATATTGGGGCGGTGTTGAACCAACAGACTTGCAGCCTTTCCTTGCGATTTAGCTTTTTCAAAAGTCGCTTTGGCTTTTTGTTTTTCCTTTATGACTGCTTGTATGATTTCATCGCCAAGCTGCATTTCCATTTTGTGAATTGCTGCTTTTTGATTGAGAGGAAAAAGATAAGTTACATCAAGTGGATTTTTTGTGGGGTTTATGAACGTTTGCTTTAAAACCAAATTGGCCACATCGCCTTGTATGTCTACGTCATAATCTGCTTTTAAAAGCGGCAAAGATAGTTCTTTGCCATCTACAATGGCAATAAGTTTGCTTTCTTCTTTTTGAGCATGAGATAAGTATTGAGGATACGCTGGCATTGATAATATCAGCACTGCGCTTAAGCTAGAAACAGGGAAGAGGCTTTTCATTGTATTTTCCTTTTATTGTTAAATTTGTGAAGCCATATCAAGCGATGCACCCATCGCAGCTTCATAGGTTTGACGTTGATTATTAGGCATTTCCCAAGGTGTGATACGTTGGATGCTTGACCATTTTGTTTTTGGATTTTTAAACCAAAGCCAAATGGCTTCTGCGATGCTTGAGGTTGTATGTCCTGTATCTGAGGCGTAAGTGATTGAGACGCGCCAAACCTGCCCGTCTTGACCGGTTGCTTTATAAAGTGCGGTAGGGATGGGTGAAAAACGTGTACCAAGAAATTCAACTTGATAGCCAAGACCGCGCAAGCAATCGTCGGGCGAATGTAAGTGTCTAAGGGGGGAAGTTGTATGCACCATGGTTAGGGCATAAGGACCATATTTTACTTTTTGCGCCTGGCCGCCATATTGTTCAAAATAGCTTTTTTCAATTTCAGCCAATGGCTGAGTTATACCAAATTCGCCGTTTAAGCTGATTGGCAAGTTTATAGGTTCAAGCTTCTTTGATACGTCAATTGCATGGCGTGGTAGCGTGATTATTGTTATGGCAAAAACTACAAAGATAATTCCCAATCCACTTTTTAAGTATTGGGGTAATTGGATTTTTGGTAATTTAAACCAGCTATGCGTGGCAACTGGTTTTGGATTGTAAAATATCAAGATTGGTAAGAATGATAGCCCGATTGTTAAATAGCCTAACAAGTCATGTGTCGGCTGTGCCATTACGTCGATACCAAGTGCTTCTTGATGGACAAGGCCAGCAGCCAATAGGCTAATACGCAGAGCGTTACCCAGCACGCTTAATATGGCTGCGATTATAAACCATAGCGCAGCAACAGATAATCTGGGACGATAAAGCGCATTAAGAGCAACCATGAATGCCATGCTTAGCATTAGGCCAACCGTACCCGAGCAAGGTAAGTCTACCAAAACATCTTGATTTGCAACTTGTATGCGTACGCCTTCACAAGTTAAATCATCAAACATTAATCCTAAAAGGTTACAGGCTCCTGCCGCAGAAAACTCTTGTAAGGGATAGCCAAGAATACGTTGTAAAATACGCTCTACTGGCAATGTGAAGAGAAACAAAACAGAAAGCCAAAATGCAGATACTGACCTTTTTCGGTTTGGCATTTGCAATAAAGTGAGAATAGCAAATACATCAAGGGCTAATGCTATTCCGCCAATAAAGTTTATTGCAAGAACTTGACTAGCAAGTCTGATAAGCGCTGATAGCAAGAGAAGCAAAACAGCGCTTTGATGATGGTGATATGTGGTTTTTAAAACTGGGCTCGAAGCACTCCAAGCAATAAGCACTGCAATGCCGATGACATAAAATGCGCCTGTTGATTGATAAGAAATATCAAACCAGCTTTTAATCAGCCAAATTAAAGGATGATAAGCCAGTATTGAGGAAGCCAAGATAAAGCTTATGGTTGTAAATGTTTTTAGATCATGAGTTTTCATGACCTTTGTTTATTCTTGATCTATGCAACTGTGTTTCAAGATTTGTGCAGATTTTAAGTATATTATTTCAATCAACCAGTAGCCAGAATGGTAATTTTTTCTAAGTTGATTTCACTATCCGCTTGGCTTTTTGAGTTGAGATAATAAATGCAATAATAAAGATAATTGTCATTGTTAAAACAATAGTTGGGGCAGGTGCGCTGTCTAAAAAGAAGCTTGTATAAACACCAAATAAAGATGAGATACTTGCAATAATGGTGGCCATTATGAGCATTGTTTTAAATCTTTTGGTTAAAAGAAACGCAATAGCGCCCGGGGTTATTAGTAAGGCGATGGTTAAAATAATACCGACAGCCTTAAGTGCCGAAACTATTGTAAGTGAAAGAATACAAAGCAAGCCATAATGGATAAATCTTGTTGCAAGGCCAGCGACTTTTGCCTGCACTTCATCAAATGAATGTAATAATAAATCACGCCATTTTAAAAAAATAATAGTCGTTACAATTAAGGCAATTATGCCTGTCGTGATTATGTCATTTATCCCGACACCAAGCATGTTACCAAATAAAATATGGTCTAAATGTACGTCAGATTGTATTTTTGTATAAAGCACTATGCCAAAACCAAACATGCCTGAAAATACAACGCCCATTACTGTATCTTGTTTGACGCGGCTATTATCTTTGAGAAATCCCGTTGCTAATGCGCAAACCATGCCGGCGATAAAGGCGCCAATTATAAGTGGGATGTTAATTATGTAAGCAATGACAATACCTGGTAATACTGCGTGGCTTACGGCATCACCCATTAAAGACCAGCCTTTTAAAACTAAATAACACGATAAAAGTGCCGCTGGTATTGAAAGCAGAAGCGAAATTATCATGGCGTTTGTCATGAAAGAAAATTGGAAAGGTTGGAGCAAAGTTTCAAAAAGGCTCATGGTTGAACCTTTTTATTTGGCATAGTTGACATGGTAAGTTTTTGTGCCGCTTTTCTTTTGCTGGCTAACATGCCGTGCTTTGGTGCAAAGAGGAATGCCAGTAAAAAAATAAGTGTTTGAAGACAAACAATAATGCCTCCTGTTGCCCCATCCAGAAAGAAACTGAAGTATGCGCCTAAAAAACTGGTAGTGGTGCCGATGATGCTACTAATTATAAGCAATTTAGGGAAACGATCAGTTAGTAAATAAGCTGTAGCACCTGGAGTTACGACCATTGCAATGACAAGAAATGCACCGACAGTTTGTAATGCAGCTACTGTGCAAGCAGCAAGGATTGCAAAGAAAACAACCTTTAATAATTGAGTATTCAGGCCAATAGAGCGTGCGTGGGTTTCATCAAAAAATGTAACCATAAAGTCTTTCCATTTAACCAGTAAGATGGTTAATGAAACGATGCTGATAATAACCAGTTGAAGCGTATCTTCAGGCGTTATTGCCAAGATATTGCCAAGGGTAATGGTTTGAATATTTACGGATGTGGGGGATAGCGAGACCATAAACAAGCCAAGCCCAAAGAAAGATGTGAAAATTAATCCTATAATCGCATCTTCTTTTAAACCTGTGCGTTGGTTTAAAAACAACATGCTGGCCGCTGCTAATCCACCTGAGAAAAACGCACCCAAAGCAAAAGGTAACCCTAACATATAAGCGCCAGCAACTCCTGGCACGATTGAATGGCTTAGCGCGTCTCCAATGAGTGACCAGCCTTTTAACATTAAATAGACAGATAAAAACGCACAAACGCCTCCCACCAAGCCACTTACCCACATGGCATTAATCATGTAATTATATTCAAAGGGTTGAAGTAATATTTCCATTAATCGGACTTGCTTTTTTTATCATAAATGACGAATGGACGTTCGTCGTCTGTAATAACGGTAACCTGTCGTGCGTCTTCATCATTGTGTAAGTCAGTGCCGCCCAGCACAAAATGGCGTAAGACACCACCAAAGGTTTTTTCCAAGTTTTCTTGGGTAAAGATTTCAATTGTCAGGCCATAAGCAAGGACGGTTTCATTAATTAAAATAGTCCTGTCACAAAACTCTGGAACAGAACCAAGATTATGCGTTGAGACGAGCATTATATGCCCCTCTTCTCGCATTTGTTGCAAAAGACTAATAATGGCTTCTTCTGTTTTAACATCAACGCCGGTGAAAGGTTCATCGAGTAATATAACTTTGCTTTCTTGTGCCAAGGCTCGAGCGAGGAAAACGCGTTTTTTTTGACCGCCAGATAATTCACCGATTTGACGGGTTCTAAAGTCAGACATGCCCACACGCATCAGCGCGTCGGTGACAGCGCGTTTATCTGCTGCATTGGCAATTCGCATAAAATTCATATGACCATAACGCCCCATCATGACAATGTCTTCGACCAGAACAGGAAAACTCCAGTCCACTTCTTCGGCTTGTGGGACATATGCAATTATATTATTTTTAAGAGCATGCTCAACGGTATTTTCGAGAATAGATACTGAGCCCTTGGCAAGAGGTACAAACCCCATAATGGCTTTGAAGAGTGTAGACTTGCCAGAACCGTTAACGCCTACAAGTGCAGTAATTGTACCTGTCGGAATTTCAAAACTCGTATCATGCAAAGCCGTGTGACCATTACGATAGGTAACGGTAACATCTTTAACTTTAATTCCTGCATTGTGTAGCGTCATTGCGAAGATAATCCATCTGCAATGGTCTGTGATGTGACACGCAGTAAATCAATGTAAGTTGGAACATCGCCATCTGATTCACTTAATGAATCAACATATAAAACACCGCCATATTTGGCATCGGTTTCTCGTGTAATTTGTTTGGCAGGCGCATCAGGTACAGTGCTTTCTGAGAAGATAACTTTGATATTATTTTTGCGTACTGTATCAATTACCTTACGCACTTGTTGTGGTGTACCTTGTTGATCTGCATTAATTGGCCAAAGATAAAGTTCTTTCATTTCAAAATCACGCGCCAGATAACTAAAGGCACCTTCACTTGAAACTAACCAGCGATCTTGTTTTGGGATGGCAAGAATTTTATCTCTAAGCGGGGCTACTGCCTCAGTGATTTGGGTTTTGTAAATGTCAGCATTTGCCTTGTAGGTTTCTGCATTATCCGGATCGTATTTTATGAAGCCGTCACGAATATTATCAACGTAGATAATAGCAGATTGTAAAGACATCCATGCGTGGGGATTGGGTTTATCCGTGTAAGGCCCCTCGGTAATTCCCATTGGTATAACGCCATCACTTAACGTTATGCTTGGCACATCTTTTAGATTGCGAAAAAACTGTTCAAACCAAAGTTCAAGGTTCATTCCGTTCCATAAGATAAGATCAGCGTCCTGTGCACGAATGATGTCTTTGGGCGTTGGTTGATAGCCATGAATTTCAGCACCTGGTTTGGTAATTGATTCAATCTGTGCTGCGTCTCCAGCAACATTGCGTGCCATATCTGCAATTACCGTAAAGGTTGTTACGACTTTAAATTTATCTTCTGCATAGCTATTGCTTGAAAGGGCAAACGTAGAGATGATTAAGCTCAGAAGCAGGTTTTTAGTTTTCTTAAACATTGAACACCAATTATTGAGATTTGCATCGACCCATTAAATATGTGATTGATGAGTGAAGTCAATGCAATTGCAACTCATTCGCAACAAGAATTGGTGTTTTTATTGTGATTGTGCGTTTTTGATTATTTCAAATATGATTATAGAACTTTAATAGAGAGATTATCTCAATAATTGTGATAAAAGGCTAATATGAAGAGCGCAAAACTTTACCGTATGGTTCTCAAAGATCACACTTGTCCCTATGGCCTAAAAGCTAAGGATTTATTGCTGCGCGAAGATTACAAAATTGAGGAGCATTTGCTCAAAACTCGTGAGGAAGTTGATGCTTTTAAGCAAAAGCATAATGTAAAAACAACTCCACAAATCTGGATTGGTGATAAGCACATAGGGGGCCATGATAATCTGCGTGAACATTTGGGCAAATCAACTCCAAAAAAAGATGAGACAAGCTACCAGCCTGTAATCGCTATTTTTTCAGTTGCTGCTTTGATGGCATTTGCTTTGAGTTATGCTTTTTCAGGTTCTATAATGACTGTAAAATCGTTTGAATGGTTTATTGCAATTTCGGTTTGTTTTTTAGCCATCCAAAAACTGCAAGATATAGACCGTTTTTCTACAATGTTTCTTAATTATGATTTATTGGCGCAGCGGTGGTTGCCTTATGGCAAAATTTATCCTTTTGCGGAAGCATTGGGCGGTATTTTGATGTTATCAGGCATTTTGGTTTGGCTTGCTGCTCCAATCATGCTGTTTATAGGAACCATAGGCGCGTACTCTGTATTTAAAGCCGTTTACCTTGAAAAACGGGAATTAAAATGCGCCTGCGTTGGGGGTGACAGCAATGTGCCTCTTGGTTTTGTATCGCTTACCGAAAACCTAATGATGATGTTTATGGGTTTTTGGATGTTATCGTGATTATGTTTTTATCATTCGCTTAATCAGGTTATCTTTCCAAATAAACTGGTGGGTAAGTGCTGCAGCAATATGGATGAATACCAAGGCGGCCACCACAAGTCCTAGCCAATAATGAACTTCCAAAAGCATATTGCCTAGTTCACGGTTCTTTTCAGCAATTCTGGGCAGGCTCATGCCAAAGAAAAATGGAATTTTTTTAACGCCCCAAGCGTTAGTTGCATACCAACCCAAAAACGGTTGAATAAGTAGTGCTGCATATAATAAACGATGCACAGTAATGGAGGCAGTTTGTTGCAAACCTTTTTTGCCAACATGCTTTGGTACAGGTGGTGGTGACATCTTGGCAATGATGATTCGTACAACAACCATTAACATCAGTAAGAAACCAGTAGCGCGGTGGTAGTCATAATGTTTGCCGACTTTAAAGCCATTGCCCATTAAAATACCAACAACAATTACGTAAAGCATCATGCCTGCCATAATCCAGTGAATAGTGCGCATCTGTAAAGAATACCCGCGCATTGTTGGGTTTACAGCATCCGTCGTTTGATTATCAGCTACACTCATATTGTCCTCCATGCTTTCTTAATAAGGCTATAAGAATAACAATAGAAACGTCAATCCACGCTGCAATCAACTTAATGCGCTTAATACTTGACAAAAAGGTATTTGATAGTGTTTTTGCCGTGTTAGTTAGGCTATATAAAAACAAATCCTTTATAAAACAGCAACCTTAAACACTTTCACAAGGCTTTTAAAATCCATGGAAAAATTTACCAAATTAACGGCAGTTGCAGCTCCCATGCCGATTATCAATATTGATACGGATATGATTATTCCCAAGGATTACCTAAAAACAATCAAGCGCACAGGTTTGGGCAAAGGCCTGTTTGCAGAAATGCGTTATCATGAGGATGGTTCTGATAATCCTGGATTTGTATTAAATACGCCCGCCTATTCAAAAGCACAAATTCTGGTTGCTGGTGACAACTTTGGTTGTGGTTCTTCACGCGAACATGCGCCTTGGGCATTGTTGGATTTTGGAATCCGCTGCGTTATCTCAACCAGCTTTGCAGATATTTTTTATAATAACTGCTTTAAGAATGGCATTTTACCAATTGTTGTTTCTCAAGACCAACTTGATAAATTGATGGATGATGCGGAGCGTGGAGCTAACTCAACCATTAGTGTTGATCTGGAATCGCAAACTATTTCTGGCCCTGATGGCGGCACAATTAAGTTTGATATTGATCAAAGCCGTAAGGAAAGGCTTCTTGAAGGCATTGATGATATTGGTGAAACCTTGGGTAAAGCTGATGATATTTCTGCCTTTGAAAACAAGAACGCTGAAAGCCGTCCTTGGGCGTAGCTTATTCCAGTATTTGAACGAAAAGCGTATCTTCAATAGATTGCCCGTCACGCAGTAGTTCTGTTCTTAACCTATATTCACCTTTTTCAGGCTGAAGTTTTTTACCTGCAAATGCGGAATAAGTTGCTTTGTGGTTTTCTATTGGATTAGCCGTATTTTGTGCAATTAGTCCTTGTGGGCCTTCAAGTGTAAATCGAATTTCATCATTTTTTCTTAAATTGATAAACCAGGCCCAACCTATAATAGCTTGATCAACTTCTTTTAGTTTTTCAGGTACACCGATTTTTACAAGATTACCATGTACTATGGGTGTGCCACTGATGCCCGAAGCAATTAATCTTGTCGTATTTGCTTGGAAATATTGACGTGTATCTTGGTTTAACAAGGAGTTTTGCAGATTCGAAACCGCGCAAGTTGCTGCAGGCGGATTACCAGAAATAGGGTCAATCCATTGACCATTTTTTCGAATGCTTAAATGAATGTGAGGAAATTGTGAAAAGCCTGAACTTCCTACAAACCCCAATGTATCACCTTGTTTAATTTGCTGGCCTTTTTTAACTACAATAGAACCTTGTTTCATATGACAGTATTGGCTTTCAAAACCATTAGGATGCGCAATGAGTATGCCGTTGCCGCATTCTTTGTTTTTAACAGATTGTCTATCTTCTTGAGTGGCAATAAGCTTGTCAATCTCTCCATCTCTTGTGGCTTTTATAATCCCATTTGCTGCAGCAATTACAGGAACATTGCGCTTAATATCTTCTAGTGAAAAAAGACGAATATCAACGCCCTTATGCCCGTTGTAAGTTGCGCGATGACAAAAACTGTCTGCAACGCCCTCACCTTCAATTATGTCTGGCAAGTTTTGAATAAAACAGTCTTTTTCCAATTTGCATTTAATTGGTAAACCAAATTTTATATCGCTGGCTTGGACTTGGCTACCAAGACTTAAAACCCCTAACGCTAAAAGGACGTGTTTCAGCAGTTGAAAATTCACCCGCATAGGGTTATTCACTGAGCAAGATTTAACAAAATTTCTAAAAGGCAAATTTATGGCAACGCGCAAAGTGTTTCTCCTTCCTGGAGATGGTATTGGTCCTGAAGCGACCTCAGAAGTAACCAAGATTATCAACTGGATGAATGAAACGCTAGACGCAAGTTTTGAAGTTGAAGAAGGTCTTGTCGGTGGTGCTGCATATGATGCGCATGGCGAAGCTATTTCTGACAGTGACATGGAAAAGGCTTTAGCGGCAGATGCTGTTCTTTTTGGGGCAGTAGGTGGCCCTAAGTGGGATAATGTTCATTATGAAGCACGTCCTGAAGCGGGCCTTCTTCGCTTGCGCAAAGAAATGGAACTATTTGCAAACCTGCGTCCTGCGATTTGTTATCCAGCGCTTGCGGACTCCTCATCGCTTCGAAAGGAAGTCGTTGAAGGCTTGGATATCCTGATTGTACGTGAGTTAACAGGCGGCGTTTATTTTGGTGAACCCAAAACCATTACAGATCTTGGCAATGGCCAGAAGCGTGCAGTTGATACGCAAGTTTATGATACTTTTGAAATTGAACGAATTTCAGGCGTTGCTTTTGAGATGGCACGTACACGCAATAACCGCGTCTGCTCAATGGAAAAACGCAATGTGATGAAATCCGGTGTACTGTGGAATGAGGTTGTTTCAGCAACACATAAGGAAAAATATGCAGATGTTGAACTGGATCACATGCTGGCAGATGCAGGTGGTATGCAACTTGTGCGTTGGCCAAAACAGTTTGATGTGATTGTAACGGATAATCTGTTTGGTGATATGCTTTCTGATGTTGCCGCTATGTTAACTGGGTCACTTGGTATGTTGCCTTCTGCGTCTCTTGGTGCACCTGATCCAGTTACTGGTGCGCGCAAGGCGATGTATGAACCTGTGCATGGTTCTGCCCCTGATATTGCAGGGCAAGGCATTGCAAACCCAATTGCCATGATTGCTTCTTTTGCAATGATGCTTCGTTATTCTTTCAGTATGGTCGAAGAAGCTGACAAGGTTGAAAAAGCCATTGCCAATGTTCTGGATACAGGTAAACGCACTGGTGATATTTGGTCAGAAGGCACAACAAAAATCACAACAGCAGAAATGGGTGATGCTATTCTTGCAGAACTTAAAACCATTACTGCTTAGTTGATAAATGTCTCCAGTCTTTAACGATTATTTTAAGAAATTGACTGGAGCATGGTCTTTGGAGCGAAAAATCTCTACTGGTGAAACGCTTAACGGAAAAGTTGTATTTGAACGTATTTCAGATGCAGCTTTTTTTATGCGTGAAGAGGGGGAACTTATTTTATTAAATGGAAGTTGTATCAGTGCGTCTAGAATTTGGTATTGGCATTTGGTAGATGAGCAAAAACTTAAAATTACCTATGATAAAAATCGCCAGAAAGAATACCATTTCCTTGCGTTAAGCTTTGAAGAGGGTCAATGGCAAGGTGAATCAGATCACTTGTGTGGCGCTGATCATTATTTGGGTAATTATAAATTTAGTCAAAATGCTTTTGAAGTCTCTCAGACAATTCAAGGCCCTAACAAAAACTATTCCCTGACGAGTTACTACATAAAGGTGTTATGATTATAAAAATATTGGTATCAATGATGTGGCAATAAAACGTTGTAGGAAGAATATAATAACAAGCACAATGATGGGTGATAAATCAATACCATTGAAGTTTGGCATGAACCTTCTGATTGGGCGGTACATTGGCTCTGTTAGTTGATAAAGCATACTACCGATTTGGCCAACAAATTGGTTTGATGAATTAATCACATTAAATGCAAAGAGCCATGAAAAAATTGCTGAAGCAATTACAATGAACCAGACAATATCAAGAACAAAAAGTAATGTTTCTAGAATAGCAACCATTTTAAACTCCGTTTATCAATACTACTCATTTGGACTTTCTTGCGCATCAAATCAAGTGTGTTTATCCGCATTCCCAATCCAATGGTTAAGGAAGTTTCCCAGCCACTGTTTTATTTGCGGGTCATGTTTAGGGCGCGCTTCAAATTGTTGTTCGCGGTTTTGCGCGCCAGGTAAGACAAACCGGTAAGCCGCCTTGGTAGTCCATTTGTTCATCATATGATGCGTAACCTCTGAATGAAATTGCACTCCGTAAGCTTTGTCCCCATATGAATAAGCCTGATTGGGATACTTTTCACCAGTCGCTAAAAGTGTTGCGTCTGTTGGTAATGAAAAACCTTCACGGTGCCAGTGATAAACATGATCGGGCCAATTCATGATGCGAGCACCCTCACTGGTTGGTCTTATTGGATAGTAGCCAATTTCTGCGTAATCGTCTTCCCGTCCAACAACTTTGCCACCCAAGTGCAGCGATAGCATTTGCGCTCCGAGGCAAATTCCAAATAAGGGTTTGTTTTGCTTAAGCGGTACAGCCATCCAATCAATTTCTTTTTTGATGTAATCATCTGGATCATTTGCACTCATGGGTCCACCAAATACAACGGCACCTGCAAATTCATCCATTGTATCAGGTAAGATATCTCCAAGTGCTGGACGGCAGGCAACTAAATGATAGCCCATATCTTCCAGCATCATGCCAACACGTCCCGGAGTGGATGTTTCTTGATGCATGATGGTGAGAATTCTTGGTTTGAGTTTTTTATTCATTGCTTGAAGCAGTGTGTTCTTTTTTGATATGGCGCTTCCAAACTCTTTGCTTAAGCAGAACTCTGTTGCGTGAAGTTACACCTAATAGTTCTGCAATGCGCCAGATTACATTATCTTCAAGTTCATGCAGAATACCATCGACAAAAACCATTTCCCAAAGGTGCTCAATAATTTTTATACGTTCTTCTTCACTCAATGCATGTTTTAAAATAGTTGTAAAATTATATAAGTCGATTGCTTCATGTTCAGCAGTTTTAGCTTCAGTTATTAAATCTTCGGTTTCTGTATCACCTAGCTTAAAATGCTTTGCCAAGAGTTCGGCCATAAGGGTTTTTTCACTATCCTTAATTATACCGTCAACTGCCATTACATGGTATAACAATGCTGCTTCAGCAAGTTGTAACTTGTCGTGAATAAATTGCTTCGGCTCGGGCGAGTCTGATAGCTCTGAAATAAAATTTTTTAAAACATCTAGCATGCCCATACACTAATGGAAGTAATGTGAGTTGCAAGTGCTTAGGCTAAGGCGTGTCTTTAATATTTAGATTTCCCAACCTTATGGTATTGCCATCTTCTGATGTTTTATTCAGATACAAATCATCAACAACCTGAGTAGATGTTATTTGTTTTGATATTGGACTTGCAAGTTTACCGTCTGTTGAAACGGAAGTGGTAACACCGCCGACTTCAGTTATTGTTGGGGTTACAATAGTATTTTGATTAGAATTCGTATTTATCTGATTAATGGCAGAGGTAATTAACAAGTCTATTGTCACGTCTTTGAATGTATCAATAGTACTGTCTGTTGATATATCTAAATTTAATTCTGTGGTCTGTTCAAAAATGTTTAAGTTATTTCCAACTTTATCAATGTTCATAATGTGTCCTACTAAAATATTTATATAATATTCCCCAGTAGGAAGTTATCGTTATCTACGTAATCATTGTATGGGTATGTTTTACTGAATTTGTAACGCAATTACCTAAATGTGAAGCGGCTTGCCATGTGTCGCCAAGGCTGCTTCTCTTACCACTTCTGATAATGTTGGGTGGGCGTGGCAAGTGCGTCCCAAATCTTCTGACGAACCGCCAAACTCCATTAAGACTGCACATTCGTGGATCATGTCGCCAGCGCCAAAGCCCACGATATGAACGCCAAGAACGCGGTCTGTTACCTTGTCTGCAAGGAACTTAACAAAGCCTTCGGTCTGGTTCATTGCGCGTGCGCGGCCATTGGCCATAAACGGGAATTGACCCACGATATAATCAATATTGCCAGCTTTTAACTCTTCTTCTGTTTTACCGACGGAGGCTACTTCTGGCATGGTGTAAACAACACCTGGAATAACATCATAGTTTACGTGCCCTGCTTGCCCTGCGATGGTTTCTGCAACGGCCACACCTTCATCTTCTGCTTTATGTGCAAGCATTGGTCCGTCTGTTACGTCACCAATTGCCCAAATGCCTTCAATATTGGTTTTCCAATGATTGGTTTTAACTTTGCCGCGCTCAACTTCAACGCCAGCAGCTTCAAGGCCAAGAGCGTCTGTATAAGGTCGGCGGCCTGTTGCAACCAACACAATATCAGCATCAAGGGTTTCATCATCGCCGCCAGCAACTGGCTCAAAGGTAACGCTTGCGCCTTTGCCTTTTTTCTCAACCCCTGTAACTTTTGATGAAAGGTGGAACTTCATGCCTTGCTTGACCAGAATTTTCTGGAATTGTTTAGAGACATCATTATCCATTCCACCCAGAATAGTATCTAGATATTCAACAACAGTTACTTCTGCACCCAAGCGATTCCAAACCGAACCCATTTCAAGACCGATCACACCGCCACCCACGACAATCATTTTCTTCGGGACAGATGAAAGTGCGATAGCGCCTGTTGAGGAGACAATTACCTTTTCATCAATTTCAACATCAAGCCCTGGAATGCCAGCAACATCAGAGCCCGTAGCAATGATAATATTTTTTGCGGCAACTTCTTGTTTTCCACCCTTGTCGTCCGTAACCGTTACTTTGCCTTGTGCTGCGATTGAACCTGTGCCGTGGAAGACATCCACTTTATTTTTCTTCATCAGGTAAGCAACGCCATCCACATTTGCCTTAACCGTTTTGTCCTTATGCGCCATCATGGCTTTGAGGTTGAGTTTTGGTTTACCCACATCAATGCCCAAATCCTCCATGCCATGATTAGCTTCGGCAAACATTTCTGACGCATGCAGCAATGCTTTTGAGGGGATACATCCAACGTTCAAACATGTGCCGCCCAGTGTCGGGCTTTTTTCAATGATTGCTGTTTTCAAACCCAGTTGACCACATTTGATTGCACAAACGTAACCGCCAGGACCAGAACCAATGATTACTACGTCGTATGTATCAGCCATGTTAGTATGAACCTTATTATATTTTAATTTCTGTAATGATCTAGATTTAAGTTACTTGCCCAAGCAATGGCCAAGCCAACATCAAGATACCAACCATTGAAATCAGCCATGCGATGGTGCGCAGGAATGGGATAGCAATGATATAAAGTGGTATATAAACAACACGTGCCCAGAAATAGAGCTGGACTGCCATAATGCTAGTCGTATTACGATCCATGTATTCATTTGCAACAGCAACTTCCATGATTAAAACCAGTGCTGCAAAAACCGGAAAGGTTTCCAGCATATTGTAATAAGAGCGTTCAAACCGACCGCCTATGCCAGTTGTTAGAACTTCATCATCACGAGAGCCTGCAAGTCCCATAAAACCGTTAGCAAGGAAACCTGCGCCAGTTTGAAAAAGCATTTGGATTAATAAAAGAAATACTGCAAAAATTAGATATTGTAATTCAATAGACATTTTAATTCCCCAAAACTGATTTTCAGAAATTTTACCAGATTATAAATCCAAGACCAGACGCTCCGGATCTTCAAGGCTTTCTTTTACACGCACCAGGAATGTCACAGCTTCCTTGCCATCGACGATGCGGTGGTCATAGGAAAGTGCAAGATACATCATTGGTCGAATTGTGATTTCACCGTTTACAACCACTGGTCGCTGATCGATTTTGTGCATGCCCAAAATACCTGATTGAGGAGCATTGAGGATTGGTGTCGACATCAATGAGCCGTAAACACCGCCATTGGAAATGGTAAAGGTGCCGCCCTGCATGTCAGCCATGGAGAGATCGCCGTCGCGAGCCTTGCGGCCAAGATTGCCGATTTCCTTTTCGACTTCGGCAATCGACATCTGATCTGCATCACGTACTACTGGTACGACAAGGCCTTTATCTGTACCAACGGCAACGCCAATGTGCGCGAAGTTTTTATAAATAATGTCCGTGCCATCAATTTCTGCGTTCACAGCAGGAATTTCTTCCAGTGCATGACACACCGCTTTTGTGAAGAAACCCATGAAGCCAAGCTTCACGCCGTGTTTTTTTTCAAAGAGCTCTTTATATTTTTTGCGCATTTCCATAACAGCTGTCATGTCAACTTCATTGAAGGTTGTCAGCATGGCGGCTGTGTTTTGTGCGTCTTTCAAGCGACGCGCAATGGTTTGGCGCAGGCGTGTCATGCGCACACGTTCTTCGCGAGGTGCATCACTTTCAGTTGTTGGTGCGCGTGCAGCTGTTGGAGTAGTTGTCTTGTTTGCGTTTTGCGCATCTTCCTTCAACACCTGACCCCGCTTGCCAGAGCCTTGCACGGAAGCAGGGTCTATGCCTTTTTCAGCAAGAATTTTTTGTGCAGAAGGTGAGGCGGGCATTTTTGTTTCGCCAGATGTGGACTGAGCCACATCAGCCGTTGTCGATACTGAATTAGCTGCTGTAGTTGCAGAACCGGAAGCGCCTTCTTCAATTTTGACAAGTGTCTCTCCGACCTGAACAGTATCACCCGTTGCAGACATAATCTCTACAATTTTGCCAGAAACAGGAGACATAACTTCTTGTGCGGCCTTATCTGTCTCAAGTTCAACGATGGCTTCGTCAACTGAGACGCTGTCACCAACTTTTTTATACCATTCACCAACGCCAGCTTCGGTGACCGATTCACCAGCACTTGGTACGGGTACTTCAATAATTGCTCCACCAGAGGCTGGCTTTGTTTCCCCTGTTTCTGCTTTTGGTGTTGGTTTTGAAACGGCACCCTCACCTTCCGCAATAATGCCAAGCAGTGCGCCGACTTCAACGGTTTCGCCTTCTTTTACCGAGATGTCACCCAGTGTTCCGGCAGCAGGTGCAGGAACTTCAACCGAGACCTTATCCGTTTCCAATTCAACGATGGGTTCATCAATTGCGACTGCTTCGCCCGTTTTTTTTAACCATTGACCTACAGTTGCTTCACTTACAGATTCACCCAATGTTGGTACTCGGATTTCATTTGCCATATCTAAATTGCTCTTCTTTTATTATGGATATTATTTTACTTCGCCCAATGCGTCTTCAAGGAATGCTTCCAACTCATACAAGTGTTTTGACATTAAGCCTGTTGCAGGTGAAGCAGCTGCTGACCTGCCTGTATATCTTGCGCGTGAATATTTAGCTTCAATATGTTCAAGCACCCATTCCAAATATGGTTCAATGAAGGCCCAGGCACCCATATTCTTAGGTTCTTCCTGACACCAAACCATTTCAGCATTTTTAAAGCGTGATAATTCTGTAATTAATGCTTTTGCAGGGAACGGATAAAGCTGCTCAAGGCGCAACAGATAAATATCATCCAGACCACGCTTTTCTCGTTCTTCAAGCAAGTCGAAATAAACCTTGCCCGAACACATTACGACACGTTTGATTTTATTGTCTTTTGCAAGTTTAATACCTTCCCAACCCTTCACTTGTGCATCATCCCACAATAGGCGATGGAAAGAATTGTCGGTTGTAAACTCATCCAGTTTTGAGACTGCTCGCTTGTGACGCAGCAATGATTTTGGCGTCATCAGGATTAAAGGTTTACGGAAATCACGTCGTATTTGACGGCGTAGGATATGAAAATAATTTGAAGGAGTTGTACAATTAGCAACTTGCATATTATCTTGGGCGCAGAGTTGAAGGAAGCGCTCGAGTCTTGCAGATGAATGCTCTGGTCCTTGTCCCTCGTAACCATGAGGTAGAAGCATTACAAGGCCGCACATGCGTAGCCATTTACTTTCTCCAGATGATATGAATTGGTCAATAACAACCTGTGCACCATTTACAAAGTCGCCAAATTGGCCTTCCCAAATTGTTAAGGCATTGGGTCTTGTAAGCGAATATCCGTATTCGTAACCAAGTACCGCTTCTTCTGACAACATGGAGTTAATTACGTCATATTCTTCTTGGGTCTTTGAGATGTTATTTAACGGCGTGTAACGTTTTTCTGTAAGTTGATCGTAAAGCACTGAATGGCGTTGCGAAAATGTTCCGCGTTCACAATCCTGGCCTGATAGACGCACGCAATGTTCTTCATCAACCAATGTGCCAAAGGCTAGTGCTTCCCCCATTCCCCAATCAATGCCCTCGCCTGTATCAATCATTTTACGGCGATTATCCATTAAGCGTTGAATGGTTTTATGAATGTTAAAATCTTTTGGAACTTCGGTTATTTTCTTACCGATTTCCGTAATTTTCTTTTTTGTGACGCCTGTTTTACCGCGACGGGTTTCATCTTCGTCGTCTGCAATTTTCAAACCTGACCATGCACCATCAAGCCAGTCTGCCTTGTTAGGTTTATAGTTTTGACCAGCATCGTATTCATTTTCAAGGAAGCTGCGCCATTCATCGCGCATTGTTTTATATTCTTCAGCAGTGATGAGACCGTCAGCAATAAGTTTATTACTATATATTGTGGCCGTTGTTTCATGCGCTCGAATGTTTTTATACATCAATGGCTGTGTGAACGCAGGCTCGTCGCCCTCATTGTGGCCGAAACGTCTGTAACAGAACATATCAATTACCACAGGCTTGCGGAAAACCTGTCGATATTCAGTTGCAACCTTGGCTGCAAAAGTAACCGCTTCCGGATCATCACCATTTACATGGAAGATAGGAGCTTCGATCATTTTAGCAACATCGGATGGATAAGGCGAAGAACGGGAGAAGCGCGGATTGGTTGTAAAGCCGATTTGATTGTTAATAATGAAATGAATTGAGCCGCCTGTGCGGTGACCCTTCAGGCCTGACAAACCAAAACATTCAGCCACAACGCCCTGCCCTGCAAAAGCAGCGTCGCCATGTAATAACAACGGTAAAACCGTATCGCGCGGACGGGAGCCACGTTCATTTTTGGGTTCAAATTTATCTTGTTTGGCGCGAACTTTACCCAATACAACCGGGTTCACAATTTCAAGGTGTGAAGGGTTTGCAGTGAGCGATAAATGTACTTCATTGCCATCAAATTCACGGTCAGAAGATGCGCCCAAGTGATATTTAACATCCCCTGAACCTTCAACTTCATCAGGTTTAAAGGAGCCACCTTTAAATTCATTAAAGATTGCGCGGTGTGGTTTGCCCATCACATTGGCAAGCACATTCAGGCGTCCGCGATGCGCCATGCCCAGAATGATTTCTTTCAAGCCCATTTGTCCACCGCGCTTGATGATTTGTTCAAGAGCAGGCACCAGTGCTTCACCACCATCAAGGCCAAAGCGCTTAGTGCCTTTATATTTAACGTCGATATATTGTTCGAAACCTTCAGCTTCTACCAGTTTGCGCAGAATTGCTTTTTTACCTTCAACGGTAAAGGCAATACCTTTGTCTGGTCCTTCAATACGCTCTTGAAGCCAACCCTTTTCTTGCGGGTTGGAAATATGCATGAATTCTATACCGATTGTTGAACAATATGTTCTTTTCAGAATCTCCACCATTTGCGATACTGTTGCGAATTCAAGCCCTAACATTCCATCAATGAATATTTTGCGGTCATAATCGGCTTCTGTAAAACCGTAATTTGAAGGAAGCAGTTCGTTATAGGCTTCCTTTTTTTCTGCAATTTTTAAGGGATCCAAATCTGCATGCAAATGCCCCCGCATCCTATAAGCGCGGATCATCATAATCGCAGAAACAGAGTCCCGTGTGGCGCGCATGACTTCTTCGCCATCTGGCGCTTGTCCGCTTGCCACTGCTTTGGATTTGATTTTGTCGCCAAAATGTTTTTCTATTTTTGGAGCAGGCCAATCCCCATCAAGCGCTGAAACCAATTCACCATTGGCATGAATAGGCCAATGAGATTTTTTCCACGATGCGCCCTCGGCATTTTTGGCAATGTCGCCAGGGTTGTCTTTTAATTCTGAGAAAAAGGCCTGCCAGTCAGCACTAACTGAATTAGGGTCTTTTTGATATTCGGCGTAAATTTCTTCTATATAGCCTGCATTGCCACCATATAAGAAAGAAGTGTTTGAAAATTCCTCATTAGAACTCTTCTTTGCCATTTGTCCCAAGCCTCGTCTCTAGTCCATATGTATTTTGCAAAGTATAGGCGACCAGAACTTTGTTGAAGTTTCAAGCCGCCTTAAGTCTTATTTAAGATTAGGTGCGATGCCTTCACAAACTTCACAAAGTTCTGCCACTGCACCCACTGATGCATCGAACATCTTTTGCTCTGTTTTGTTGAGGTCAATTTCTACCACACGCTCAACACCATCCGCGCCAATAACTACTGGTACGCCAACATACATGTCTTTCACGCCGTATTCGCCTTTAAGTGCTGCTGCACATGGAAGAACACGTTTTTGATCGCGAAGGTATGCTTCTGCCATTGTGATAGCTGATGCTGCAGGTGCATAATATGCAGAGCCAGTTTTAAGTAGAGATACTATTTCACCGCCGCCTTTTCGGGTACGGTCAATGATTTCATCTAAGCGCTCTTTGGTAATCCAACCCATTTTAATAAGGTCAGTCAGTGGAATACCAGCAACTGTTGAATAACGGGCAAGTGGCACCATCGTGTCACCATGACCGCCAAGTACGAATGCGGTTACGTCCTTGATTGAAACATCAAATTCTGCTGCGAGGAAATGGCGGAAGCGGGAGGAGTCTAATACACCAGCCATGCCAACAACTTTATTCTTAGGAAGGCCAGAGAATTTTTGCAGTGCCCAGACCATTGCATCAAGCGGGTTTGTAATACAGATTACAAAAGCATTTGGTGCATATTTTTTGATGCCAGCGCCCACTTGTTCCATGACTTTAAGGTTGATGCCGAGAAGGTCATCGCGGCTCATGCCCGGCTTGCGGGCAACGCCTGCAGTAATGATACAAACATCTGCATCAGAAATTGCTTCATAACTTTGGGTGCCAGACATGGCTGAATCAAATCCATCCACTGGGGATGATTGTGCAATATCAAGCGCTTTACCTTCCGGGATACCTTCTGTGATATCAAATAAGATAACATCCCCTAATTCTTTCATCGCTGCCAAATGCGCCAGCGTTCCGCCAATCATGCCTGAACCAATTAAAGCAATTTTTTTACGAGCCATTTTTTTCCCTTTACGTAAAAGTAATATATTTGTACCCTGATTTTGTTCAGGTCTTGGCTAGTCTTTTAAACGAGATTGATAATTATGCAATGCAAAGAATTTAGTACAATTATTTCAATTGCTTAATTTTAAATACTTTTACGTAAACGTAATTTTTTATTGCGCACCTATATATTCTCTGGATTGCATTTCGTGCAGTCTGGATACCGTTCTTTTAAACTCAAAGCTCTCAGTACCAGAGGTTGCTTTGTATAATGTGTCAGGTTTTGCTTCTGCGGAGATGACTATGCGAATGTGATTATCGTAAAGGGTATCAATAAGCAGAATAAACCGCTTGGCTGCATTATGATCTTCGCGCTCCATAATTGGGACTTCTTCTAAAAATACTGTATGATAATTTCTTGCTATAGCAAGATAATCGGTAGCACTGCGTGGTTGAAGGCAAAGTGCGTTAAAGGAAATTCTTGCAACACCACTTGCTGTTTCAGGAATTTGTAATGTTCTGCCTTTAAGTTGAAGGGTATTAGGCGAGCCTTTTTTTGTGCCTGTAAGTCTCTCCCAAGTATCATTCATTGAATTTTTTGTTTTGGCATTAAGTGGTGTATAATAAACGGGTGCTTGATCAAGTTTTTCAAGCCTGAAGTCTGTTCGCGCATCCAGATTAATTATTTCAATGTTTTCAGTAAGTAAACTAATAAATGGCAGGAATATTTTACGATTTAGACCATTTAAATAAAGGTTTTTAGGCTCAACATTTGAAGTGGCTATAACAATAACGCCTTCTTCAAACATTGCTTCAAAAAGTCTACCCAAAATCATTGCATCAGCGATATCTGTTACGGTAAATTCATCAAAACATAAAATAACAGCTTCTTGAGCCAAGTCTTGCGCTATTTTAGGAATAGGGTCTTCCTCTTTGGTCTCGCCTTTTTTATAAGCTTGGCGGTGTTGATGAATGCGCTCCTGAGCATCTTGCATAAAGTCATTAAAGTGCGCGCGGCGTTTGCGTTTATGGGGTAATTTCTCAAAAAACATGTCCATTAACATGGACTTACCACGCCCGACATCGCCCCAAATATAAAGACCCTTGATTTTTTCAGGCGCTTTTTTGGCAAATAACCAACCTAAGGCACTGGATTTTCTTGAAAGGCGCTTTTTATCAAGGTTTGCAAGCAGGGAATCAAATTTTTTGACTAATGCAACCTGATTTGGATCTGATTCTATATGACCACTTGCTATGAGTTTATCATAAGCCGTTTTCATTTTATGAAGATTTAGATTGCTAATGTCCATAGGTTTCAATCATATGGAAAACTTTAAAATTGAAAACTGAAAAATAGCGTTATGCTGGGTTTATCTACTAAATGTAATTGGCTTACCGCTTGCAGTTGTTCCTGCGTAGCGTTCAGCACCTACAGAAGCAAGACTTGCAACCTGTCCACCATTATTATCAAACAATACAACACGCGGACCTTTAACATCCCAAGCTGTTACAGTGCTTAATTCAGGTGAATTACAACGAAGTGTTGTTGCACGGAAGCCACCAGACCATTTTGTAAAAGCTAAAATTGCGCGACATTGGGCACTATCAGAAGCAACGTTCCAAGAACCAGCAAGTGGCTCATGAGTTAGAGGTTTATTACTAGGCTCCTGGGGTGTAAGTGCTGCTGTTTCAATGGGTTTAACTTCCTCGACTTTAGGTAATTCAGGAACTTGAGGAGCCGTTGGCGCATCCAATACAGGTGCTTGCGTAACTGGTGATGGTGTAGGTGTCACAGGTTGAACAGGGTCTAATTGAGCAGATTGAACATTGCCAGAAGGCACGGAAGGTAAAGGTTGTGGCGGCGCTTGTGTATTAACGTTCAGCGCATTGGTTGAACGGTTACACCCTGCTAATGCAATAGCCATCATTAAAACTGCAATTGAAGTTTTAGTGCTCATCTTGAAACCCTTTTTCAGCAATTTGCTGAATATCCCTTATGACCCTTTAGCTTTATATTACGTCATTGTTACAAAAACAAGATGAATAGAAGCTTAACCTTGCGTAAGCGTAATCACATAATTCTAATAGGTTTGCAAGATAAAATCATATTTTTGGCTTTATATTATAGCTGAGCACAAATCAGCTAATTTGAATGCTTTCTTGATTTAATATGCTCACTACGCTTTATTAAGAATATGATAAATTTTCATTGGAGGAGAAAATCATGAAAATTATTAAGAAAATGGCATTGGCACTGACATTTACCGCTGCAATGACAGCAGGTGCGCTTGCTGCTTGCGATCCGGGTGAAACAGTTATCAAATTTAGCCATGTAACCAATACAGATAAACATCCTAAAGGTATTGCTGCTTCATTGTTACAGGAGCGTGTAAATAAAGAAATGAACGGCAAGGCTTGTATGGAGGTTTTCCCGAACTCAACTTTATATGACGATAATAAAGTACTTGAAGCTTTGTTAAATGGTGATGTGCAAATGGCTGCACCGTCGCTTTCCAAATTTGAAAAATTTACCAAGAAATTCCGTATTTTTGATTTACCATTCATGTTTGCAAATGTTGATGCGGTTGATGCTTTTCAAAACTCTGATGCAGGCCAGGCGTTGAAAGACTCCATGGTAAAGCGGGGTCTTAAAGGTTTGGAATTTTGGCACAACGGCATGAAGCAAATGTCTGCATCAAAACCATTAATTGCACCATCAGATGCAAGCGGTTTGAAATTCCGTGTTCAAGCATCAGACGTTCTTGTAGCTCAATTTGAGCAGCTTGGTGCAAGCCCACAAAAAATGTCGTTCAAGGAAGTTTATGGTGGTCTTCAAACCAAGGTTATTGATGGCCAGGAAAATACCTGGTCAAATATCTATGGTAAGAAGTTCTTCGAAGTTCAAGACGGTACAACTGAAACTAACCACGGTATTATTGATTATCTGGTAGTAACCTCAGATGACTGGTGGAATAGCCTTGATGCTGGTGTTCGTGACCAACTTGCAACAATTTTGAAGGAAGTGACGGAAACTCGCAATAAAGAATCCACCGCAGTTAATGAAGCCAATAAAGCCAATGTTATTGAAGCAGGTGGTGTGGTTAGAACTTTAACACCAGAACAACGCCAAGCTTGGGTAGATGCACTTAAGCCGGTTTGGGCAAAGTTTGAGGGCGATGTTGGTAAAGAGCTTATCGATGCTGCCCAAGGTGTGAACTAGATTTATTGAAATTTAAATCATGAAACTTTCCTTGATGCTTTCCTGTGGCAATATATTTGCCACAGGATTTTTTAGGTGTAAAATTTAAGCTAACGTAAAGTTTAGCCAAGACATGAGCCAGCTTGATGCAAAATAAAGAGAATAGTTTTTTCGATAACTTAGAAGAAAACTTTATTGCCATAACGCTTGGGCTGATGACGATTGTTACGTTTGCAAATGTTATTGCTCGTTATATTTTTAATGACAATATTTTATGGGGTTTAGAAGTAACGGTTTTCCTTTTTGCCTGGCTTGTTTTAATTGGCTCTGCTTATGGAGTGAAAAAGAATTTCCACATTGGAGTTGATGTGGCGGTTAACTATTTACCCGAGTATGGGCGAAAAGTTGCAGCGCTTTTTGCTTGTGCTGCTTGTTTGTTATTTGCAGCTTTAATTTTTGTTGGTGCGTGGAATTATTGGGCACCTTTTGCAGGCGTGCGCCCTTTACCTATCCTATACAATGATTGGATTGCTTCACCACTGGGTTTAACAGAATTTGAATACCGCTGGCGTTCCCAAGCCTTTTATGAAACTGACGATGTACCAGTTCCTTTCTTCCTTGGCTGGATAAGCGACGCTTTTAATGAGGGTGAGACTTATGAGAAATTGCCGCGCTTTATTCCTTATTTAGCACTCCCAATTGGTATGGGCCTCCTGCTTTTCCGATTTATTCAAGCTACTGGAAGAGTAATTCGTAATGAACAACATGCGTTGATTGCAAGCCATGAAGCTGATGAGTTGATGGAAGAAATGGAAGCGCAACTTCAAGCAGATGAGAGTGCTAAATAATGGAAGTTGCTCTTCTCTTTGTAATGGTGATTACACTCATGCTACTGGGCGTGCCGATTGCAATTTCACTTGGCCTTTCTTCCATGATCTTTTTATTGATTTATGCAGATGGCTCATTGGCATCTATCGCACAAACCCTGTTTTCAGCATTTGATGGGCATTATACGCTTCTTGCTATTCCGTTTTTTATTTTAGCCTCCAGCTTTATGTCTACAGGCGGTGTTGCCAAGCGAATTATTCGGTTCGCCAACGCTTGTGTTGGGCATTTTTCTGGTGGGCTCGCCATCGCATCTGTCTTTGCTTGTATGATGTTTGCTGCTCTTTCAGGCTCATCGCCTGCAACGGTTGTAGCAATTGGTTCGATCGTAATTGCTGGCATGCGAGAAGCTGGCTACACAAAGGAATTTGCCGCAGGTGTGATTTGTAATGCAGGCACACTTGGTATTCTTATTCCACCTTCTATCGTGATGGTTGTATATGCGGCTGCAACAGATGTTTCTGTTGGGCGTATGTTTTTGGCAGGTGTGTTTCCAGGATTATTGGCCGGTTTTATGCTTATGCTTGGTATCTTTATTTGGGCAAAAGTGAAGGGACTTCCTTCTCAACCCTTTGCAGGTTTTAAGGAAATTATTTATGCATCGCGTGATGCGTACTGGGGTTTATTGCTTATTATTATTATTTTGGGCGGTATCTATGGTGGCATTTTTACCCCTACAGAAGCTGCTGCTGTTGCTGCGGTTTACGCTTTCTTTGTTGCCAACTTTATTTATCGTGACATGGGCCCTTTGAAGAATACTCGGTTAATAGATGAAAATACATCTTTAAGTGCTAGAAATGGGTATTTTGCATTTATCTATGGATTAATTGCTTTAACGATTATCATTATTTTAGGCGCCTTCATAAATGGTATTGGTATTATTAGTGGCCTTACATGGCTCTCTAGTTTTGGCGATTTTTTTAGTAATTATGATAATATCTGGATACAAACTGCTTTTGCTACACTAGCGGGTGTTGTTTACCTATTTAAAAAAGAAGGTAGTAATTTTGTTGCATCTATAATTGCCTCAATTCCTGTATTTGGTAGAGCAATTTACCAAACTATTGTTGGTTTAATTCCAAGCTTTTACAATGCCGATACCAAGAAGACCCTGTTTGAAGCAGGCAAGCTTACGATCATGCTTTTGTTTATTATCGCAAATGCGCTGATTTTGAAGCACGTATTGACCGAAGAGCAAATCCCTCAGGCAATAACTGAAGCCATGTTAGCTGCTGGTCTTGGTCCTATTATGTTCTTGGTAGTGGTGAATATTATTCTCCTTATTGGTGGTCAGTTTATGGAGCCATCGGGCTTGTTAATAATTGTTGCGCCGCTTGTTTTCCCAATTGCAATTGAACTTGGCATAGATCCAATTCACCTTGGTATTATCATGGTGGTCAATATGGAAATTGGCATGATAACCCCGCCAGTTGGGCTGAACTTGTTTGTTACGGCTGGGGTTGCAAAAATGTCCGTTACCAATGTGGTCAAGGCTGCATTACCATGGGTTTCTATAATGTTTATTTTCCTTATCATGGTGACTTATATCCCTTCCATTTCAACCTGGCTTCCAACGACGATGATGGGGCCTGAAATTATCACGCGGTAAATTTAACTGCTCCATTCAGATAAGGTGTAAATGATGTATTGGATATTAACTGGGCTGTGGTAGCCTTGTTTCTTTTGTTGAGTGCTAGGTCATATCTGTTTCATCAAAATACAATCATAGGCATTCGTGATTTCGGTTTGCTCGTAGTATCCAACTATATGCTGTTAAGACAATAACTTATTACGCATCTGACGGATGATTTCTTTTTGTTCACTATCTGGCATTTCGCTTTCTTGCTTGATGAAATCAAGTCTTTTGATTCTGAGCCCATTATAACGTACACAAAAAAGCTTCCCTTCAAACTCCATAAGGGAAGCTTAGATTAAAATATTATTTTACCAAGTAAGCCAGTTTTTATAGCTGGATATTACTTCGCAGCGCCATCCGTCATTTTGGCGATTGCGCCTGCCATGCCTTCGAAGGCTTTTTCTGCGCCGTCGATTGCATAACGTGCCTTGAGCGCTTCTGGATCAAGGTAGCCGATTTTTGTTTGGCCATTGTCATCCCAGATTAAAACGCGGATGGGCAGATCAAGCCCTGCCATTATGTTTTGTTGCATGATTGGAGTGCCGATTTGTGGTGCGCCAAAAATAATAAGCGTGCTATCAGCTAGTTCCATATCAACGGATTTTGCACCAGCAGCATGATCAACGCGGGCAAACAGTTTTGGCGGCGCGCCCTCGATGATTTTTACAAGTTTGTCGGCTGTATCAGAGACTGAGTTGTTGCTGTCTTTGATAATCCAGCCTTCTTGAGCATTT
>CALDZF010000160.1 GCA_937944165.1 uncultured Rhizobiaceae group bacterium | reverse complement strand
CCGCCCAATCAGCAACAGAGCCAGACAAAGGCGCCCCGCTGAAAGATTGCTGGGGCGCCTCGTCAAAACCGGAAGTGTTCTTGGGTGTCTTTACCATGAGGCTAATATAGGGGAGGTGAGGATGAATTGGGAGGGGTTAAGTCTGTTTATCCTGCACAAATTTTATAAATTCAGATAAGTTCATAAGCCAGGATTGTTGTTCTGCTTTGTAAGATGAGTGGATGCTTTTTGGTAAAATAAGTTGTAAATTATTAGCTCGCATTTCATTCGTTTGATTTACAGTGATTGATGCTTGTAATGTGAATAGATGTTTATTTGATATTTTAGATGCTTCACTCAATACTTGACGCCATCTATCCTTACAAGTCGACTTTGAGCCCATCATAACAAGTTTATCACTAGGGAATTGTTTGTCCCAATATTGGTTTTGACCTGGGAAAAGGAAGTCTGGTTTTGTTTTGTTTTCTGTTTGAGCAGTTCTTGAATATTGCAAGCCGAATGCATCAAATACTGCTGCCAAATGATGCTCAAGTGATAATCCCATTCTGGCGAACCTTCTTTGCCTGATGCTTCCGGAAAACTTTAGAAATTCCTCAACATCTGGTTCGTTGTTTTTAACAAATCCTTTTTTTAATCTAGCTTCGATGATGTTTTGTTCCAATTTTTTGAACATTTTATCTTCATGTTCAAGCCAAAGCATTATTGCTCTATCAGGGTCATCTTTTGCTTCAACTTCAGGCAGGGTTAGTCTAGCTTTGTGTGAAAACTCGACTGTGCTTGGAAACTTATCTATGTATGGTTTTATTATAGTATCGATTTCATTTGATTTCGGATCTTCAAGCTCAATGCCTATTTCTTCCAGAATACTATTTGCAGTAAAATCTAATTCATAATCCTTATTTCCACTCGTACTAATTGCTTCAAACTTTAAAGGTAGTTGTCCTTCAATACCAAAAAGCCATTTTAATTGTGCTTCTTCTGTAGAGTTTGGTTTGGTTATAATAAATAATAAGGTATTGTCATTTCTTGGTTTTGCTAAAAAAAGGCTATCACCTTCAGACATTAATTCAGTTACACCATTAGATGTATAATATAATCGCCATTCAGGACTTCTGGTCGGATTGTTTTTTCGCGCATCGTAATGTGTGAGTTCACCATATTCAATAATTGTCTCATTCTCTCCAATAAACCAAATAAATGAAGCTTCAAACTTTTCTTCTATTTCGCCTAATAAAGAATGTCTAATTTGTCGGGTTGTGCCGATTTCATGCTGGTTTGACTTTTTTGTTTCAGCGTCAACTGCGCTTAATCTTTTAAAGGAAACTCCTACAAAATATTCAGATAGATAACCTTTTTTCATAACTTTTGTCCTTAATTTCACACTCCCAAATCACTTTTATATTCCAGCCAAGCTTTTGTAATTCTTCTATATGTTTTTTATCTCTCTCTGTATTTCCCACGATTTTGTCACGCCAAAATTCAGGCCTCGTTTTTGGCCACTTAAAATGTTTGCAATCATGTTTGTGCCAGAAACATCCATGGACGAAAATTACGGTTTTGTATTTGGGTAATACTATATCCGGTTTGCCTGGTAACTTTTTGTCGTGAAGCCTGAAACGATAGCCTTTTGCATGCAAGGCTTTTCTTACAAGTATTTCAGGTTTTGTATTTTTGCCACGTATGCCGGACATCATGCGACTGCGTGTTTTTGAGTCGACAATGTCTGCCATCTACTCAGCTGCCTGCAGGCTCTCTACCAAGTCGCGTTGCAGGTATGGTTCCATGTGTTTTGCGACTGCTTTTACAACCGGTACAACAACAGAATTGCCAAACTGTCTATAGGCTTGCGTATCAGAGACAGGAATGTTGAAAGGTTCGTCTCCTTTTGTTTCAAAACCCATCAGCCTTGCACATTCATGCGGTGTAAGGCGGCGGGGATTTTTGCCATTCTGTTTTATGAGAATTTCCGAGCCATCCTTGTGGTATCTGGCAGAAAGTGTTCTGGCTACATCATTTGGTCCAACCAGTCCAAAGCCAAAGCCGTTGCCTTTTGCTTCGTGCTTCTTTTTGTAGTTTTGGAGATAATTCCAGAGTTTGTCTGAAAGAGTGTATTTTTCATCAACTTTATCATCAAGAATAGTCCCAAGTCTTGGACCCTTGGCAGGGTCCAAGACTTTCATGTTTTCAAAGCTGAAATCATTACTGTCCCTAAACCCTGCTATGAAGATGCGTTCGCGTTTTTGCGGAACCCAACCTGCTGCATTTATAACCTTGTAGTCAACATGATATCCCAGTTCATTTCTTAATACATTGAGTATCGTTCTGAATGTATTTCCGCCATCATGGCTGCCAAGATTTTTAACGTTCTCAAGCAGAAATGCTTTTGGTTTCTTGGCATCAATGATTTTTGCGGTATCATGAAATAGTGTGCCTTGTGTATCACATAAAAACCCGTGTGGTCTGCCAAGTGAGTTTTTCTTTGAAACACCTGCAAGCGAAAATGGCTGGCACGGGAAACCTGCTAGCAGAATGTCATGATCGGGAACGGATTTAGGTTTGTCGCTAAAAGGTCGTATGTCTCCTTCCGGAAGGCGATTGTCGCGATAGTTGGCCTGATAAGTTTCCTGGGCAAACCTGTCCCATTCACTTGTGAAAATACATTGCCCGTTTATGCTGGAAAATGCACAGCGTAATCCACCTATTCCTGCGAATAAATCGATGAAAGTGAAAGATTTTTTTAAACTTGCTTTTACAGGCTTGATGTTAATCAAACCTTTTAAGGCTGTTAGATCACGCGCCTTTGGTATAGTCTCTCCAGACTCATACCTCTGAATTTGTCGTGAGCTTAATCCCAGTTGACTTGCTATCTCATCAATGGTCAATCCTGTTAAAAGTCTTTGCTGTTTATATTCATCGGCAGTTATGGCCATTCGAATCATTCCTCTGGGAGTTATCACGACAAATTGTCATGTTAATTCCCAGAAGTAAATAAGTGCTCCTTATTTGTTCTCTTTAATCCAAGCTTTATCCACTTGAATTAATCATAAAACTACTCCCCTCAAGCGGCTTCGCTCTCAGTGCCATTTTTTATGCCTTTGAAGTATTCGTAGTTTTTCTTTGCAGCTTTCATGACGTGTTTTGGGATGTCTTTCTTTTTGAAAAGTTTTTTGTGTAGTTCTTCCGTTTTTTTCCAATAGCCTAGATTGCCT
>CALDZF010000159.1 GCA_937944165.1 uncultured Rhizobiaceae group bacterium | reverse complement strand
ATCCAGCTGAGCTATGGGTGCTTTTTGTTTGCTTCGTACCTATGCAGCAACCTTTATCAGGTATAACTTTGAAATAAGTATCTTAGCCTCCAGCCTGTTTCAATCGTATAGTATTGAGATTGTTTTGCATAGTGCGATGTGTTTTAGCTTTTGGATAATAGATTCTGAGTCTATGCAAATTAACCGTTAACTGTGACATTTTACACTGTGTTTCTTGATGTTGGTGCATAGGATAATTATCTCAAATACATGAGTAAAGACATATCTGGAAAGTATCATGATCAGGCATATCGTTTTTTTTAATGCAAAGAATGAAATGGATAAAGATATTATATATGATGGCTTATCGCTGCTTTGTGATATTCCCCATTGTAAATGCCTTGAAGTGCAAAAAGATCTAAATGCAGACGTGCTTTCAAAAGACCAAGTGGACTTTATTGTCTATGGCGAGTTTGAAAGTCTTTCACAGCTTGAAGCCTATAAGGCGCACCCGCTTTATCAAAAGTCTATTGATATCGTGCGCCCTTTACGCAACGTCCGTATCGCAGGTGACTTTTTCTCTACTGCTTAATGCGCTTCATCCCAATTGTCTGCTGCTTGTGCATCAACTTGCAAAGGTACTGAGAGCTGAATGGCTGGCAGGCTCGCGTTTTCCATAACGTCTTTTACAAGCTTGATGGTGTCATCCACTTCTTCTTCTGCCACTTCAAAGATAAGTTCATCATGTACTTGTAATAGCATTTTGGCGGAAAGATTTGCTTGTGTTAAAGCCACATCCATGCGCGCCATGGCACGGCGAATAATGTCGGCAGCTGAACCTTGAATAGGTGCGTTAATTGCAGCTCTTTCGTTAAAAGCGCGCATTTGCGGATTCGGGCTTTTGATTTCAGGATAATGCGCCTGACGTCCAAAAATCGTTTCCACGTAGCCATGTTCTCGCACAAAAGCTTTTGTGTCTTCCATATAGCCTTTAATACCGGGGAAGCGCTCAAAATAGGTTTTGATATAGTCACTGGCTTCCGAGCGCCCAATGCTCAGCTGGTTAGCCAAGCCGAAGGCCGAAATACCATAGATAATACCAAAGTTAATCGCCTTTGCGCGGCGGCGCATCATCGGGTCCATGCCTTCAATCGGGGCGTTAAACATTTCAGATGCCGTCATGGCGTGAATATCCTGGCCGTTTGCAAAGGCCTGCTTGAGTTGTGGAATATCCGCGATGTGAGCGAGCACGCGAAGTTCAACTTGAGAATAATCAGCGGACACCAGTTTGTTGCCTTTATTGGCCACAAATGCCGTTCTGATTTTACGTCCCTCTGCTGTGCGGATTGGAATATTTTGCAGGTTAGGATCAGAAGATGAAAAACGCCCGGTTGACGTGGAAGCCATTGAATAAGACGTATGAACCCGACCTGTCTCTTTGTTGATAAATCCTGGCAGTGCATCTGTATAGGTGGATTTGAGTTTTGTAAGTTGACGCCAGCCAATGATTTTGCGTGGCAATTCATGACCTTCAGCAGCGAGTTCTTCAAGAACCTGAACACCGGTTTGCCATGCCCCTGTTTTGGTTTTCTTGCCACCAGGCAATCCCATTTCATCAAACAGTATTTCACCAAGCTGTTTGGGTGAACCTGCATTAAATTCTCGTCCTGCAAGTTGATGAATTTCGGCTTCCAGTCCTGCCGCTGCTTGTGCCAATTCCCCTGACAGTCTTGAGAGGATTTGACGGTCAACAGAAATGCCACGCTGCTCCATCTTTGCAACCACTTCGATGAGTGGACGCTCAAGGCGTTCATAAACGCTGGTCATTTTTTCTGATACAAGTCGTGGTTTTAAAACTCGCCAAAGCCTAAGCGTGACATCGGCATCTTCCGCAGCATAACGTGTTGCTTTTTCTATGTCTACCATGTCAAAGGTGATCGCAGATTTGCCAGTTCCTGTGAGTTCTTTGTAGGCAATGCACTCATGGCCTAAATGCTCTTTGGCAAGGGCATCCATGCCGTGTCCGCTACGCCCTGCATCAAGCACGTAAGACATTAACATCGTGTCATCCAGGCCCATCATGTTGATGCCCGATTGTGAAAGCATCAGCCAGTCATACTTCATATTCTGGCCGATTTTCAAAACCGATAAGTCTTCCAATACAGGTTTGAGAATTTCTATGGCCTTATTCGTTTCAATCTGGTTAGGTGCGATGCCCCCGCCAAGTAAATCGCCTTGCCCTTCCTTATGTGCCAGTGGAATATAACAGGCAACACCAGGTTCAGTAGCAAGCGATATGCCAACAAGCTCCGCTTCCATCGGATCGAGCGAAGTCGTCTCTGTATCAATTGCCACAAGGCCAGCTTCATAAATGCGCTCTATCCAAGCCTCTAAACTTGCTTCATCGCGAACGCATTCATATCCGTCTGGATTGATTTTTGTAGCAGCGCCTTCAGCCTTTCTGCTCAAGACTAAATTTTCAGGTGTATTGCTACCTTCCGCAGAAGTTTCAGTCGGTGAGCCATTACCTGCATCTAGATCTGGGCCGCGCGCATTTTCATAGCCATCGACAGTTACCGTATCCGCTTCGACGGCACTTGCATCTGTATCTGTTACTTCTGCAACCTTGCGTGTGATGGAGGTAAATTCCATCGCTTTGAGAAATGAAATCAGTTTTGGCCCATTGGGTTCTTCAAGCACCAGACCATCAAGTGGCACATGGAGCGGCACATCATTTTTAAGTGTTACGAGTTGTTTGGAAATTCGCGCCAAATCAGCAAATTCAATCAGGTTTTCGCGCCGCTTGTTTTGTTTGATTTCGCTTGCACGCTCTAGCAGAGTTTCCAAATCGCCATATTCATCCAGCAGTTGCGCAGCTGTCTTTGGACCAATGCCTGGAACGCCTGGAATATTGTCGGTTGAATCGCCTGCCAAAGCTTGCAGGTCGATCATCTTTTCGGGGCCTACACCAAATTTTTCATGCACCTCCTCAATGCCAACACGCTTGTCTTTCATAGTGTCATACATAATGGTGTTAGGTGTGATTAGTTGCATCAGGTCTTTGTCAGACGAGATGATGGTCACATCCCCGCCAACGGCCTCTGCTTCCTTGGCATAGGTGGCAATAATGTCGTCTGCCTCAAAGCCCTCGGTTTCTATGCAAGGCAAGTTGAAGGCTCTAGTTGCTTCACGGATAAGCGCGAATTGAGGGCGAAGGTCTTCTGGAGGTGCATCACGATTGGCTTTATATTCGGGGTATAAATCGTTACGGAATGTCTTGGAGGAATAATCAAAAATCACTGCAAAATGCGTTGGTGTAACACCAACGGAGGTATTGCGCGCTTCTTGTACAAGTTTCCAGAGCATGTTGCAAAAGCCGGAAACAGCGCCCACTGGCAGGCCATCAGATTTACGCGTTAGTGGTGGCAGGGCATGATAGGCGCGGAAAATATAAGCTGACCCATCAACCAGAAAAAGGTGATCGCCTTTTTTCATTTAACTTGCTCCAAAAGAAATTTAATGTCACGCTCTTGTACGAAGTCCATCATCATTTGGCTATAGGGAGTAGATCGCTTGTCCAATAAAAAATTGGTTGATTTTTTTTTCGATATTGTGAGTCCTGCCAGTTATCTGGCTTGGACACAAATACCCAAACTTGAAGCGCAAACGGGCGCCGAAGTTATTTATCGCCCGATGTTCCTGCCGGGTGTTTTTGAAAAAGCCGGCAATGATACGCCGATCACAGTACCTGCAAAAGCCAAATGGATTTTTGAGGACTTCAAAAGATTTGCCAAGCGCTACGATGTTCCTTTCGTGATGAACGAAAAATTCCCCTTAAGTTCGGTCTATGCCATGCGTGGCCTTAATAATTTTCGTCATCATGCAGGGTTTAAAAAGCTTGGTGATGAATTTTATAAAGCCATGTGGGTGCAAAACGAAGACATCAATGACCCGAAAATTGTTATTCGCATGGTAAGTGAGGCCGGTATTGCACCTGAAGAATATCAGTCCGCCATGAACAATCCTGATAATAAAAAAGCACTTATGGATGTAACGCAAGAAGCTGTCGCAAGAGGTGTTTTTGGTGCGCCTACTTTTTTTGTGGCGGATGAAATGCACTTTGGTCAGGACAGAATGAACTTTGTCGCAGAGGCTCTTTTACGTTAGCAATCAACTGGTTGAATAACGATTATGTCATAATATTTCATCGCCAAACAAGTATCGATCAGTTGAATAAAAGCTAGCCGGCTTTAGTCTTTGAAGATATGAAAATTAAAAACCTATTATCTTTTAAAATTAAAGTGGATCTATTTATGCGCAAAATAACGAATTATCTTTTTTCAGCGGTGACAATATCAACGCTAACGATTTCGACAGCGATGGCGGCTTCTGATGGTAAAACCGTCTCTGACGATGTCATTGCCAAACAACGTGCTGCGTTAGCAAAAAGTACGGATGGTGCAGGCTTTGGTCCACAATCTCCGCGCGATATTGATAATCTCAAAGGCAATAATAATCGTGCCTTTAGTTCTTCTCCATCTTATAAAAACATGAACCTTTGTAATATTCACTTCCATGAAAATGCCGAGCATAAGGGCGGCGAGTTCACCAAATATGCAGGCAATGGCGATGGTAAGGGATCTGATACAGGCTTTGAATATAACGGTGCTTTGAGTGCAGCTGAACTAGCGCCTATCGATACAAAAATTGGCGCAGGCAAATACGGTAATCTGGTGCCAGGTGACACTATTGAAGTTCATTACGTTCATACAACAGCAAAAGTTAAACCTGGGCCAACCCTGGTTTCTTGTTTGAGTGATTCAATTAAAAACCCTCAATTTCGAGTAGAAGCGCAAGTTTTTGTTCTGGTTAATGATGATAATGCCCTGGATTTTGTTGAATTAACCAAGCACGATGTCGTCAATGGTGTGCATCAGGCAATTAACATCCCCGCAAACACTGGCGCGCCTGTTAGATATGAAGGCTCAACCACAGGGCCAAGTTACAATGAGGCTGGTTCGCCATTTCAAGTTTCATGGAGTGTGCGCCCCAAGGTTTCCAAAGTAAGTATCAAATCTGTTGATGCCTGGCTCAAGAATAATGTTTTTGAGGAAACTGCCGCACATGGCGTAAGAAACCTTGTTAGAAATTCAGCCCTGCTTTCTCGTATAGATTAAGGCTACAAATTCCCCCCAACGCAAGAAAATTTACATTCCAGTGATATTCGCTGGAATGTTTTATTGAATAATCTCAATTTCTAAACAAACCGGAAAATTTACAGACCGGGCAATAAAGCAATAGTTATGAATTTCATCATGGATAGCGACGGCTTTATCCGCATCACTGTCTGCTGTGATTGTTATCTTCGGACGTAAAACAGCTTCGGTGAATTTGCCTTTTCCAGAGGGTTCACTTTCACCAATTCCAACTGGACTATCTTCATAAGCCAGTACCGTAACACCTGCTTCAGAACAGAGATGCAAATACCAAAGCATATGACAGGAGGCGAGGGCGGCTATGAGCATATCTTCGGGGTTGTATTTGGAAGGATTACCGCCCAACATAGGGTCGTTGGAACAATGGATAATGTCCTTACCACTAGCTGACATGTCCCAAGTTCGATCATAGGCTTTATAAGTGGATGTACCGCTACCACGGTTTCCCGTCCATTTAATATGTGTTGGAAACTTATGGATTTTTGTCATTTTAATTTCTCACAAAAGCCTCACGTTCAGTTCACTATGTATGATTTTATGTTGATTTGTTATTTGCTAATCTTGAGTGCATGATGTCATCACTTATAAAAGTCAACAAGCACTGATATAAGTCTCTTTTATGTCTTCCCCTGGACATGATGAGTGTATGTAGTTCTAACATGCCCATTTTAGAACTACCGATCGACTGACACAGATCGTTATCTTTATCCCTACCCGCCGACACAAGATAACGATCTGGTCAGTATTTTCTCAAAATTATACATGACATGATTTCGCACACGGTTTAAGTTCCGGGAAAAATTATGGAGTTTACCAATGAGCAATCTTGATGCCGTGCTTGGATCAATCGATATTAACCTGAATGCGTCTATTGATCGCCTTTTTGATTTGCTTCGTATCGAAAGCATTTCAACAGATCCAGCCTTTGCAGGAGAATGTCAAAAGGCGGCTGAGTTTATTGTCGAGGATTTAAAAACAATCGGTTTTGATGCAAGCGTGCGCGAAACAGATGGCCACCCGATGGTGGTTGCCCATCATGAAGGGCCTGAAGGCGCGCCGCATGTTTTGTTTTACGGTCATTATGACGTTCAGCCTTGCGACCCACTGGAGCTTTGGGATGAACCCCCGTTTGAACCTCGTATCAAGGAAATGCCAGACGGTTCCAAACAAATGATTGGTCGCGGTACATCTGACGACAAAGGTCAGCTTATGACCTTTGTTGAAGCTTGTCGTGCGTGGAAATCCGAAACAGGTGGTCTCCCCTTAAAAGTTACGCTTTTCTTCGAGGGTGAAGAAGAATCTGGGTCACCTTCACTCATTCCGTTTTTGGAAGCCAATAAAGACGAATTGAAATCCCACATTGCGCTTGTCTGTGACACCACCATGTGGGACAGGCAAACCCCTGCGATCTCAACAGCGCTTCGTGGCATGGCAAGTGATGAAGTAACCATTCACGCAGCGTCTCGTGATTTGCATTCGGGCTTCTTTGGTTCTGCTGCTGCCAACCCGATAAAAATTCTGTCGAAAATTCTGGCTGGCCTGCACGATGATGACGGTCGTGTAACACTGGATGGGTTTTATGACGGTGTTCCTGAAACACCAGATGAAATCAAAAAAATATGGGATGGGCTTGGCTTTTCAGAAAGCGCGTTCCTAGGTGATATTGGCTTGTCCGTTCCTGCTGGTGAAAAGGGGCGTTCAGTTCTGGAACAAGTCTGGGCAAGGCCAACGGCTGAATTTAATGGCATTATCGGTGGATATACAGGTGAGGGTTTTAAAACCGTTATTCCTGCTATAGCTTCGGCAAAAATTTCTTTCAGGCTTGTTGGTACACAAGACCCAGAGAAAATCAGAAACACGTTCAGAGATTACGTTTGCGCTAATCTTCCCGCAGATTGTTCAGCCAGTTTTGAAGACCATAGCGGCAGCCCGGCTGTGCATATTCCATATGATATGCCAGAAATTCAAAAGGCAACGACAGCACTTAAGGAAGAATGGGGCAAGGAAACCGCGTTGATTGCCATGGGTGGTTCAATTCCAGTTGTAGGTCGTTTCGCAGAATACCTCGACATGCCTTCAATGTTAGTGGGCTTTGCGCAAGAAGATGATCGCATTCATTCGCCCAATGAAAAATATGAGCTGACCAGCTTTCACAAGGGAACAAGAAGCTGGGCGCGGATCATGGCGGCTTTGGCTGAGTAAACCGTTTAGCGTCATTCTAGGGCTTGTCCCTAGAATCTAAACAAGGCGCAGGATGACGCATATAACACGCGGTAATTTCTAAAAATCCATGGTTATTTGATCTGGGTCAGCATGTTTTTTGCGTTTACTATGGTTTGTTTGTTTGAGTGATTTGCGGCTGGAATGTTTGTTTAAAATATCCTTGGCTTCACTGCGAAAGCCCTTGCCTTTGCGCACTGACCAGATTTTTTCGCGAGCTTCTCGTGCAGCTTGCTGATGATCCAGAACTATCGGCAAATAATTCTTTGGGGGTTGGTCAAGCATCCAGGGTTCGTGCAGCGCTTTGCCTTCAAGATGCGAAAGTTCAGGCACCCAACGTTTGATGAAAATACCATCCGAATCTTGGTCGTATCCCTGTTTAATCGGATTATAGACCCGCACTGTATTAATGCCAGTGGTACCTGATTGCATCTGAATTTGCGGCCAGTGAATGCCGGGCTCATAGTCGGTAAAAAGAGAACCCAGCATTTGCCCGCTCTTTTGCCAAGGCAACCAATAGTGATAACTGGCAACTGCAGTAATCATCGCACGCATGCGAAAGTTGATCCACCCTGTTGCTTGTAGCGATCGCATGCAGGCATCAAAAAACGGCCAGCCGGTTTGTCCTGTAAACCAGCGTTCCATCAGCTCTTCATCAACTTCAGTGCGCATGCCTTGATAGGCAGGATGTAATTCCTGCCATTCGATCGCAGGTGCTGTTTCAAGTTTTTGAATAAAATGACAATGCCAATGCAATCGCCCAATAAAAGACACAAGCGAGGCACGCATTTTCTTGTTGGCAGGGTTTTCCTTGTCCAGTGAAACAAGGGTCTCAACAGCTGCATGAAAGCACTCGCGTATGGAAAGCGTACCATAGGCCAGATGACTGGAAATTCTTGAACAGGCATCAGCACCTTCAAGTGGAGAAGACATGGCTTTTCGATAATTTTCACCACGCCCACCCAAAAAACTGGCAAGCAATGAAATACCTTCGTGCCGTCCGCCTGTTTGAATTTGTGATAATGCGGTTGTTGAAAAATTGGGGCGGAGTATTTCCAATGAGAAAGGTTTTGAAAGGATATCCACTTGTAAGCTCGGCCATTCTTGCCTTGCAGGTAATGGATAACCTGCTTCCCCCATCATAACGTCCCAGCGCTTTGCCCAGCCGTTACGTGTATCAAGCGCACGAAAGACACCATGCTGCATATGCTCATGCCATCGAATGTTTTGTGACTTAAGGAATTCGCCAACAGCAATATCTCGCTTGAATGTCCATAGATTACCGGTTTCCTGATGCGAGTGAACCGATGCAATATTCAAGTCAGATATTAAACCCGCAAAGGCTTCAACCGCATCACCTCTGAAAAAAAGAAGTGGTATTCCAAGCTTGGCCATTTGCTCTTTTAAAGGCGCAAGCGATTGCTCGATAAATTGCCATTGCCTGTGTGAGGTGTCTGGCAATAACCAATAGTCAGGCTCAACCATATAGACCGCAAGAATTTTGCCACCTTTGCGCGCGCAAAAAAGCGCTGCGTGGTCTTCAATACGAAGATCGCGTTTTAGCCAGACAATGTTAATGGGTTCATCCATATGGATTATGTAGGTGTTATCCTAAAACGGACAAGGGTCAGCAAAGCTTACGCGTTCGCCGTTACTTGGATGAAAAACTTCCAACCTTTCCGCGTGAAGCAGTAATCGCTTTGACATGGCCACTGCATGTTCTGGTGCATAGAAACTGTCGCCTAAAATCGGATGCCCCAATTCTTGTAGATGAACCCGCAATTGGTGCGAGCGTCCAGTCTTTGGATGCAGCTCTAGTCTTGTAGTTTCTTCCCCACGTGAAATAACTTTCCATTCTGTAATTGCCTCACGACCAAAATAAGTATCGACCATTTGTTTAGGACGATTATACCAATCGGTACGCATGGGAAGATTAATCGTGCCTTCGTCTTCTTCAACCAGACCAATCACTTCGGAAATGTAAGTCTTTCGTGTTTTACGTTTTTCAAATTGCAAGCCCAAATGACGATGCGCATTAGAGTTAAGCGCCATGACGAAAATCCCGGAAGTGCCTCTGTCCAAACGATGCACGACTTTGGCATTTGGAAATTCTTTTAGCGCACGCGCCTCCAGACAATCTGAATGGCTTTCAAGTTTGCCAGAAACGCTCAATAAGTTTGCTGGTTTTGATAGCACCAAAACATCATCATCTTGATGGATAATGTCCAAGCCTTCGTCGGGCGGGGGTGAATAGGTAAATTCAGGAGGCGGAGTGTTTTTGCTTTTAGCAAGTGGCCCCTGAAAACATTTACGCATTAATCAAGGTCTCTACAGTGCGTAGCAGTAATTCAATATCTTGCTCACGCGACAAGCGATGATCGCCGTCCTTGATGAGCGTCATGGATACATTTTCATTTGGCAGATGTGTAATGAGCTTCATCGCATGGGTATAGGGTACGTCAGGATCATTCATACCTTGCAAAATATGAACAGGGCAGCCCGTCTCAATCATACCCTCCATGATGCGGTTATTGTCAAAACCATCATCAAACAAAGCTTTGGTAAAAATATTAGGCTCATCTGAATATTCAGACGGCTCTTCCATAAAGCCACGTGTTTCTAATTGAGACTTTTGATCGTCGGTCAATTCAGGCTTCATCAATTCATGCGGGAAGTCTGGCGCAGGTGCCAATAATAATAGTGCTTTTAGGCGATGACTTTCGCCGCGCTTTGCGAGTTCTTGCACCATGCGAAGCGCAACCCATCCGCCCATGGAGGAACCGACTAAAATATGAGAACCTTCGTTGCATTTTGCATCAAAAACGGCAAGGCTTTCTTCCAGCCAGTGCGAAATAGTGCCATCAATGAATTCACCACCAGATTCGCCATGTCCAGAATAATCATGGCGACAGGATGCATGGCCGTTTTCTTTTGCCCATTGATCAAGGGCTTCGGCCTTCGTGCCTACCATGTCAGAGCGATATCCTCCAAGCCAGACAAGGCCAGGAGATTTGCCCTCGAGATGCCTGATTGCGATTTTTCTGGCGTTATTTGCTGTGCCAACTTCGATAAATTCTGGGGGGTGATTTGTCATTTTACACTCATGAATAGAATGGGATATCAATAACTTGTTTAAACACGTAAATCAAAGGCGTGGATAGGTGAAAATTTTCATTAAACTTGGATAAGAAAAATACATGATTTTTGAATTGAATCATGCTAACTATTATATCATCTTCATAAAATATTGAGAAGAAAACAGTAACAACCCAGGAGAATACGACCATTCGCAGACCTCATAGAGCACAAGCGCCCCAAAAAGGTGGGCCGCGTTCGAACTTGGACATTTTGTCAGAAGAAGTGCAACTCATTGATGCTGAAGGTGAAAACCACGGCACAGTCCCAATCGAAAGGGCGAGGGAAATTGCACGAGAGCAAGGTTTGGATCTTGTAGAAATTTCACCAAACAATAATCCGCCTATCTGTAAAGTTCTGGACTTTGGTAAATATAAATTCCAGGCCCAGAAAAAAGCAGCTGAAGCACGCAAGAAGCAAAAGACGCAATCCGTCAAGGAAATCAAAATGCGTCCAAACATCGACACGCATGATTATGACGTGAAAATGCGCGCGGTTGAAAAGTTCTTGGGTGAAGGTGACAAAGTAAAAGTAACGCTTCGCTTCCGTGGTCGTGAAATGGCACACTTGGAACTTGGCATGCAATTGTTAAACCGTGTCAAAGAACAGCTTGAAGGTTCAGCAAAAGTAGAAGCCGAGCCAAAACTGGAAGGCCGCCAAATGATGATGGTCGTTGCACCAGTTAAGTAGATTTAAGCTTAAATTAGAATTTGAATAGCCGGACTTTTGTCCGGCTTTTTTATTTGAATCATTAGGCAAAGGTGAGATCAGTAAACTTTGCTAGATAATGCTCTCTATTTGGCTCACTATTCATCATTGTTTCTCTCCAAATTATCTGCTCTTCATTTATGATTGCTAATTCCCAAACGCAGGCAACCGCAGGTCTCTTTGCTGTATCCATAGGTGTATTCGAATTATAAAGTTGGCGTTTAATTTGCTGGCAAAGAACAGAACCTTGAATCCACCAATGAACGGATATAGAAAGCCCTCTATCGCCAGGATGAATGATTATGAAGCCAAGACCATTATACTCTCCTTCAGATAAAATTTTAGGAAAAACTGTGTCTGTAGAGAACTCTTTTGCTTCTATCAACATTTTATCGTAGATAGATTTTCTTTCAACGCTTAGACCATATACTTTAAATTTAATGTCATTAATCTGTAGTATCCCATGTTTTGAGATGCTGCGTGGTTTATAATTTTCTTCTAAATTGGATGTCATAGTTATAAACTTTACTTAATTTAAGCGCTTTTGAAGTCTTTTCACGAAATCCATACGTTCATGCAGGATTGCCAAAACAATAGGCCGCTTACTTAACAGAAAGAATATGTAATGGTGTTCACAGCGATATACATGGATATCATTTTCTAATCCTTCTAAGAGTTTTGAAAATGCACTATCATCGCCAATTTTTTCGCAACACATAACGATCTGGTCGTAATATTTATCTGCCTGCTCAAGTCCCCAGGTGTTGTAAGTGTATAGCCAGATTTTTGTTAGGTCTTCTTCGGCAGCTAAAGTGAGATCGATATTTCTCATGCTCGTGGATTATATTCCCGCCCTATTTTTTGCGTCTTTACGAATATCTTCAAAAGATTTGGAAGAAAACTCGCCTTTTTTAGCCTGCTCAAGGCGAGGCTTTAAATAATCAGACAATGCTTCAAGCGCTTGCATTTCGCTCATTTCGCCAACGTCTGGCGCTTCGTTTAAGGTGCGCGTAAGCACAAAATCTTTTATACTCTGACCTTTAAGTGCTGCAATCGCTTTGAGTTTGGCGTGTTCTTCGCGCGTGATATCTATTGAAATTCTTGGCATGCAAAAAATTTACCACAACGTAATACACAAAACAACATTTGTTGCAGATGGTTTTTAACCTCCATGAGCGGCAGTTTCCCCTTGCAAAAAAACTCAAAATAAGCTTTATGCACATTATTGATCGTCTGGCAGGGCATGCCATGATGATTTTGACGCGAGCTCCGCTTTGGTCAGCGGGGCTTTTGATTTTCCGGAATGCAAGTTTCGGGTTTAACGAAGGAGAGCGAAATGCCCAAGATGAAGACCAAATCAAGCGTGAAAAAACGCTTCAAAACAACAGCCAGCGGCAAAGTAAAAGCTGCAGGTGCTGGTAAACAGCACGGCATGATCAAACGTTCCAACAAGTTCTTGCGCAATGCACGCGGCACCATGGTGCTTTGCGATGCAGATGCAAGAATCGTCAAGCAATTCATGCCTTACTCTAAGTAAGTCATTTTTTATAAAGTTTAGGAGCATAGATCATGGCTAGAGTAAAACGCGGCGTCACCGCACACGCAAAACACAAAAAAGTTCTAAAAAAAGCTAAAGGCTATTACGGCTCGCGCAAAAACACCATTCGTGTTGCGCGTCAGGCAGTCGAAAAAGCAGGTCAATACGCATATCGTGACCGCAAGACCAGAAAGCGTAATTTCCGTTCCCTATGGATTCAGCGTATCAACGCTGCTGCCCGTGAGCACGGCCTGACATACGCACGTCTTGTTGACGGTTTGACAAAAGCAGGCATCGAAGTGGATCGCAAGGTTCTTTCAGACATCGCAATCCACGAGCCAGCAGCATTTGGCGCAATGGTTGCAAAAGCAAAAGACGCTTTGGCTTATTTGAAAAATCACACAGAAAACGAATTTGAAGGCGCTGTTAAATAAGGTTTTTCCCTTTTATGGAACATAAAAGGATAAGAAAACCCGCCAATTTTAAAATCTGTTTATTTTGAATATTCAAAATAAACAGTTCAGCGGGTTTCAAACTCTAAGATTTACGAAACCGCGCTGGCTTTTAGCCTAGTGCGGTTTTTTATTTTGGGCTAAAGCTTATATCTAAGATTTATATAAAAGAACGTAACAAACATGACTGATATTGCAGAACTGGAAATATCCATCCGTGCAGACATTGTAGCAGCTTCTGATGAAGCCGCCCTTGAAGCTGTACGCGTTGCCTCACTGGGTAAAAAAGGCTCTATCTCCGATGTGATGAAGACCTTGGGCAAAATGAGCGATGAAGAACGTAAGGTTCAAGGCCCAGCGCTTAACGCGCTGAAAGCTTCCATTACGGACGCGATTAATGAGCGCAAGGAAGTCTTGAAACGTGCAGCACTTGCAATCCGTCTGGCATCAGAAAAAACCGATGTAACCTTGCCAGTGCGCCAATCACCCTCAGAAGCAGGACGCATTCACCCGATCTCCCAAGTGATGGATGAGATTACCGCAATTTTTGCAGATATGGGTTTTTCGGTGGCAGAAGGCCCTGAGATTGAAACAGATTATTATAATTTCACTGCACTGAACTTCCCGGAAGGTCACCCGGCGCGTGAGATGCATGATACGTTCTTCATGGCTGAAGATGAGCAAGGCGAGCGTAAAGTTCTGCGCACGCATACTTCACCAGTGCAAATCCGTACAATGGAAAATCAAAAGCCGCCAATCCGCATTATCATTCCTGGTAAAACCTACCGCTGTGACGCCGACGCAACGCACTCGCCAATGTTTCATCAGCTTGAAGGACTGGTAGTCGATAAAAAAGCAAACATCGCAAACCTGAAATGGGTGCTGGAAGAGTTTTGCAAATCCTTCTTCGAGGTTGATAACGTTAACATGCGTTTTCGCCCGTCTTTCTTCCCGTTTACAGAACCTTCGCTCGAAGTTGATATCCAGTGCGATCGTTCTGGCAATGAAGTTAAATTTGGTGAAGGCACAGACTGGATGGAAATTTTAGGCTGCGGCATGGTGCATCCAAATGTGTTGCGTTCTGGCGGCCTTGATCCGGACGTCTATCAGGGTTTCGCATGGGGCATCGGCATAGACCGCATCGCCATGTTAAAATACGGAATGCCAGACCTTCGCGCTTTCTTTGATGCAGATGTACGTTGGATGAAACACTATGGTTTCAGACCACTTGATATTCCGACACTGTTTGGGGGACTTTCACAATGACCAGATTTTCAGATGCAGCACTATTAAAGGGTGATTTTGCTACTATGCTTAAAAATCCACCGAAGGAAACCGAGTGGAGTAAAACCTCTTGTGAGAATGGAGCAGAGGAAGCCGCCAAGTCTGTCGCTCAGCAGATTTTTGCAATGCGGGAGCAACTTGACCCCAAAAAAGAAAAGCTTGAAGTGATTACGTTTTCATCCATGGGGCCGATCAAGGTTTTAGGCATTATGCCAATCGACGGGGATCTTATGCGCATTGATGGATTAAATCCCGCTGATATGTCGCCAGTTTCGATTGTGCAACATGTTGAACAAATGTCACTTACTTTTACCAAGGCTGCTGTTAAGTCAGAAAAGCCTGAGGAAGAGCCAGATGAGGATGATAGTGGCAAAATTGGATTTGTAATCTTTGATGAATTAAAAGAGCGTAAGAAGGTGCGTGCAGCCGCAAAACGCAAAAAAGTCGCTCGCAAAACCACAAAGAAAGCTGCTGCAAAGAAATGACAACTCATCGTGGCCATTGCAGATGCGATAGCGTTGTGATTTCGGTTCTGGCGGAACCAGAAGCAAGCGTCTATTGCCATTGCGATGACTGCTGTCGTTCAACAGGCGCGCCAGTGATTGCGTCTGTTGGTATGCTGCGTGAGAAAATCATATGGGAAGCAAATAAGTCTCTCGACAAATACGTTGAAGGAACTTGCACAAGAACATTCTGCAATCAATGCGGAACGCCAGTCGCCCAAGAACACGAAAGCGCTCCAGAGCTTGTTTTTTTCTATACAGCTTTCATGGATGAACCTGATAAATTCCCGCCGACCTATCATTCCTTTGAAGCCCAACAGCTTAACTGGCTGAAATTGTCAGACAGTCTAGAGCGTTATGAGAAAACCAAAATGATTGAGGTGTCTGCATGAGCAAACATCTTGGATCATGCCGCTGTGGTAGCGTTGCGATTGAAGCAACGCATGAAACACATTTTACGGGCTATTGTCATTGCGATGATTGTAGACGTTCCAATGGTGCACCCATAGTAGCCTTTGCAGGCTTTGAAAAAGATCAATTCGAATGGACAAATAAAGAAAGCCTTGCTGAGTGGTGTAATGGCGACTTTAGCAGATTATTCTGCAAAGTTTGTGGCTCACCCATAGCCTATACAGATAAAAAACTATCAGACATTACTTTCTTTTATATAGGTTTCATGAAAGACGCTTCTGCTTTTCCTCCTGAAAACCATTCCTATCACAATGAAAAAATAAACTGGCTAGAGCTCTGTGATGATCTGCCAAAATTTAATAAAACGTCATACGACAGACCCGAATAAATACGGACAAGACAAATGAAATTCACACTCTCATGG
>CALDZF010000158.1 GCA_937944165.1 uncultured Rhizobiaceae group bacterium | reverse complement strand
CCAATACGGTGATTTGGATGCCCACCGACGGAAGCACCAAGCGCTACAATGATTTCATCTTCTGCTGGCGCATCCGGAATACTCAAGTGAATGGTTTGATAATGCGAGCGTCTGCCGCCATCATGCTTATCCATCAAAGGGATCATGAGCGATGTGCCCGCCGCGCCGCGTGTGTTGGCAAAAACAAGATAGGTTTTTGCATCAACCGCTTCACGGTATTGGTTCCCAAACCAAAGCGTATGTGTAAGCGCTTGGGCATGTTCAAGTTCGCCGCCCATACCGACCACAGAAGCCTTGCCATAGCCTTCAAGCGTATCGCCTGTTACGTCCAGAATCATATTTGTTAAAAGCTTGCCGAGTACTGGACCACTTTCACGAATTTCTGGGCGCAAGTTTTCTACATGCCCTCTGCCAAACCATGGGTTTTTGATGATAGCAATTGCTGAAACAAGTTTCGTTGGTTTCTCAACTTGCTTCCAACCTTCAAGATGGGTTGTCTGAATGTTTAAAATGGTACGGCGAATTTCTGTTGGCATTTTATTTCCTTATTTAAATGCGGGCATGACTTCATCTATGAAAGTCTGCAATGAGCGTTTCTGCAAATCCATATCCAGCCCCATGGATGCGTAGTAAATATATGAATCGATGCCCATATCTTTGTATTGATTAAGTTTACTAATAACAGTTTCAGGCGATCCGAACATCAGGTTTTCTTCAAGCATTTTGGGTTCAACACGAACGTTACCTTCGAGTTCTTCAAAAGGAACATTTTCTGGGAAGCCATTTACAACGTCACCTTTTTTCATCATCAGGTTACCAAATTTGCCAAGCACGTTGCGAATGGCATTCATTGTTGAAGCCCTATCTTCTTCGGTTTTATAAACCCCAGTATGGCGCATGAGAGCGAATGTACCATCCCACTTGCCGCCAGCTTTTTCGATTGCATCATCAAGTTGCACCTTGTACTTTTCAGCCTCTGACATCGGCATGGTAAGCGGCCAACACATGATGTTGCAATTATTAGCCACTGCATAATCAAAAGTAATTGGCGAGCGCGCTGCTACCCACATTGGCACTTCATCTTGCAAAGGTTTGGGACATGAAGTTGCTTTTGGGAACTGCCAAAACTTACCATTATGCTCTACGTCCCCTTTCCATAACTCGCGAACTAGTGGTAACATTTCTTGCATGTATTGCCAGGAGTCTTTTTGATCCAAGCCCGGCTTCATACGATCAAACTCGCGCTGGTAAGCACCTGAACCAAGACCCATTTCCAAACGCCCACCAGATAGCAAATCAAGCATGGCTGCTTCGCCAGCAATGTTTACCGGATGCCAATAAGATGCGTTTGCAACGCCACAGCCAAGACGTATGTTTTCAGTATGGTCTGCCCACCAGGTCATGATTTGAAACGGGTTCGGCGCAATCGTCATTTCAAGTGCATGATGCTCTGCGGCCCAAGCAATTTCAAATCCTGCCTTGTCTGCCATTTGAACCATTTCAAGTGTATGGTTTCTCACTTCAACCATGTCAGAGCTATCATCCATACGCTCAAGGTTTATTGCTATATGAAACTTCATCTTAATTTTCCTGAATACTTAGCGAGGTTTAAACGGATTAGCGATTGGCTCATCTGACAAGTTCATCCAGACTGTTTTTGGTCTTGTATAATCATACAACGCCTGAAGACCTGCTTCACGTCCATAACCGCTGGTTTTCATGCCGCCAAACTCTGCAATTGGTGAAATAACGCGGTAGGTATTAACCCAAATGATACCAGCCTGAATACGCTTTGACATCCGAATAGATCGCGCACTATCACGTGTAAAAATTCCGGCCGCAAGTCCGTGTTTTGTATCATTGGCAAGGGCTACAACTTCATCTTCCGTTTTAAATCGCTGAACTGATAATACAGGACCAAAAAGCTCTGTATCGACAATTGTCATATCTTGACGTGGGCATTGAATAATCGTTGGTTCAAAATATAATTCGCCTGCACCAGAACGCTTACCACCTGTTAGAACTTCACCACCTTGTTGTTGTGCAAGAGCTATTTGGTTCTCAATGTGTTCAATCTGGCCTTTAGTGCACAAGGGACCCATTTCGGTTTCGTCCGCTTGCGGGTCGCCAATCTTTATATTCCTTGCAATTGTTATCATCTTTTCAAGGAATTCATCTGCAATCGCTTCATGCAAGTAAAGGCGCGATCCCGCGACGCAGCTTTGTCCTGATGCTCCGAAAATACCAGCGACTGAGCCATTAACCGCGCTTTCTATATTGGCATCATCAAAGACAATAAAAGGCGATTTCCCCCCCAACTCAAGGGATACTTCGGCAAAGTTTTCTGCCGAATTGTGAATAATATTTTTTGCTGACATTGGCCCACCAGTAAATGCGATACGCGCTATGCCAGGATGTGAAGTTAAGGCGCGCCCACACGGATCACCATGACCAGTAATAATGTTTATTACCCCATCAGGGATGCCAGCTTCTTCTACCAGTTTACCAAATTCCAACAAGGGTGCAGAGGCGTGTTCTGAAGCTTTGAGAACAATCGTATTACCAGCGGCTAATGCCGGGCCAACTTTGGTGGCGCTTAGGAACATTTGAGAGTTCCATGGAATTACTGCTGCGATCACACCCAACGGTTCACGATCTGTAAAGACAAACATATCAGGTTTATCTATTGGTAAAGTTTCACCATGAATTTTATCAGCTGCCCCACCAAAAAAATGCAGGTATTCAGCAATATAAGTTGATTGCCAAGCGGTTTCCTTGAACATTTTTCCCGTGTCTTGTGTTTCAATACGACCAAGATGTTCAGAGTTTCCAGCCAGCAGATCGCCTAGCCGGTGAAGGCATTTACCGCGTTGTGTTGGTGTCATTACCCCCCATTCACCTTGCAAAGCATTTTTAGCTGCTGCTACTGCATCATTAACGTCCTGCTCAGTTGCTTCAGGAACAGTTGACCACACTTCACCTGTTGCAGGATTGAAGCTTTCAAAACGACGACCATCAGAAGCCTGTACCCATTTACCATTTATCAACATGGAGTATGTTTGGATTGTCATAATCAATAAGTCCTTAAACTGCTTTACGCGTTAGCCGTATAATAAAATTTACGCTAATTATTTCATAGTAAAAATTGAATTATTTTATATAGTAAATTCGATTTTTTCGAATTATAATTGTATATGAATTTAATTGAATTACGTACTTTTTTGACGATCATTGAAACTGGCAGCCTGGTTCGCGCGTCTGAGCAACTCAATGTTACGCAATCTACAGTAACGGCACGTTTAAAATCCCTCGAAGATGAATTAGGACAAAGCCTGATCAATCGGCAAAAATCAGGTGCAACACTTACTGCCTCAGGTGTTCGATTGCAACGATATGCAAGCACTATTTCTGATTTATGGAAACAAGCCTATCAGGCAACTGCCCTACCAGAACAACTGAACACAGTTGTAAATATTGGCGGTCATCCTGATTTATGGGTTGGCTTGGGTGAGCCATTATTTAACTACATAAAACAATCCCAACCACAAGCCGCACTGTCTTATTGGGAGGGAAGTGAAACTGATTTAACAACTTGGCTTAATGCAGGCCTGATTGATCTAGCACTTGGTTTTAAATCCAATACAACTCAGAACCAGAATGTTCTTGCGCTTTATCATGATGAACTGATATTAGTCTCGACCACCCCTAAAAGCCCTATAAAATTTGACCCTTATTACGTTTTCGTAGAAGCTGGTGATGAATTTGGAAATGAACATGCGGCCGCTTATGCAGATGCTGATACGGCAAGAATTAGTTTTGGGAACGCTAAACTGGGACTTGAATATGTTTTAAATCATGGCGGCACATGTTACCTACCAAGACGCGTTGCGGAACCCAAGATAAAAAGCCGTGAACTTTTTGAATTGTCAAAAGCGCCCATTTTTAAACGAGATTCTTTTTTGCTCTACAATCGGGTAGCAATTGAACAATGGGAATGGTTTGATGATTGCTTAAAAACTATAAAAGTAAAACTATAACTCAGTTTGTGTTTTTTATAGATACCGTAACCGCATGCAGTAAATCTTCGGCTGAAGAGGTTGCTCCCATTAGCACAAAACTATCTTCTGCATGTTTCAAAATAATAACACCTAAGTGTTCCATTGAAGTGCGCTGAACCGTTCCAACTGCGAATGCATCTCTTGACAAGTTAACTGGGCAAATTCTTTCAAGTGCAGCATAGATACCCTCACCTGATACTTTGATAATTACCCAAGCATCAGATTGATCTGTACAATAAGCATTATCTTTCAGCATCAATTTTATAGCTGCATCCGCAAGACCACCTGGATGGTCAAAGAAAGCAAAAATCATATCAGTTTGAAGACCAAGTAAATGATAAGCTTTAGGTGAATTAGTCGTTGTTCCAATTTCAGGCCAGGAGGCACCTAGGTGCTTTTTAACTTCAGCTTGTAGCTTGGTTTTCATACCAAGCGGCTCAGCAATTGATACAAGAGCTTTATTAGTTAATTCCTCGACTAAAACAGTTCCAAAATCTTGGCTAAACCCTGCTAGTGGTGAGGATGCTTCTAATTTAAAAGATGAATTAGGCACGTAAACGCTCTCCTTCTGGATCGATGAAATGCGCTGAGACAATTTCAACATCTAATGTATTTCCGCGCAATGGATCTGCTGCCGTTACGGTTTCACCAATCCGGTTACTACCGTTATTTATAAAACCAAGGCCAATTGAATACCCAAGGTTTGGCGAATAACAAACAGATGTCATCCAACCTTCATCATTGGCCATGGTTGGCTCGGATTCCTTTGTAATAAAATGCGCGCCTGCCTGTAGAGACTTACTTTCATCTACAGGTTTAAATCCAACAAGATTAAGCCCGTCTTTTCGTGTTAAATACTCACGTTCAGAAAGTGTATTGCCAATACTGTCTTTTTTCTTTGATACCATTCTACCAAGACCCAAGTCTTGTGCCGTTGTCGTTCCACAAAGTTCATTACCAGCGGCATGGCCTTTTTCAATACGCATAACGCCCAGCGCTTCTGTACCATAAGGAACAGCATCGAACTTTTCGCCAGCTTTTATTAAGATAGACATCATGGAATTGCCATAACGTGTTGGAACTGCGATTTCGTATGCTAGTTCTCCAGAAAAGGAAATTCTAAATAATCGCGCAGGTGTGCCACCACAGACACTTATTTCGCCACATGCCATAAACGGGAAAGCATCATTGGAGATGTCGTGCTCTTTGTCTACTATTTTTTGTAGAAGCTTGCGGGCGTTAGGACCTGCAACTGCAAACTGTGCCCATTGCTCTGTAGTTGAAATAAGACTGACATCCATTTGCGGCCATAAGCATTGACGGCAAAACTCCATATGACGATAAACATTTACTGCATTTGCAGTTGTTGTTGTTACGACGAAATGCGTATCACTCATTCTGGCTGCTGTACCATCATCCATGACGATACCATCTTCGCGCAGCATCAAGCCATATCGGACTTTGCCTACGCCCAATTTACCAAAGGCATTTGCATATACTTTGTTTAAAAACTCAGCAGCATCTTTACCTTGAACATCAATTTTGCCAAGCGTGGTTACGTCACATATCCCAACAGATTTACGGGTTGCAAGCGCTTCTCTGTCTGTACTTTCGCGCCAATGGCTTTCACCTGGTTTTGTGTACCATTGCGCTCTAAGCCAATTGCCCGCTTCAACGAATTCAGCGCCATTTGCCTTAGCCCACTTATGGCTCGGTGTTTTTCTGGTTGGTCTAAATTCCTTGCCCCGAGAACGCCCTGCCAATGCACCGATTGGCACTGGTGTATAAGGTGGACGGAACATGGTTGTACCAGTTTGCGGAATTGTTTTACCAGAAGCATCTGCCATAACTGCAAGTCCAAGCATGTTGGATGTTTTGCCTTGGTCAGTTGCCATGCCAAGGGTTGTGTAGCGTTTTAAATGCTCAACAGAACGATACCCTTCAAGATGTGATTGTTTAACGTCTTTTGCTGTTACGTCATTTTGCAGGTCAATCCATGCACGGTTCTTACCACTTTCAACATGAAAGAAGACTGAAGTCTCCGATGCTTCATCTTCTACTTTTGGCAGCGCTTTTTTTATAGCTTTGATCCCAAGGTCTTTTAGCACTTCAATTGTTGTGTCGCGCCCAGTTTGCAAAGCGCTTGCTAATGTCATGGAGCCATTTGCAGCACCTGCCACTGACATTCCAACAGGCAATTCTCCACCTGGAACAAAGCTTGCAATTTGCTCATTCCATTGTGGCTTGCCACGTTGATGACAGGTTAGATGAACATTGGAACTCCACCCACCACTCACTGCCAAACAGTCAACGTCAAGTGTTTCGCCATTCGATAATGTAATAGATGAAAGTGCGTGACGCCCTTTTGTATTAATGACATTGGTGCCCAGATGGGTTTGTACACCTTCTGGCGCGGTAATATTTACATGACTACGGCTATCAATGATTGCTTTTACATTAACACCTTTGGCAGCAAGGTCACGTGCCGTGTGCCAACCATCATCATTATTTGTAAAGACAGCTATATCTTTGCCAGTGCCAACACCAAATCGATTTGCATAAGCACGTACGGCTCCTGCCATCATAATACCGGGTCTGTCATTATTGCCAAAGGCGATGGAACGTTCTGTTGCTCCAGCAGCCAATACAGAGCGCTTTGAGTATACTCTCCATAGCACTTGGCGCGGTTTACCATCACTTGATTTTAAGTGATCTGTTTTGCGCTCTAACGCACCAAAAATTCCATGATCGTAAGAACCATAAATTGTGGTTCTTGGCATAATACGAACATTAGGCATTGACGAAAGTTCTGCAATTGCCTTATCTGCCCAGGCAGATGAGCTTGAACCATCAATTTCCATCTGCTCCATATGAAGACGACCACCGAGTAAGAAATCTTCATCCGCCAAAATAACAGATGCGCCTGCACGTCCTGCTGTTAATGCCGACATTAAACCCGATGAGCCTGAACCAATAACCAAGAGGTCACAATGTAAAAAGCCTTTATCATAAGTTTCAGGATCTTCTTTTCCAGATAAAGCACCAAGACCTGCAGCACGCCTGATAATTGGTTCATAAAGCTTTTCCCAAAAAGCAGCTGGCCACATGAACGTTTTATAATAAAACCCTGCGGACAAAAATGGCGATAAAATATCATTGAAGGCTAAAAGATCGTACTTCAAAGAACCCATATGGTTTTGGCTGTGTGCTTCTAATCCATCATAGAGTTCAATTACTGTTGCACGCGTATTGGGTTCTACATCTTGACCTGTTTTCAAGGTAACCAATGCGTTTGGTTCTTCTGAGCCACAAGAAAAAATTCCTCGTGGTCTATGATATTTGAACGAACGGCCAACCATTTTAACGCCATTCGCCAATAAGGCAGATGCCAGTGTATCGCCTTTATGACCTGCATAGGTCTTACCATTAAAAGAGAAATGAAGAATTGGTTCTTTTTCTACCTTACTCTCGGCAATTCGAAATTCCTGTTTCATGCTGCCGCTCCGTTAGATATTTTTTGCGCTACATCACGCGCCATTTCAACTTTTATAACTTCATGCGTAATAGTATTGCGTGTAACAACTAGCCAGGAGCGGTCGCCCTGTTCATGGAACCAAAGCTCGCGCATCTCGCCAGCTACATTATCGCGCAAGTGTAAGTAATCATGAAACTCACTTGCCGCATCTTCTGATTGCCAATCTGGACGTTCCAAAAGGCTTGCATCCCCTAGATAAACAAACTCTGCAGCATCACGAGGGCCAAGGTATGGGTGGTTTATAATCATCTCAACGTCTCCCTAGTGTAAGTTTGGTTGGGCGCCCATGCCCTTTTCATCTATCATTTTACCCGAAATAAATCGGTCAAGACGATAATCCTTGGCAACTGGATGTGGTGCGTTATTTGCCAGCAGATGCGCATAACAATAACCACTTGCTGGCGTCGCCTTAAACCCGCCATAACACCAACCACCATTAAAATAGAGACCACTAATATGGGTTTTATCAATAAAGGGAGAGCCATCCATGGACATGTCCATAATTCCACCCCAACTGCGTAAGAGCCTTGCTTTGCCAATCATAGGCATTACTGCCATACCGCCTTCGCAAACGTCTTCAACTGTTGGAAGGTTGCCACGTTGCGCGTAAGAATTATAACCATCAATATCACCCCCGAAAACAAGTCCGCCCTTATCTGACTGGCTGACATAAAAATGGCCAGCACCGAAAGTTATGACACCAGGAATAATTGGCTTTAAGCCTTCTGATACAAAAGCTTGAAGGACATGACTTTCTATTGGCAACCGCATTCCTGCTTTTGCCATGACATGACCTGACGAACCTGCCACGCAAACAGCAATTTTCTTACCACCAATTTTGCCTCTTGTTGTTTCCACACCATGGCAAACGCCATCTTTTATGTCAAAGCCGGTTACTTCACAGTTTTGAATAATATCAACGCCATTTTCATCTGCACCTCTGGCATACCCCCAAGCGACCGCATCATGGCGAACTGAACCACCACGCCTTTGCGCCAAGCCACCTCTTATGGGGAAACGTGCATTATCATAATCTAAGAATGGCAATTCTTTGCGGATAGCATCTTCATCGAGAAATTCAGCATCAGCGCCCGCCATAATCATTGAATTGCCACGACGCACGTAAGCATCTCTTTGCGCATCATTGTGGAACAAATTTATGATGCCACGTTGAGAAACCATAGCATTATAATTAAAGTCTTGCTCCAAACCTTCCCATAGTTTCATGGAGAGTTCGTAAAAAGGTTCATTGCCTGGGAGCATATAGTTGGAACGCACGATCGTTGTGTTACGCCCAACATTACCACCACCAATCCAGCCTTTTTCAAGAACTGCAACATTTCTGATGCCATGTTTTTTGGAGAGGTAATAAGCAGTAGCCAAACCATGACCACCGCCGCCTATGATAATAACATCATAGTCTTGTTTTGGTTCTGGATCACGCCATGCAGGCTTCCAAGTCTTGTTACCTGTCAGACCTTGCTTCAACACTTCCAGGGCTGAGTAGCGCATTATTGTCTCCTGCACTTAATTACCATAAAACTACAATCAAAGTTTAGGCATGAGAATATAATTGTGTTTTAAAAATAAAGACGCTATTTTATATTTTATGGCCGTTAAAAATAATCAATCATACACCCCTTATCGCGTAGGTCTTTTGCTAATAGATGGTTTCGCGATGATGTCTTATGCTTCCACCGTTGAGCCTTTACGTGCAGCTAATTTATTAAGCAAAAAAGAACTTTATACAATCGAGCATCTTTGTGCCGGCGATAGTTTAGCAACCAGTTCTGGTGGGATTAAGCTGGAAGCAAGTATCAAATTAAAAAGCGCTGTTGATCTTGATATTCTGTTTGTAATTGCAGGCGGTAATCCATTCACGTTTTCCGACAATGCCGTATTGGCCATCCTGCGCAAATCAAGTACCAGAGGCGTTGTTCTTGGTGGCGTATCTGCCGGTCCTTATATTCTTGCGATATCCGGCGTGATGAAAGACCGTCGTATGACCATACATTGGGAACATGCCCAAAGTTTAATTGAAAAATCGCCCGATCTTTTGCTCACTAAATCACTATATGTACTGGATAGAGACCGTATTACTTGCGCAGGCGGCACAGCACCACTTGATATGATGCACGCTTTAATCACAAAACATCACGGCGCGCTTTTTGCAAGAAAAGTAACTGACTGGTTTATGCATACGGAAGTAAGGCCTGCTGGTGACCAACAACGCTCAAGCTTGGTCGAACGTTATAATACAACAAATGCTTCCGTTATTAAAACAATCGAAGTCATGGAAAGTCATTTAGCGGATCCTTTACAACTAGCCCAGCTAGCCCAACTATGCGGACTGTCAAAACGACAACTTAATCGCTTGTTCACAAAGCAAATCGGCTTAAGTACAATGCAACTTTATCTGGAACTACGCTTAAATCAGGCGCGTAGATTGTGCGAACAGTCCACACTTTCAATAACAGAAATTGCAATTGCAACTGGCTTTTCAAGCATTTCGCATTTGTCTTCCAAATTTAGAAATCACTTTAAATTAACGCCAAGTGACATTCGCGCCCAAAAAGCACAATCGTTTTAAGTCTGATATATATCTTACGAATGATAGTTTACGCGCCTTATTGGTTAAAAAATCAAAAAAGAGTTTGTAAGCATTCCTAGCTTCAAGGTATGATTGAAAATCATTTCAATGGGTACAATAGGGATAAATATGAAGCGGCTAGGTTTAATTTTGCTCGCAGTGGTTGGTTTGGGAGCTTCATATTGGAGCGTACAAAAACCATCTACTAACGAAAGCAATAGTGCAAAGTCTGAATTGATTATCGAAAGCTGGCGTTCAGATGATCTTGCTGCATGGAATGAAAAAATCCTGCCTGTATTTAACGCTCAAAACCCCAATATTAATGTGGTTTTCAGACCTTCGCCCGCCACAGAATATAATGCTGCTCTAAACACGAAACTTGCTGGCGGCACGGCTGGTGATTTAATCACCTGCCGCCCATTTGATGCCTCTCTTAAACTTTTTAATGAAGGTAATCTATTAGCACTCAATGATATTGCTGGGTTAAAGCATTATTCCAACTTTGCCAAAACTGCTTGGCAAACGGATGATTTGAAAACCACATTCTGCATTCCACTTGCCTCTGTTATTCATGGGTTTATTTACAATCAAAACATTTTTAAGTCCCTATCATTGCAAAAACCAAAGACCGTTGACGATTTTTATAAAGCATTGGATGTAGTTTCCAGCAAAGGTGGCATTACTCCTATAGCGCTGGGTACCGCAGATCAATGGGAAGCAGCGACCATGGGTTTTCACAATATTGGCGTAAACTACTGGCAGGGAGAAAAAGGCCGGCTGGGACTTATTTCTGGAAAAGAAAAATTATCCGACAAAGCCTATGTCGAAACTTTCACCCAACTTGAAAAATGGGCGCCTTTCATGGGTAATGGTTATAAGGCTCAAACCTATACACAATCACAGGCACTATTCACATCAGGCAAGGCTGCTATTTATCCTGCTGGTTCTTGGGACATTGCAAGTTTTAATGGAAAAGTGGAGTTTGAAATGAGCGCTTTTGCGCCACCTTTACCCACAGGCCAAAGCGAATGTTTCATCAGTGACCATACAGACATTGGCCTTGGCATTAATGCAAAGTCCGGCAAACTTGAGGCAGCGAAGAAATTTATTGAGTGGCTCACAACAGCTGAATTTGCTCAGATTTACGCAAACAATCTACCGGGATTTTTCCCTCTCTCTAATCATGAAATAAAGATCGAAGACCCGCTTGCTAATGAATTCTTAAGTTGGCGACAACACTGTAAATCTTCCATTCGAAATTCGTATCATATTTTGTCACGAGGCACGCCTAATTTGGAAAACGAAATCTGGAATACTTCCGCGCAAGTTTTAAATAAATCCATGTCTCCAAAAGAGGCCGCACAGCAACTGCAAAAGGGCTTGGATAATTGGTACAGGCCCAATTAGTTTTTAAACCATCATGATGAAAAACGTTAAAAAGCGCGAATTAATATTGTTCTTGGGGCCGGCGCTTTTTTTCTATTGCGTATTCTTTGTCTACCCCATGATTGCAACAATCAAACTCAGTTTTTATGAAACAATCAATAATGACACACAAAATTTTGTAGGGCTTGCAAATTTTAACACACTTATCAATGATCCGTTTTTTAGTGAGGTATTTTGGAATGCCCTTTGGAATAATCTGATTTTCTTTTTGTTCCATATGTTTATCCAAAATCCAATTGGTATTCTAATTGCCTTACTGCTTGTAAACTTAAGTTTTAAGGCAGCTACATTTTATCGTACCGCTGTTATGCTTCCTACTATGCTTTCATTTGTAATTGTTGGTTTCATCTGGCAGTTAATCCTTAGTCCAACTTGGGGCATTACTAGCATTCTCTATGACGTTTTTAGTATAAAAGAAAATACCCCAGCACTGTTAGGCGAAGAAAGCACTGCACTGATTACGATATCATTGGTTTCTGTTTGGCAATTTATCGGCATACCAGTATTACTTATTTATGCAGCCCTTATCTCAATTAACAAAGATATTCTTGAGGCAATCAAACTTGAAAAGGTAGGTTTCTTCAAAGCGTTTTTTCATGTGCATTTACCCATGGTTTGGCCGACAATCGCATTGGTTTCCATTCTTACTTACGTGAATAATTTTAATGCATTCGATCTAATTTATACTGTTAAAGGACCTTTGGCTGGGCCAAACTTTTCGACGGATTTATTAGGAACACTTTTCTACCGAACCTTTTTTGGCTTTCAATTACAATCCGGCAATATCAATCTAGGCGCTGCTGTAGCAACCGCGATGTTTTTGATTATTCTTATTGGGGTATCAATCTATTTGTTTTTCGTACAACGAAGAATATTGAGATAGGTGGCCACGATGAACAAGAAATACCTTCTCACACATACCGCGCTAGCACTTTATGTCGTGTTCGCCCTGCTTCCGATTGTTTTGATTTTTATCAATTCATTCAAAAGCCAAAAAGACATATTCGACGCACCGTTTAAAATACCCTCGACAGAGAGTTTTACAACTATTGGCTATCAGACTGTTTTTAATAATTCTGATTTTCTACTCTATTTTGTAAACAGCCTGACAATTACATCTGTTAGCATAATATTTATTGTCTTGTTCGGAGGCATGGCTGCCTGGGGTGTTTCTGAATACAAATATAGGGGACGGATATTATTATCACTGTTCTTTATCTTTGGAATGATGATTCCTGTACGGTTGGGAACCATACCCATTCTTGAACTACTTCAATCTTTAAATCTTACTAATACACATACAGCTCTTGTTCTGGTTTACATCGCTCAAGGTTTGCCATTTTCGATTATTATTCTTGAAAGTTTCATTCGCGATATTCCGAAAGAAATTAAAGATGCCGCACGTTGTGATGGGGTTTCTGAAACTGATATTTTATTCCATATCGTTTTTCCATTACTGAAGCCTGCATTGGCAACCGTTACAATTTTTGTAGCAATTCCGATTTGGAATGACCTTTGGTTCCCGCTCGTAATTACACCTGCTGATGGCAAACAGACATTAACCCTTGGCATTCAGCAATTCATTGGGCAGTTTATTACAGATTGGCCAACAGTACTTGCAGCGCTTTCCTTGGCAGCTATCCCGCCTCTCATTTTATACATACTGCTTTCCAAACAACTCATTCATGGTTTGTTTGCAGGAAGTAGCAAGTAGGTTTTTCATTATGTCAAAATTAGAATTTAAAAACGTTTCAAAAACCTTCAATAGCACTCAGGCTTTAAACGATATAAATTTCAATATCAAAGAAAGCGAATACATTGTAGTTGTAGGTCCTTCAGGCTGTGGTAAAAGCACATTTTTACGCACGATTGCAGGCCTTGAAGATATTACCAACGGCGAAATTTGGTTTGATGGAAAGCGCATAGATCAACTTAACCCTGTTGAGCGTAGTATTGCCATGGTCTTTCAATCCTATGCGCTTTATCCGCATATGAATGTGCAGAAGAATATTACCTTTGGTGCTGAGCGTAGAAGAGAAGAAAAAGAAGAAATAGTTCAACGTTTAAATGATGTAACACAAACCTTACAACTTGATGGCTTGCTAGACAGAAAACCTGGAGAGCTTTCTGGCGGACAAAGACAAAGGGTTGCTATTGCACGCGCAATGATTAGACGTCCTGGTGTATTATTGCTAGATGAACCCTTATCCAACCTTGATGCTTCCTTGCGCGCTAATACACGGATTGAGCTTTCCAAGCTGCATAAATCAATGAATGCTATTATTTTGCATGTAACCCATGATCAACATGAAGCTATGACTTTGGCAGACAGGATTGTTATCATGAACCAAGGTAAAGTTGTTCAAATTGGCACGCCAAAAGAAAT
>CALDZF010000157.1 GCA_937944165.1 uncultured Rhizobiaceae group bacterium | reverse complement strand
CGGCACGGCCATGCTTTGTTACGTAACGCCAAAAGAGCATTTGGGTCTTCCAGACCGTGATGATGTTAAAACTGGCGTTATCACCTACAAGATCGCAGCCCACGCAGCAGACCTTGCAAAAGGCCATCCAGCCGCACAAATAAGAGATGATGCACTATCACGCGCGCGCTTTGAGTTCCGTTGGGAAGATCAGTTTAACCTGGCGCTTGATCCAGAAACGGCTCGTGATTTCCATGATCAGACATTACCGAAAGAAGCGCATAAAGTTGCTCACTTCTGCTCTATGTGTGGCCCTAAATTCTGCTCCATGAAGATCTCGCAGGACATTCGCACGGAAGCCCAAAAAGAAGGTATGGAAAAAATGAAAGAGAAATACCGCAAAGGCGGCGATCTCTACATGACGCCATCACAAGCAGATAAAATAGAGCCTGCTGAATAAAGTTTATTTACACTATAAAAATTAAAAAACCCCGTCACTATGGCGGGGTTTTTTGCCTGTCTTTTTAACTAGACTCAGAGCTTATTAATTATAAAGCTTCTGGTTTCTTCTCATATAAAAGCTCTTCAAATATCTTTTCTATCTTAGGAAACAATTTCTCATAAGAATCTTTCAAGCCCATCTCTTTTGCTTTTGCACCTTGTTCTCTTGAATTCCAAGACGTACTAAACTTTGTAAATTCACTAGATGAAGATGCGGCTCCGTAAGGGTAACCATTGCGTACATCAAGCAACAAAGCGCGAGCATTACTTTCAACCTCTATTGATCTTGTTGGAAGAACTGCCCCGCCAATTATTGTTAAATCAACAACAGACAGCGCTGTACTATGTGTTCTAATTTTTGAATTTACTTCGTAAACTAAAATGGCATCCATATGTTGTTTTGCTGCGGCTACACGTATTGCCTCAAGATTGTTTGCAGACTGTGCTCCACTTCGCCATGTGCGAACAGTAGCAGTACCTAAAACATTAATAGGTAGAAATTCGTTTAACTTATTATGTTGATGCGTAAACGCCTTCCAATCACTCAATTCTTCATCAGAAAGGTCAATCAATATTCCATTTTCAAATTTTGCTAATCCAATCCGTGCAGGGAAATGAAGAATAGGTTCTATTGAGGCAGCTTCACGTATTCTTTCATCTAAAGTCGGGCTTCCATCAATCTTTTTAAGCTTTTTAACTTTTGTAACATCGGCTTGATAATTGGATATATAGCTTTGCCCTGATGAATCTTGTGTATGTAATCGCGAGCATCCTCCTATCAAAATCAAAGCAAACAGTACCGTAAGAACTCTAAACATCACATTCTCCTAAAATATAAAATGGGTAATTTACACATTTATTTCATATCTTCCTCTTTACGTCAAGAAGAAAATGGGATATTTACCCATTTATGAAAAATCTAAATTCGCAAGAACAAAATTTATTTGTGTTCGTTTTTAAAAGAACCATGCGTCCGCTGGTTCGCTTTGCTTTAGCAAAACGCATTCCTATCCAAACAATAATTGATATTTTAAAGCGGCTTTATGTAAATGTCTGTGAAGAGAAATTTAGTTTGCCTAACAAGCGCCTTACAGATAGCCGCATTTCAGTTTTAACAGGCCTACAACGCAAGGATATAAAGGCAATCAGAATGCTTGAAAATGAGCAGGTCACCTCCCCTCAGATGGTAAGTCCCTTATCAAGGGTCGTAGCACATTGGCGAGGGGCAACTGGATACCAAGACAAGGATGGCTTACCTCTTCCATTACCAAAAACTGGTAACAGCCCCTCTTTTGACAATCTTGTTACAATGGTAAGCCAAGACATTCATTCTCGTACCTTGTTGGATGATTTGATTTCACTTGGATATGTAAAACTTGAAAATGAAAATGTTACATTGCTCGCAGAGGCTTTTTTACCAAGTAAGGATGAAGAAAGTCTTCTTGCTTATTTGGGTAATAATCTTGGCGACCATGCAGAGGCTGCTGTAACCAATGTTATTGCAGCATCACAAAAGCCTCCTTATTTTGAGCGAGCCGTTCATTACAATCAATTAAGTTTGGAGTCTATCAACGAGTTGGACGCTCTTTCGAGACAACTTCAACAAGCAACCCTTGAGAAAATTAATAGTCACGCACTTGCTCTACAAAATAAAGATAAAACTAACCCATCAGCAAAGGGACGATTTAGATGTGGCGCATTCATCTATAGCGAAGATACAGAACTTTATGCTAAAGGGAAAAATAATTCATGAAAAAACTATTTATTTTAATAATACTTCTAACGCTATCTGCCTGCGCCTCAACAAAAGAATTGCCACCTCCAGAGATTAATTGCTCACAGCCACAAGTAAACGAACCAATAGATGGGGGCTTGGGTGGAACTGGCGCTTTACCAAATGAGAGTTGCCCGCCTTCAACTTTATAAATCAAGCCTGCCAATCAAGACGAACCATGCAGCTTGTCATAAGCTTGCGACATCCTGTAGGTAGTATATTTAGAGCATTATTACTTAATATTACTGGGAGGATGATTTATGAATTATGCAATGGTTGCGGATAAGGCTGGTGCTGCTGGCGTTTTTAAAAAGCGTGCGATTGAGCTGGCAAAGCCAAAGAAAGGCGAAGTGCTTATCAGACACACTGCTATTGGTGTGAACTTCATTGATATTTATCAGCGCTCTGGCCTCTATCCTGCGCCGGGTGGTTATCCTTGTATTTTAGGGTGTGAAGGTGCTGGCGTTGTTGAAACTGTGGGAGCTGGCGTAAAGTCCGTTAAAGTTGGTGACCGTGTCGCGTGGACGGTTCCAGGCGGAGGGTATTGCACACACCGTATTATTGCAGCTGACCGTTTGGTAAAAATCCCTAATGGCGTATCAGATAAGGTTGCTGCCGCTACAATCTTGAAAGGATTAACTGCGCATTATCTTATTCATGATTGCTATAAACCCAAAAAAGGTGACACAGTTCTGGTTCACGCAGCTGCTGGTGGTGTTGGTCTTATTATTGGTCAATGGCTTAAAGACAAAGGCATCAATGCGATCGGCACTGCTGGTGGCGCTGCCAAATGCAAGCTTGCCAAAAAGGCCGGTTATGCAAATGTGATAGACTATAAAAAAGATGACTTCGTAGCCACGACCTTACGCCTCACCAAGAAACAGGGCGTTGCAGCCGTTTATGATTCTGTTGGCAAAGACACTTACCCAGGTTCTCTTGAAGTGTTGAGCGATTTTGGCATGTTTGTGGCCTTCGGTCAGTCCTCTGGCCCAGCAACGGATTTCAAAATGGCAGACCTATCCGCTTATGGCTCTCTATTTATGACTCGTCCAACGCTTTTTCACTTTCTTGCAGGTGATGAATTGCAACGACGTGCCAAACAACTTTTCAAGATGATTGTTGACGGCAAGATTGAAATACAGATAAACCAAACCTACCCGCTGACAAAAGTGGCAACTGCACATCGTGATTTGCAAGGACGCAAGACAATTGGTCAAACGATTTTAAGTATTTGAAAGTAAGGCATTAATGGAAAAAAACATACCCACCACTACTGAACTCGAAAATTTCTTTATAAATAATGAGACATTACTCTTATTAGAAAAGCGAATAAATCGTTTTAATCCCATAAAAGTTATGAAAATGGAACATATGGAAATTCGTCATTCTGCTATACTTGGTTGGTTATTAGATCCACAAGAAAGCCATGGATTAGAAGATAAATTTCTTAAAGATTTTTTATGCTGTGCTTTTAAAAATCACCAAAATGCTGAAATCAAGGTTACCGCACTTGAAATTTTACAAACTGATCTTCGAGATAGTGAAATACGTATTGAAAAACAACATGTAGATATACTGATACTAAATCAAAAAATGAATTGGGCTTTCATAATTGAAAATAAGTTTCACAGTAAACAACATGGTGAACAATTAAAACTGTATAGAGAAAAAATTCAAAATACATTCGATAATTTTAAAATTTTTGGAGTTTTTCTTACGCTACATGAAGAGACACCTAAAGATTCCAGCTTTGTACATTTGTATTACTCGGATGTTATAGAATTATTAGAATCAATACAAAGAATAAATTCAAATATGATCCATAATGAGATCAATATATTTATAAAACAATACATAGAAGTATTAAAGGAAGCGAACTTCATGAGTCATGATACGCAGAACATAGCCCGCGAACTTTATCGAAATCATAAAAAAGTCATTAACTATATTATTGAACATGGAGCTAATACTGACTTTGCTTTAGCTGTGGAATCCGTTTTTGGAAAAGAAATCGAAGAATTAACAGATGTCATCATTAATAATTTTTCATTCAGATACTCGTGGTCAAATAATACAACTGTTAGTTTCATCCCGAGTTCGTGGGCAGAAACCTTAGATAAAGTTCAATGTGAATGGCCTGGCTGTGAAGATTGGTGGGCAGGTTTTCCTTTAATTTGTTGGCTTGATATAAATGAAGATAAAGACAAGCAAAATGGTACAATTCAACTTTACGCAGAAGTAGGTCCATCTGAAGATTATAAATTTAGAAGTGGCTTGATTGCAGCAATTGAAGGTGTTGCTACAAAAAAAATAAGGTTTCAAAATACGGCTAAAAATGAAGGCAAAAAATACTCAAAATTTTTTAAGAACAATATTAAAAATATTACTGACATACATGATGTCGATCAAATCGAAGATGCGATAAGAAGTTTACTTATAGATTTCCATGAAGAATTTGACGCTGTAAGCAAAGGCCTCAAAAAACTATTTAAATTATAGCGATAATCTCATTATTTATACCATATATCAAAGTCTCATTAATATGAGATATTAAAATAATTTCTAAAGTTACAGGGTTAAATCTATGATTATTTTTTGGTTTTAACTTCAATTGGAACACTTGATCTGATATTTAAATCTCGTTGCGGGAATGGAATTTCTATGTTGTGCTCCTGAAAGCGTTTCCAGACTTCTAAATACACTTTGCTGGAAACGTTTGCCACGCCGCCATCTGGATCGTTTATCCAAAAGCGTAATTCAAGATCAACAGATGAATCGCCAAACCCTTTAATCAAGCAAACGGTTTGAGGCACTTTCAGGACACGTTGAGTGGCATTGGCCGCTTCTATACATAGCTCGATAGCCTTTTCTACATCGGTATCATAGGAAACTCCAATTGGTAATTTACGCCGTACGATCTTGTTTGTATGCGTCCAGTTTGTAACGGCTGAATCAATAAATGTTTCATTGGGAATAAGTGTTTCAGTACCATCGCGCGTGCGTACTGCTGTATAACGCGCACCCAGATGCTGCACCCAACCATAAGTGCCACCTGAGACCGTATCAATCTCAATAACATCACCTGGCTTAATAGACTTATCAAGCAGAAGAATTATGCCTGAAAGGAAATTGGAAACGATCTTTTGAAGACCCAAACCAATACCGATACCGACGGCACCTGAGAATACAGCAAGGGCAGTAAAATCAATACCAACGACACTTAGAGAAACTAATATCGCCAAAGCTAAAAGTGCAAAACGTATAATTTTATGAAGCAATACTTTTATGGAAGGAGAGATGTCATCATTCTTTTCAAGCGCTGAATTAATCATGTTTGAAGCGCTCAAGGCCAACCAGATTAACAACCCAAGCATAAAGATGGTTTTTATAACGGAGAGCAATGAGATATTTGCAGTGCCAATATCGAAAGATGCGTAATCCAGAAATTCAATTGCTCTTGGCAAAACACCCAAAATGTAAAGTGCAGAAATTGTCCAAGCTACAGGTGCAACAAGTTTGGAGAGAAAACGGTTTTTTATCAATCTGGTTAGAACTGATATTACAAACCAGGTGGCCGTTAATCCTGCAGCAACGCGGGTGATGTAGCTATGGCTTGGCCATGTTACCATCCGCAGAATTCCGTAACCAATCCATAATTGCAAAGAGATTAAAAACCAAAACAAATTACGATGTAAGATAACCAAAAACTTTAAAAAGCCTCTTTGACCTTCAATATTTCGCAACCTATTACTGATTGGTTCTTTTAGTATTCCGACTAGAAAACGTGCAACCAGAATAGAAAAGAGCAAGAGCCCTATTTGAATAAGCGTCCAATAGCTTAAAAGGTCAATAGAAAGCAGCCCTGTACTTGCAAGAAATGTTTTTAACTCACTAACAAATGGCGAATTTAAGATTGTATCAAAGTCCAAAAAAGAATCCTGTGTTTAGAATTTGTCGCTAGCTTACTCCCTTTAAACATTGTAACACAATATCTATGCTCAAATTACAGCTTGGCAACAAGCAATATTGGGCTCAGGCTCTATTAATTAGATATAGCGATACTCTTCTTAGGGTCATAAAAAGGTTTATCAACAACGCAAGCAGGAACTATTCCTGATGGCATTTCAATGTTCAGGTTTGTTCCTGTCTCAGCGCATTCGATAGAAATCATTGCCAATGCAATATTTTTCTTCAATCTAGGTGAATATACAGCTGATGTTACTTTTCCTACCACTTTATCATTTTGAATGATTTCCCAGAAAGTAGTATTGGGTGCTTTAAGTGGACCGCAGTCTATTAATAGTCCAACCTGTTTTCGGGCAATCCCTTTTTCACGTATGCGTTGCAGCGCAGCCTTACCTATAAATTCTGCGTCCATATCCACATTTATAAGGCGATCCATTCCTATTTCAAAAGGATTGGTATCAATGTCCATATCTGCGTGATAAGATAGCATTCCACCTTCTATGCGTCTGATTGAAGACGTGTGACCAGGTTTTAGCCCAAGAGGTTCGCCTGCTTTCATTATTTTTTCCCATAATTCGCTGCCACGTGAACCATCTTGCAAATAAATTTCATATCCAAGCTCGCTTGACCAACCAGTACGAGAGACAACTAGAGGGATGCCGTCTAATTCAGTTTCACGCAGCCAATAATAGCGCAGATCCATGATATCTTGACCAAACAAAGCCTTCATTATCTCGCCAGACTTTGGCCCTTGTAATTGCAATGGGGATACATCTGGCTCATAGATATGAACATCCAAACCTGAATTCACCGCAACACCCTGTGCCCAAAATAATATATCGCTATCTGCCAGGGATATCCAAAAATGATTTTCCGCCAAGCGTAGTAATACAGGGTCATTTAATATACCACCCTCGGCATTTGTAATCAGGATATACTTACATTGACCAACTGCAAGGGATGAAAGATCACGTGGTGTCAGCATTTGCATGAATTTTGCTGCATCTGGACCTGTAATCTCTACTTGTCTTTCAACAGCAACATCGCAAAGGATTGCATCGTTAACAAGGTTCCAAAAATTTTGCTCCGGGTCACCAAAGTCACGGGGAATATACATATGATTATAGACAGAAAAGGCCTTGGCACCCCAACGCACTGTCGCATCAAAATAAGGAGATTTTCTTATTTGAGTTCCAAAACCAAAATCATCAGCATTAGCCATAGTATAGCCCTTTGTAACCTAATTAATATCAGGCCGGGCCGAGCAATCTTACTTACCAAATTGGCTTTCTACTTCAGCAACAATTGCTTCTGCACCAAAACGTAGCGGATCAACACATGGCAGGCCATGTTCTTCGCCAGTGTTAGCCAAATATGCTTTTGCTTCATCCTCTGAAAGCGCCAATGTGTTGACGCAAATACCAACACAACGCACGGCCGGGTTTGTCAGCCTTCCCATTAATACTGTTGCATCAATGACTTGTTGAATTGTTGGTAGCGGCGTTGGTACGCCACGCATTGTTGTTCTGGTTGGCTCATGACAAACTACAAATGCGTCTGGTTGTGAACCGTGTAATAAGCCAAGTGTTACACCTGAAAAAGATGGGTGAAATAGCGAACCCTGCCCCTCAACGACCTGCCACTTGTTCTCATCAGTTTCTGGCGTGATAAACTCGGCTGCACCTGAAATAAAGTCTGCAACAACTGCGTCCAGTGCTACGCCACGCTCTGCAATCAGTAGACCAGTTTGACCTGTAGCACAAAACTCTGCGTTATAGCCTGCTGATTTCATGTCACGCTCAATGCAAAGAGCTGAATATTTTTTACCAACTGAACAATCCGTACCCACTGCTAAGAGGCGCTTACCTTTGCGCGGTGTGCCTTTGCCAGTTGCATAAGTACGATCAGAATGGCGAAGATTGTGAAGTTGCGCACCGTGTTTTTCCGCTGCTGCTGCAACTTCTGGTACTTCTTGCAAACGTACGTGTAGACCACTTGCTACATCCATACCTGCTTCAATAGCTTTTACAACTTCAGGGATCCAGGTGTCTTTTAATACACCACCAGCATTTACTGCACCAACGACGAATGTTTTTGCACCAGCCTTAACCGCTTCTTCTATGCTCATATCAGGGATACCAAGATCAGCACCGCAGCCTTCCATACGCATTTGCCCCGCGCAACGTTCAGGCCGCCAATCAACAACACCTTGGGCGGTTTTGGCAGCAAGTGCATCTGGCACATCGCCGATGAAAAGAAGATATGGAGATTTGATAGACATGATATTATACCCTATAGCCAGCAATTCGGATTTATTTTTTCTACCACTAAAGACCAGAATAAAAAGCGGATAGTGCCAGTTTTATAAAAATTTCTATGGATGAATAGGCCACATTTGGCTATGCCTAGAAATTAGCATTCCAAAGGAGCTTCTCATGAAACCTACCCCGCAAAACCCTGCGCCACAAGATGCAGAAGCACGTAAGGCTATAAAACCAATTGTTTGCTACCCAATTGATAGTTTGCCAGCTTATGATGAAACTCTTTTTGTAGACGCTCGCAATTCCATGGAACTTGTGGATAAGATAATAGTCGCACCGAGAGACGCTGAAACTTTTTCAGTTCCAGCAGGCCATTTCTTTAGAATTACCTGCCCTGAGGGGCCGCAAGTGGGCGATCTTAATTTGTGGAATGAAGATGATCTAAGCGAGCGTTTCTTTAGCGGTAAGACACGCGCATTACACGGTACTCATGTTAGTGCGGGTGATAGACTGTGGAGCAATCTGCCGCATATGCGCCCTATGGCAACAATCACACACGACACACTCGATTGGTACGGATGGGATGAATTTGGTGGCTCTGTCCATGATGTAATCGGCACCCGCTGCGACCCGTACACTGGTGTCGTATTACAAGGTAATGAGTACCACTATTGTTGTCACTCAAACCTGACACGCGCACTCTCAAAGACAAAAAGCATTTCACTGGATGAAGCTGAACCGCATGTCCATGATGTGCTTAATGTCTTCATGTGTACAGGTTTCATGCCGGATACAAAGCAATACTTTATGAAGGCCAGCCCGGTACGCCAAGGGGATTACCTGGAGATGTTTGCCGAGATTGATCTTCTGGGCGGATTAAGTGCTTGCCCTGGTGGTGATTGTAGCGCCGAACACACAAGTGATGCTGCAACATGTTATCCACTTGGCGTGGAAATTTACAAACCCAAAGATGGTACTTTAAAAAAATGGCAATCACCCAAACCAAACAGCTATTCAAGAGCACATGGTGTTTAAACCAAAGGCGCTTTGAACACTTTTATTTCTGGTAATTCACCAACAAACTTTTCAATGGATACCAGAACACTCTGCGCAGATGGGCCTTGTCCCAGTTTTGAGGTGCGTAAGTCGTGGGTTAGCACGTTTGGATTACCATGAGTATCGCGGTGATTGCTGGTGGAAAAATCAGGGTCATACCAAGCACCTGTCCACAAGAATACAACCCCTTGCATAATCGTATCGGTAACCAGCGCACCTGCCAAACATTCTCCTCTATCATTTTTCAAACTTACAATATCGCCATCCACAATACTGTATTTTTTTGCATCAACCGGATTAATCAGAACAGGCTCTCGACCCTTAATCTTTTTTTCAAGACTGAAATCACCATTGTCATATTGACTGTGCAAGCGTGTTTCAGGTTGACCGGACACGAGGTGCAATGGATAGGTTTTGGTTTTGTCAGACCCCAACCATTCACGAGGCGGCAACCAGCTTGCATGCCCTTTGCAATCATCATAATTAAATCCTGCAATAAATTCGCAATAAAGTTCTATCTTGCCACTTGGCGTTGTTAGCGGATTTACTTCAGGGTCATCCCTGAACTCTTTAAGAAAAACAGCCTCAGGTGCAGGGTCATCGAAAGTTATGATATCGCCTTTTTGAAAGGTTTCCAGTTCTGGCAAATCATAGCCATGAGGTTTTGCAATTTCCTGCAAATCTTCCCACATGTGATCCAACCAGTCAGCCGAAGTTCGCCCTTCGCTAAAAGCTTCATAGGTACCAAGGCGTTTTGCAAGATCGCAGTAGATTTCATATTCTTCTCGCGCCTCTCCTCTTGGCATCATCGCTCTTGGCATGGGCACAAGTGAATTATCCTGATGGCCTGCACCAAAATCATTGCGCTCCAAAGAGGATGCGATTGGCAAAACGATATCCGCATGTCTGGCAGTCGCAGTCCAATTGATCTCATTGACGATAATGGTTTCAGGTTTTTGGAACGCTTGTCTCAAACGATTTAAATCCTGATGGTGATGAAACGGATTGCCACCAGCCCACCAGACCATTTTAGTGTCTGGAAAAGTTCTGGTTTGACCGTTGTAGGGATATTCTTCATTGGGATGCAAAAGCATGTCGGCAACCATTGCAACAGGCAAAAACTCCTCAACAGGGTTTTTAAGTTGTGGAAATACTGACCAGCGAAAAGGCCTGTCGGAAGTACCGATTGCAGAATCTGCTCCATAGCCAATGCCATAACCACCACCGGGCAATCCAATATACCCCAACATACAGGCCAACGTCAGCGTCATCCATAAAGGTTGCTCGCCAAAATCAGCGCGTTGCAAACTAACCGCACAGGTTACCAACGTACGCTTGGCTTTCATTTCTCTTGCAAGAGAACGAATAGTTTCTGCATCAATTCCTGATTGTACTTGCGCCCAATCTGCGTCTTTCACAACACCATCGGTTTCGCCTGTTAAATAAGCCAAAAACTTATCAGCCCCAACTGTGTATTTATTTAAAAATGCCTGATCGTGAAGACCTTCAGCGTAAAGCGTATGGGCAAGCCCCAACATTATTGCCGTATCAGAACCTGGCCTTGGAGCAAGCCATTGGGCGTTAAGCGCATTGATTGCATCTGTCTTAAGTGGACTGAAATTAACAAACCGCACGCCTGCTTCCACACAAGAAAGCAAATCATCACGAATGGTATGTTTGCCAACACCACCACCAGAAACTTGTGTATTGCGTAATGGCATGCCGCCAAACATGACAACGAGTTCGCCTTCCTTTGCTACAGTAGACCAGCGCGTGATATGTTTTACGTGTTGGCGAAAATCACCAACAATATGCGGCATAAGTTCAAGAGCTGCATTATAGCTATAATTGCCAACAGAGCGAACAGAGCCACCATTTACATTGAGAAACCGCTTTAATTGACTTTGGGCATGGTGAACGCGCCCTGCACTCGCCCAACCATAAGAGCCTGCATAAATAGCTTCATTGCCATGATCTTTTTTTACACGTTTGATTTCTGCCGTGATTAGATCAAGTGCTTTGTCCCATGAAACTTCAACAAATTTTTCTTCGCCACGCTTTCGGTTTTGTTCATTAAATCCATGCTTTAAATAACCTTCCCGGATGCTTGGCTTAAGAACCCTTGCCGTCCCTTTCAAGCTTGACGCGATATTTTCGTTTATGCGCGATGGATTAGGGTCTCCACTATGTGGCTCGACCGCAGATAGTGTATCATTTTCAATACGAGCGACACCTGCGCCCCAATGATTTGCCGTGACTTGTTTATGTGACACTCAAACCACCTTGTGGAAGTCCTCTGACCTCGCCTTCGCACATTACGTCTTTGTCGTAGGCTTTGCGCGAAAAAACTTCACGAACCATGGGTTCAAAATACTCAAGCGGTTTCATCTCATAGCCAGGATCAAAACTGGATTGATCCCATCTCTCGCAAAAATCTACGCAGGTTTGAAAATAAGGATGGTCTTTATACTTTTGGCGTTCTTCCGGATCCCAGCCGTAGTGGTGAGCGTAATATAGCATTTGGAACATGCCGTGATGTTCGATTGTCCAGGCAATTTCATCGCGCACGAAAGGCCTAAGGATTTCTGCAGCAAAGCGGTCATGATTTTGAGGGGCAAGACCATCACCAATATCGTGCAGAAGCGTTGCAACAATCCAGTCTATGTCAGCGCCATCGTTTTCTGCACGCGTTGCAGATTGAAGGCCATGCTCAAGCCTAGTAATCTTGTAGCCTGCCATGGTTTCATCTGCCTGCATCCGCAACTCACGCATAATGCGATCAGCCGTCATGGCAAGATAGGGTTGCTCCAGCTGGTGCAGCAGTTCATAATCTTCCTTGGTGCCGTCTTTCATCTGCGTAAAAGAAACTGTGGGTTCACTCATAATTTCCTCCGAAACTTGCAAATCTGATGACAGATTGATACGGCCAAAGAGAAAGAACAAGTGTTTTTTATGACAGTTTACAATTTAGGATAATATCAAGGTATCATAATGGCCAAGAAAGCAGCTTCAGATCACGCAATTACAACCAACTACCTCTTGGGTACCGGGCATGATGCAACCTTTTCAGGTGTGATGTCTTTCATGCGTCGCAAATATACAAAAGATATTGACGGTGCAGATATGGTTGTGTGGGGTATTCCGTTGGATACTTCTGTTACCAATCGCCCAGGCACTCGATTTGGGCCTAATGCAATCAGACGCGCCTCATGTATTTTGGATGCTGATCCGCAGTATCCTTTTCACCTAGATCCTTTCGAGACCCTGGCCGTTGCTGATTATGGCGATTGCTCAATGAGTACCAACCGAATTTGGGAAAACCCTGAGCGTATTGAAAACGAGGCAAAACAAATTCTTGATACTGGTGCCTATCTCTTGTCTCTGGGTGGTGATCATTATGTGACTTGGCCACTGCTGCGCGCACATGCAGAAAAGCATGGCCCTCTAGCACTTATCCAGTTTGATGCGCATCAAGATACTTGGGAAGATGAAGAAGACGTTATCGACCATGGCAGCTTCATCACGCGTGCGGTTAAGGACGGCATTATTGACCCTGACAAATCCATTCAAATCGGCATCCGCACTCATGCGCCTGAAGACTATGGCATTGAGATTATCTATGGTGACGAAGTTGAGGAAATGACAACCGAGGCTATCGCCAATCAAATCAAGGCGCGGGTGGGTTCGGGGCCTGTATATCTCACTTTTGACATTGATTGCCTTGACCCTGCTTATGCACCTGGCACTGGAACCCCGGTTGCAGGTGGACCTTCATCAGCAAAAATGCTGGGCGTGTTACGCAAGCTTGGCAACCTTAATATTATAGGTTCAGACGTAGTAGAAGTATCACCTGCATACGATCATGCTGATATAACAGCCATTGCAGGCTCAATGGTTGCCATGTATATGGTTTGCCTTCAGGCTGAAAAACGTATTGAGGGTTAAATTACTTCTTAATTTGATTCTGATATCGTATATAGAGCACTGAAAATATTACGAAATACTGGAAAATATTAATGACTAAAAACATTTTCATTGATGGTGAACACGGAACAACCGGCTTGCAAATTCGTGAACGTTTGGCAAAGCGTGATGACATTAATATTCTATCTCTTGCAATGGAAGATCGCCGCAATGCTGACAAGCGCCGCGATATGCTTGGCTCTTGCGATGTTGCCATTCTTTGTTTGCCAGATGATGCAGCCATTGAAGCGGTTCAACTGATTGAAGAAACAGATAATACTAATTGCACTGTCATTGATACTTCTACCGCACACAGAATACATCCGGCCTGGGCGTTTGGATTTGCTGAATTGGACAAAGATCAAGCAGCAAAAATCAAGCTCTCAAAGCGCATAAGCAACCCCGGCTGTTATTCAACAGGTGCAATTGCTCTTTTAAAACCGTTGATTGAAACTGGTGTGATGAAAGCGGATTGCCCTGTCACGATTAATGCAATTTCTGGTTATACTGGTGGCGGAAAACAATTGATTGCGCAGATGGAAGATACTTCCAATGAAAACCATATCGAGACTTCATTTCATCTATATGCCATGACCCTACAACACAAGCACGTACCAGAAATCATGTCCCAAGCAGGCTTGGATAAACGTCCTATTTTCATGCCAAGTGTTGCTCGTTTTGCACAAGGAATGTTGGTTTCTATTCCCTTGCATTTGGAGCAACTTTCTTACGCCAGTATTGGCACTGTGCGCGGCGCTTTAGAAGTCCATTACGATGGCTGTGAGTTTGTAAGCGTTGCAACCAAAGACGAAGTTGCAAATACTACTCAAGTCAGGCCAGAAGATTATGCCGACCGTGATGACATGAAGCTATGGGTTTTTGGTGATGAAAACAACGGTCATATTAATCTGGTTGCACAACTGGATAATCTCGGCAAAGGTGCATCAGGGGCAGCAGTTCAAAACATGAACTTGGTTATTGGTTAGAAAACACTAAACCGTTGTATATTTAACACCCCGCCAATGCGCGACAGCAAAGCCAAGAACGACCAGCGCACCACCTTGATGATACAATCCCCAGTTTAGTGGCACTTGCAACACAAGCGTTGCAACGCCAATTGCTGCTTGCGCAAAGGTAAGAACCATCAAAACAATAGTCCTGAGTTTGTGAGTATCACCAGACGTTGATTTTAACGCAAAAATCATTTGCAACAAAGCCAGCAGAATTAATGCATATGCACTTATACGGTGAATAAATTGCACTGTCTTGGGATTTTCAAAAGCGTTAATCCATGTCGGTGTTAATATCCATAAATCGCTTGGAATAATTACGCCATCCATCGTTGGCCAGTCATTAAAAGCAAGGCCTGCGTCCAGACCTGCAACCAGCGCACCCAGAAAAATTTGCAACAATATTGCCAGTACAAATACAGGAGCAAAAACCTTAACGCTTTTTGTGACCTGTTCATTACTGTGAAGCGCAAGAGATCGCGCCAGCCATAGAGTATAAGCAAATATTATGCAGGCAAGCGTCAAGTGTGTTGCAAGGCGATATTGGCTAACGTCCACGCGATCCACCAAACCAGAGCTTACCATCCACCAGCCGATAAAGCCTTGAAGCCCGCCTAATACAAACAAGAATGCAAGATGCGGTTTCATCCAATTTTCAAGACGCCCTGCTAGCCAAAAGAAAGCGAGTGGAAAGAAAACAACAAGACCAATAAAACGGCCCAGAAAACGATGCCCCCACTCCCACCAATATATAAACTGGAAGTCAGACATGCTCATACCTTTGTTGATGAGCTGGTACTCCGGTATTTGGCGATATTTCTCCAGCGCCATTTCCCAATCCGCTGTATTAAGCGGAGGTATTGCGCCCAAAATGGGTTTCCATTCAGTAATTGAAAGGCCTGAGTCTGTCAGCCTTGTAGCACCACCAACAATCACCATAATAAAAATTAACAGGGCTACAAAATAAAGCCAGTTGCGCACTTGCGCACGGTATTTTTCTGCATTGTCAATTTCATAGTAATTATTGTTAGTTAAAACAGTCACATTTCACCTCTTGATTATAAGGTTTAAATTGCACTCCACTATTATTTTCTCAAGCCCTGGCTTGCGTGACAAGCGGTCGCGCAATTCTTTGATTGATTTAATGTCCCAATGCAATATGTAGTCTTTATGAAACAAAGAACCAGAAAACTAATCGGCACGTTTTTTATTGTAGGCATTGCACTGCTTTATGCAGTTATTGCTACTACAATTGCTGCTGCAAAGCTTGCTGAGTCTAGTGGCTGGGTTCATTTAGTTTATTTCCTGGTAACGGGAATGCTATGGGTTATTCCCGCAATGTGGACAATTAGCTGGATGCTAAAGCCAGATAAAACTTAGGCTATATCAAGTTTCTTTCCCAGGTTTTTGAGCCTTGTAGGTACGCCTGAAAGTAAAGTATCTACATAACGTACGGATTGATGGTTTCCGTTCATGGATACCCTCGGCAAAGCAGTTATATGCTCTTTATGATCGGAATATATAACGCCGTGTCGTGTTGTTGTTGCAGTTAAAAAGCCTAATTCTTTTGCCATATCAAATTCTCTTTTGCCTGCAACTTCATGAAAGCCATAGGGGTAAGCAAAGTGTTCTGTTTGATGGCCAAGCTTTGATTTAATTTCATCAACACTTAACTTGATTTCGTTAAAAGCATCTTCTGTGCTTAGCTTTGATAATGCGAAATGGTTTATTGTATGTGCGCCCAAACTACAAAGCGGGTCATTAAGAAGTTCACCTAATTCCTTCCAATTCATAATATGTTTTTCAGTATGTTTGGTAGAATCAAAGCAATACGCCTTGCAGAGTTTGGTTATAATTTCTCTTTGTAGGTATTGATCAGTATCCAGTAAAAGCTGATGCACCAATTGATCATATATCGAGAGTTTCTGCTTAGTTGTAGAAATATCAAACTCTTTACGACCTTCTGGAAGATCAATAGTAAGTTTAGTTTGTTGGGCAATTATAAGTTCCAGCTCTTCCCACCACAAAGGCGCCTTGGCTTCTGTTAGTGCTGGTGCAATATAAATCATATATGGAACTTGGTGACGTCTAAATACCGGAACTGCATTAGTAAGATTATCGCGATAACCATCATCTAAAGTAATGCTGATAAATGGTTTTGCTTTTGAGTATTTTGATGGATTTTTTACTCGTTCGGCAAGTTCATCCATGGAAATAAATTCATAGCCGGATGTTTTCAAACTTAAAATCGTTTTATCAAGAAATTCTGGTGATAGAGACAAATGCGTGTTAGGTGCAAAATCTTTACTTTTCAAGTTTTGAACCCTGTGTAGCATAATGATTGATCCCATACCTCTTAAGTATGGAGCAAGGGCGGCTTCCGTCCCTGTTATGTACAAGCCATTTAAAACTAATTTACGAAACATTTTGTTTGAATCTGCAATTCTGGTGAGTTTTATCTCTTATTTTACACTATCACACATATTGTTTAGATTTTGTTGATATAGAGACATTAGTCAAATACTGGAAGCGACATGGGGAGTAATTCATATGCTAAGATGGAAACCATGACCAATTGCCGAAATACACTTGGTTATGCTGGAGAGTATTGTGTTGAAGCTTGCTCAAACCCAGAAATCATCAAAGGCGAATGGGAAGCACTTCAAGCATCCAAGACTGCCTGTATATATCAAAGTTATGACTGGGTAAATATTGCTTGTAAAACGTTTGAGAGTAAAAATACGCCTTTTATAGTTTCAGGCAAAGATAAGTCAGGACTACAATTCATCCTGCCAATGGTGATTGAAGAAGGTTTTATAAAAACCCTACGCTGGATTGGTGGCTCACATGCTAATATTTGCAGCGGAATGTATTCAAAAAAATTTCTTGAGAAAGCTGATAAAAATATCATAGAAGAGACCTTTAAGCTTATAAGTGCATCTTTGGGTGGTATTGTTATTGCTAATCTAAATAATCAACCTTTAGAATTGTCTTCCCGGCCTAATCCACTTCTTCACCTACCTCATCAAGCATCAGTAAATATAATGTATGATATAGATTTAACCTTAGGGATGGATGGTATTCTTGATTCAGGCAGTGGCAAGCGTAAAAGAAAACTTTGGCGTAAGCAAAATCGCGTTGCTGAAAAAATGGGTGGGTTTGAATTAGTAATACCGCAAACCAAAGAAGATATAACTCAAGCCCTAAAGGAATTTAAAACATTTAAAGCTGCAAGATTTAAGGATTTGGGAATTAAAGATATTTTTGCAGAAGACGAGAGCATTAATTTTTTAATTCAACTGGCTCATCAGCCTATGAAAGATGATATTCAACAATTTCGTATTTTCCAACTTAAAATAGGTGGTGAAACACGTGCAATATATGCCGTAGGTATTTTTGGCGATTACTGTCAAGCATATGTGAACGCCGTAAAGTATGATGAGTTTGCAGAACAAAGCCCAGGCGAAATGATTATGTATGCAATGTTGGAAAACCTCATTGAACAAGGTTATAAAAAACTTGATATGGGTGTTGGAAATGAACGCTATAAACGTTCGTGGTGCCCTGGTCAGCACGATTTATTTGATACCATAAGACCTATGACGCCAATAGCAATTCCGTTTAATAGACTATTGCAAATAAAAAATAACGCCAAAAGATATGTGCGCAATAACGAAAAAATTTGGTCAATATTCAAGAAGCTTCGAAAAATCAAAGGCTCAATTTTTAATAAACGATCAAATTAATGGGTTCTGAACCTAAGCTGGCTCAGCAGCTTCTTCCAAACCCTTATTGTCAACCTCATCTGGCAAAATGTGCAAGATGTCAGCAAAACCATCTTCTTTAAGTTCAGCTTCAAGTTCTTCACAAGTTTGGCGGCGTGCATTAATACCGCTGATAATTACAATGGCATCATCAGTTGCAACTAGATTAATACCATCAATATCCGCATCACCACAGTCAACGATACAATAGTTATAAGACATCGCTATAGCATCAATAATATTTGACATGGTTAGTGAATCAGGCACGGAAGAACCTCTTGATAAGTGACCTGCTGGAACAACATGCGTAGCAGATTCCTGATCGCGGTAAATTATATCTTTTATAGATACGTTGCCTGATATTAGATCGAATATACCCGGCAGATCATTACCACCAAGCATCTCATTCGCAGTGGCGCCACCGCCACTTAAATCGATTATTACAACGCCATTATTATCAACATAGTTTAATTGCCTTGCCAATATCCAGGCAGCCTTAGAACCTCTGTCTCCACCAGGAGAGGATACAATAATGCGTCCTTCTCCAATATCTTTCAATACACTCGTAGCATACCTAACAGCAATTGCATCAGAGGCATCGGAATTGGAAAAATTATTTTTCTTTGTCTTAATCTCAGGTTGAAGCGGTTTATTCTCAAGTGAATCTGGCTTGGCTTGCGTAACTTCGGGAACTATTGGTTTGGTATCTTTTTTATTTCTAATACCAAGCTTGGTATCCTTGCTTAGAATTACTCTTTCCAATTGGGCAAATGGATTACGCTTTACAGGTTTTTCTTTTTTAAGCTCTGGCTCGACAGCAACTTCTTCTTTACTTATCGGCATTACGGGCGCTGATAGTGTTTGCGCATCCTGCATGGGGGGCGATGTATTTTGGGTATCCTGCCTCACATCATTATTATACTCATCCTGCACAACAATTTCTTCTTCCAGGTAAGCATCATTTTCCTGGCGAGCAGCAACTGGCCTTG
>CALDZF010000156.1 GCA_937944165.1 uncultured Rhizobiaceae group bacterium | reverse complement strand
TGTCTTGTTTCGCTATGTGCAAAAAATCATGCACACTGGTAAGACTGGATTCAGAACGGGTAGATGATGTCTTTGTTTGTGAAATAGAAGCTTCAAAATCCAAGACGACAGCCTCAATTTTATTAAGTTTATCCATCTTAGCAAGAATATCAGGAGATAATTCAAATCCTTTTATATCAACGTCTTTTGTCAAATTTTCAGATGTACCAGCAACCGTTGATAAATCAATAGGTACATCGTTGGATAGATTTTTATTATGTTTTGTGGGGGAAAAAAACTCGAGAACATGAGCCAGCCTTTAATGATTACAATTAACTAGGCCCCAATAAGTGCATATTTATAACACTTAAATTTTAATTAACAAATTTATAATCCAAGAACAATAGCTAATCAGACTTATAAACATCGATATTCTGCCATTGAAAAAATAACATATCAATGGGAATATCCTTAGATTAAGGATTTATTATCTTTATTATTCATTAGGCATATCTGAAATATGAGCATTAGTTTGGACGAAATCGATTTAAAAATACTTCGCATTCTACAAGAGTCCGCGGACATGAATATTAATGACATAGCTGCGAAAGTGGGTCTAAGCCATACGCCCTGCTGGCGCCGTATTCGAAAAATGCACGATAGCGGTGTAATTCAGTCGCAGGTTTGCAAATTAAACTCTGAAAAGGTCGGGCTGGACGTTTCAATTTTTGTCTTTCTTCGCCTTGATACACATTCTTCACAAGCGCTGGATAGTTTTGAAAAATCAACAAAGTCAGTGCCAGAAATTATGCAATGTTACACAATGAGCGGAGAATTTGACTATCTACTGCGCATCGTTGTGGCAACCGTGAGAGATTATGAAAAAACCGTAAAAGGAAAATTACTACAGCTACCGCATGTAGGTATGATGAATTCACATTTCGCATTAAGTGAGATAAAAAATTCGTCTGCCTTACCAATTTAGGATATTCTCCTAATTATTGATGTTTATAGGACTTGGCTTTTAATAAGCTATCCAAATCAGGTAATATTTGAACTGCATTTTCTTTTTTCTTGGTTCATACTCTAAACCATGAAGACAAAAAAATTAATGGAGAGCGTTATGGGCGAGAATACACCAGCCAGCAAAATTATTGCAGCCAAGGACATCTCGCTTGAAGATAAATATACCGCGACTGAAGGCAAAGTCTTCATGAATGGCACCCAAGCGCTTGTCAGGCTTCCCATGGTGCAAATGCGTCGTGACCGTGAAGCTGGATTAAATACAGGCGGCTTTATTTCTGGTTATCGCGGCTCCCCTATCGGTGCATATGATTTTGCTCTCCAACAAGCCAAGAAACACCTGGATAAAGAAGGTATCGTCTTTCAGCCAGGTGTTAATGAAGACTTGGCCGCAACTGCCGTTTGGGGTTCGCAACAAATTGATACAACACCTCAAGCCACGGTTGATGGTGTTTCAGCCTACTGGTATGGCAAAGGGCCTGGCGTGGACCGCTCTGGTGATGTATTTAAACACGCAAACTCTGCTGGCACATCAAAATATGGCGGCGTATTGGCTTTTGCTGGCGATGATCATACAGCAAAATCCTCAACTGTAGCCCACCAATCAGATCATGCCTTTATGGCGGCAATCATGCCGATGCTATTTCCTTCCAGTGTCCAAGAGTTTGTTGAACTTGGTTTGCTGGGCACTGCCATGTCTCGTTATGCAGGCACTTGGGTTGGCTATAAAGTAATTTCGGATACGATTGAAACAACTGGCGTTGTTGATCTGGCAGGTGAGAAAAAACAATTTATCATACCTGATGATTATGAAATGCCTGAAGGTGGTTTAAATCTACGTTGGCCAGACGGAATTTTGGAACAAGACGAACGTCTGCAAGAACATAAAGCCTATGCAGCTATTGCTTTTGCACGCGCTAATGGAGTCGACCAACTTATCTACAATACAAAAAAACCACGTTTTGGAATTGTCTCTTCAGGCAAAGCTTTTGAAAACGTCCGTGAAGCACTGCGCCAATTAGGCATTGATGAAAAGACAGCCGATAAAATTGGCCTGAGACTTTATAAAGTACGCATGCCATGGCCACTGGAACCTGAAGGCATTCGCAAGTTTGCTGATGGGCTGGAAGAAATTCTTGTTATTGAAGAACGCCGTGAAATTATCGAAAACCAAATCAAACAACAGCTCTTTAACTGGCGAGCAGATGTTCGCCCGCGCATTGTTGGTAAATTTGACCATGAAGATAATCACATCCTCAAATTAAATGAAGAAATGACTGCAGGCGTTGCGGTACGCGCGATTGCAAGCAGACTACTTACCTTTGATATGCCAGAAGGACTTGCAAGCCGTATCAAGCAAAAACTGGCTTATTACGAAGAACGCTCCACAATCAGACAAAACCACGAAGCACCAGTCACCCGCACCGCACATTTTTGTTCTGGATGCCCACATAATACCTCCACAAAAGTACCTAAAGGCAGCCGTGCCATGGCAGGCATAGGCTGTCACTTTATGGCCGTTTGGATGGATAGAGAAACTGAAACCTTTAGCCATATGGGCGGTGAAGGCGCAAGTTGGCACGGCTTAAATCATTTTACAGATGAAGAGCATGTTTTTGCCAATCTGGGCGATGGCACTTATTTCCACTCAGGTTACATGGCAATACGCGCTGCAATTTCATCTGGTGCCAATATTACCTATAAAATTCTCTTTAATGATGCAGTGGCAATGACCGGTGGACAAAACCATGATGGACCGCTAGACCCGCCCACTATTTCAAAACAATTAAAAGCAGAAGGTGTAAAAGAAGTCTGGCTCATTTCCAATGAACCAGGTCGCTATCCACCGCATATATTGGCTGAAGGCACTGAAGTTCGCCATCGCGATCACATAGAAGAAGTACAAAAGCGCCTGCGAAAAATTAAAGGGTGTACTGCAATCATATATGATCAAACTTGTGCAGCAGAATTGCGCCGCCGTCGCAAACGAGGCCTTGCAGAAGACCCTGATAAACGCGCTTTTATTAACCCACTGGTATGCGAAGGTTGCGGCGATTGCTCCGTTCAATCAAACTGTATTTCAATTGAACCGCTTGAAACAGAGTTCGGTCGCAAACGTAAAATCAATCAATCCTCCTGCAATAAGGATTTTTCATGCGTGGAAGGCTTTTGTCCGTCCTTTGTAACGATTAACGGTGGCACATTGAAAAAACCAAAGCTACCTGCATTGGATGCTTCCAATCTTCCTATGCCAAAGACACCAAAACTGGATGATGTTTATAACATAGCAATTACGGGCGTTGGCGGAACCGGAGTTCTTACAATTGGCGCTATATTGGGCATGGCGGCGCATATAGAAAATAAGGCTGCCCTCATGCTGGATGTGGCAGGCCTTGCGCAAAAAGGAGGGGCTGTTTTATCCCATGTGCGTCTTGCGCCAACACCTGACTTGGTTACCGCACCTCAAATCGTAACAGGTGAAGCTGACTTACTACTGGCAGCTGATACGGTTGTTGCTTCTGCGCAAAGTTCAATTGCACTGTTTAGCCCAGAAAATACGAACGCTATTCTTAATACGCATTTAAACCCTGTTTCCAATTTTATTTTTGATCGTGATTATGATTTTCTTGAAGATAGCGTAGTCGATAATATCCGCACCCACGTTCGAAAAGACATTCATCAAATTGATTTTACAAAGCTTGCAGAAAGCGTCTGCGGAGATGCCATTGCCACCAATATCATGATGATAGGTTACGCATGTCAAAAAGGCTTAATACCCCTATCACCAGAAGCAATAGAACGCGCAATTGAACTTAACGCGGTTGCAGTTGCAGCAAACAAACTTGCCTTTAACTGGGGGCGTAAATTTGCAGATGACCCAAAAGAAATTGAGATAATTTTATCTCAATCAAAGCCAGCAATCCAAGAACCTGATACGCTGGAAAATATTATCAAAAAGCGTTACGAATTTTTGAAAGATTACCAAGACGAAGAATATGCTAAAAGTTACCAAGCATTTGTTTCTAAAATAGAAAATTATGAAGAAGCGCTTGGCAAATCTCGTGAACTTACCAATGCTGTTGCAAGAAACCTGTTTAAATTAATGTCCTATAAGGACGAATATGAAGTAGCACGTCTATATACCAACGGTGAATTTGAAAAACAGATTTCAGATACTTTTGATGGTGAGTTTAAAATCAATTATCACTTGGCGCCTCCAATCATTGGGTTTGGCAAAAAACCAAATGGACGCCCTCGCAAACGTGCCTTTGGCCCCTGGATGATGAAGGCCTTTAAGCAACTTGCAAAATATAAACATTTACGTGGTGGAAAATGGGATATCTTTGGGTATTCAAGTGAACGGAAAATGGAACGTGCACTGATTGAAGATTACAAGGCAACAATCGAAAACGCTCTAGGAAAATTATCAAATGACAACCGTCAATTTGTTAGTGCTATTGCAAGACTACCAGAAGAAATTAGAGGCTTTGGTCCAGTAAAACTCGAAGCAATAGAAAAAGCAAAAGCCAAGAAAAAAGGCTTGCTAGAGCAATTAAACAAGCCTGCACATCAAAGCAAACCAAACAAACAAACAAAAGCTGAGCCAGCTGAGTAATTTCTGAATAGTACAAATAAAAACCCGACTTAAAAGCCGGGTTTTCATAACATTTAAATTTGCTGATTATTATGGTGTCCAATAATTAAATTGCAGCTTTGCAATTTGTTCGTCGAATAAACCACGCAAATCAATCAGAGGGCCACCACGGCCTAGCACTGTTGCAAGCTTGAAAAGGTCCACCTCTTCAACAAAACAATCATGCTTTGCAGTTACAACAACTGCATCATATGGGCCTTCTTCTTCCAAAGAATTAATAATTTGTGCACCACGACCACCTTCAAAATGACCATCATCCGCAATTGGATCATATGAGAATACATCGGCACCACGTGCCCATAAACTATCCATAACCGCAAAAGATTTTGAGTTACGAATATCAGGACAGTTATCTTTAAATGCACGTCCCAGAACAAGAACACGCTTACCTTGCAGGTTATGTGCTTCAGGATCAAGCATCTCATGCACTTTATCCGCGACATAGCTAGAAGTGCGTTCATTTACTTGGCGTGCCGATGCAACCATGTCCATTGATAGGCCATGCCCACGACCAGCGCTTAACAGATAAAAAGGATCAACTGAAATACAGTGGCCACCCACGAGACCTGGGAAATATTTATGGAAGTTCCACTTTGAACCAGCAGCAGCAACAACGTCTGTTACTTTAATATCCATAGCATCAAACAATTGCATCATCTCATTGATGAGCGCAATGTTTACGTCACGTTGTGTATTTTCAAGAATTTTAGCAGCTTCAGCAACTTTGATTGATGCAGCTTTAAACAGACCCGCTTTTACAACGCGGGAATATAGCTCTGCAAGATAATCCGTTACTTCAGGTGTTGAACCAGAAACAATTTTAGAGATGTCACCAACACGGCGTGCTTGTTCACCAGGCGACACACGCTCAGGAGAATAACCTACGTAAAAATCGATACCTTCGCGCATGCCAGATTCTTCTTCAAGAATTGGAACACATTTATTTTCCGTCGTACCTGGGTCAACTGTTGATTCATAAACAACAACGCAACCGCGCTTCATGTTTTGACCAATAGTTCTACTTGCCGCAAGCACTGGACGATAATCAGGCTTGTTGCCCTGCATAACCGGCGTTGGCACACAAACCATCATTACATCAGCTTCATTAAGATCATTTACATCACAAGAAAACTCCATGTTTTCTTTTGTAAGATCTTCAACCGTTGTCATTTCGGTTGAATCTTTACCGTTTTTAAGATCTTCAATTTTTGATGCATCAATATCAAAGCCAATTGTTCTTTGATCATCGGCAAAACCAACCATCAAAGGCAGACCTACATAGCCAAGTCCTAAAACTGCTACAATTGACTCTTTTGGATTTGGAAGTTGAACCGCTTCAAGAACTTCAAACGGCTTTGTATTGGCAGCTAATGTGCTCATTAATTTATTCCCCTGTAATAATTCACGCTCTTGATGGCGCATTGTTGAAACGTGTCTTTGCACGCCTTGAAAGCATTTCTACAACACAGATGGAAATATTAAGTTACTCAACTTGGTTAAAATAACCTTATGTTTTTATTAGCCTTTTAAGCTCTGAATCAATAATTTGTTTACCTTGTTTTTGAATATCAGGATCGTAACCGATCGTTAACTGTTATTTTTAACAACGATTTTATCTCCCTTATATATATTGATTTGTGGGACGCTAAATTCGGGAAAACATACCGATTTTAGTCATGCAAAATAATAAAGAGAATAAGCATGATTAATTTAAACGGCATAGAATGGCTTTTTGCCATATTGGTGCTTATCATATTCACAAACAGGTATCTGTTTGGAAGCATTCTTCGTATGATGGATAAACGTACGAAAGATGGTTTCAGCAAAGAGCCTGACGTGTGGCCAACAGTGACAATTGTTACGCCTGTATATAATGAAGGTTCAACAGTTATTCACACGGCAGATAGTTTTGCCAAACTCGATTACCCAAAAGATAAATTAAGTGTCATTTTTGTAGACGATGTTTCTACAGATGATACATATGAACACCTTCTAACAGCCCAACGTAACCATCCGTGGATGCAGGTAACACGTAATCCACATAATATGGGCAAACGTCTTGGAATTAAACGTGCTGTTCTTACTGTAAATACAGACTTGGTTATGTCAGTGGATTCTGATGTGATTGTTGAGCGTGATGCCATGCGCAACATGGTAAAGCACATGCATACAACAGGTGTTGACGCTGTGGGCGGTTGTGTATTCGTTTCCAATGCTGATGAAAACTGGCTAACCCGCATGCAAGCGGTTAAATATTGGGTTGGGTATATGTTCTTGAAGAATATCGAGAACACTTTCAACCACGTTATGTGTTTATCAGGTTGTTTGACGCTTTATAAACGTGAAGCACTTGTAGCAGTAGATGAAGATGTAGCTGATCGTCGCTTCTTGGGCGATGAAGTTAAATACGGCGAAGACCGTTATTTAACACGTAAGCTTGTCGAAAAAGGCTATAAAACACGCCTAACCTTTGATGCGCAGTGTTACACTAAAGCACCTGCAACAATGGCTAATTATATCTCCCAGCAATTACGCTGGAGACGTTCAAACATGATCGACCTGATCACTGCCATTCCGCACATCAACAAGTTCAATACTTATGTAGCAATCCATTACATCGCTATGGGTATGTTGCTATTATTCTACCCAATGGTGTTATTGGTTGAATTCATGCGTCTTGGTTTCATCATTCCAATGATGTTACACGCTTTACTGGCTGCATGTTTTGGCATTGCATATGAATTAAACAAACACAAAGTGCCTGAAATGGCACGCACTGATGGCATCTGGTTTATGGCCATGGCTCTTATTTTCCCGGTTGTTTATCTGACACTTAATCCTCTAGCTCTTGCAACATTGGGTACAACCTCATGGGAAACCCGTGGTGCAAAGAAGAAGAAAGTACAGGCGGCAACTGCTAAATGATGCCAACTTTGCTGCATACGGGGGAAGCACCGGCTCAAGAAAGAAAACGCAGTCGCATCATGGTGATGGGGCCTGCTGCTCACGGCATTGCAGCAGCACTCGTGCGAATGCAAAGCAATTCAGAAATTCATTCTGCAAATACAGCAGCTGAAGCAATTGAGATTTTAAGAACCGGTGATTTTGACCACCTTCTTATTGATAACCGTGCAGACGGCGCGATGAGCTTAACAATCCCTACCCTTTCGCGATTAGACTCTATCAAAAATATAACAGTTTTAGCTGGGCCTCAATCAAGTGAGGTTATTTCAACATTACCAGGCGTGGCTTCTGTAATTTCTGCACCATATAATCCATTGGAAATTGCCAATTCACTCGACATTGAAGTGCGTGATAGCCGCAAGGAAAACCAAACTGGAAATACGGAAAAAAGACGCAAAGAAGATTCAACACCTGATCAAGAAACCCGTGGGGAGATGGAAGATACCAGTGTGGACACTAATGAAGTAGACGAGCGTCCCCTTGTTCTTCAAATGTTGTCTGCACTTGTTAACTTTATCCCAGGCTTAACACCATTACTTTCAATGCTTTACAAGAACCTGGCACTGACCGTTCTTTCAGCGTTGTTTATTGCATTCGTAAGTTACGGCATCATGATTGCCTACTTTCTAACATCTGGCGACTGGTCAAGCCCACTACAATTACAACGCGGCCATGAGCTTGTTATTAAAGCAGATCGTGACCTTGGTGAATTACAGGTAAAACGCAATTTGATAACGCAACAACTAGCAGATATCAAAAACAAAGCTTCTCGTGGTCGTTCATCACTAGAACAAGCAAACACACTGGCACAAATTGCTGAAGTTACAATAAGTCAGGAAATTGAAAATCACATAGAACGTCAAGCCTTTCTTGAAGACGAGATTGCAGCAATCAAGGGTGTTTTGAGTTCGTATGGTTCATCAAAAAGCAGACTTCAAGAACGTGCAAGACTTCAAAGAGAATATAACAGCCGTGTAATTACACGCGCATTATTCCAACGCTCAATGCTAAACCTTTCACAAGTAGAAGAAAACGTTATCGCGCTGCGTGAAAAACTGACATTGAAACAAACAGAAGAAAAATATAGCGATCAAAACATTGCTTATCTTGCACAATTAAACAGCCACCTAACATCTGAAAAAGGTAAAATTGGCCTATTTGGTGGCAAGGCAGAATTTGTACCAATTGCAAACCAAGTCATTGAAGTGCAACAAATGCGTGCAGCTGCAAACGCTGACATTGAAGAATTTAAAGCAGCAGAAGCAACACTGAAAGACAGTTATTCAGTTCTTGGAAATTCAATAAACGAACTTGAAAAAACACCAATGATCAGAGCTTTAAAAGGGCCTGTGAACGTTCTTTTCGTTCCTTATGACAATTTGGATGCTTATACAAAAGGTGAGCATCTTTATACCTGCGCCATCGCCATTATCTGGTGCAGCGAAGTGGGCACAGTTGGTGCTCCTATCGGCGGCGAAATCGTAACCACTCATCCATTTTTTGGCAAACCAATCCGTGGCCAGTTCGTTGAAGCGAACCTGACTGAAAAATCAGCAGCACAGAAAGAGATTATCCATGTTGGACGTCCTCCATTATTCTTCTAGAAAACTGAAGTCAATCACACTTGCATTAACCGCAACAGTACTTTTAAGCGGTTGCTCACTTGCGACTTATGAAAACAAAGAATTCTTTGAAGAGGATAATCGCTCATTCTTTGAAAAGTTAAAAAAACAGCCTAAGCATGAACGTGATAATGGCACTGATATAATCGTTGCTGAGGACAAGCATGAAACACACATTAAAAGAATTGATCCTGACGTTGACACAAAAGTTAACTTAGCAGCACGAACACCAGCAACTAAATCCGTAAAGCCTTTTAACATCACTCCAAAAAACCTATCTCGCATTAACGTAGATACAAATAGTGCAGCTTGTCGTTATTTAAGAAAATCTGCTGATGCAGAGGCTTTTATTGTAGGCTCCCCTACCGCATCAGCATCCTCAGATGATGATGGTTCTGGTTCAATTAATATAGGGATGAACCTGCTTGATTTTCATAAGGCAGATTTAATCAGAGCTTCAGGAGATGCAAGATGTCGATTGCACGAAGCATCAAAAAACATAGAAGCAACACTTGGTCTGGGCGTTGAAGCAAATCGCTTTGCAAGAGCAGATGCAAAAGCAAACTACATCAAGCAAAACTTGAGCAATCTTGAAAGCATCCGCAGACGCGCAAACCAGTTAATGAACCAGGGCGCATTGACTGTCCAAGATACCAATCTTGTTAATATTCGCGTAGATGAATTAAAGGCTGAAATGCTAACTGCAAAAGCTGAAGCAGATCAACGCCGTGGTCTGCCTTCACTAGATCTTCATCAAGTAAGAAATCGTCATGGCGCATTGGTAGAAGCAACAAATGACCTTCAAAACATAGAACGTGAAATCAGAACAAACGATGCGCTGGAATTAAGCTTAAATACAGGCTACCGCTTTAACGAACAGTTCAACAACAATCTACAGCAAAACGATAACGACGGCACATTTGCCAGCGTAAGCGTAGGCGTACGCTTGGGTGCCCTATCACCAAATCGCCGCCGTGCAGAAGAAGAAGCAGCTGGCGCACGTCTTGACGCACTATTTGAGGAAAACACAGGTACAATCTGGAAAAGTGGTTTCTCTGATCGGGCAATTTCCAGAATGGTAACTGATTTAAGAAAATCAGATCAGCAGCTAACACTGGCAATTAACAAGGCAGACGATACAATTAATCGCTTGGGCAGTGTCGATCGTTCAGAAGTAATCCGCGCACGGTTACAAACGAAACTTGAAAAAATTCGCGTAGGTGCAAACCGTGCAGCTATTCGTGCTTCAATAAAGCAATTGCAAGACAATCAGAGAAAAATCAAAGCACTTTCTCAATAAGCAATAAAAATCATTTCAGAGCGCTAACTAGCGCTTTGAAAGCTTCTTGATATACTAGACCAAGATTACTTAACGGTTTTAAATTTTACTCTTTAATGAGGAAGCAAGTTAATGTTCGGCAACTGGTATAAGTTGATGAAGCAAAGATATATCGACATCAGGTTAAACACTTCAAATGATGTTGAAACAAGGATAGTTGAACGTCCTGGTCTTTGGATGGGGCAAGATGAACTTTACAAAATCCGCAACGACTTAACAACGGTTGCAACAACAAGCTTAGCCAAAAAGAAACTTGATTACGGCGTTTTCTCCAAAACAAACGATGCATTTGATAATTCTATTATTACGATTGTTTATGAAAAACAGACAAACAAGCCAATTGCCTTTAATGCACTTGCATTGATTGATGTAACGCTTGGTGAAAAACCCGTCAAAGTGCTTCATTTAGGCTTGGTAATGATTGACCCACAAGCACGCAGCAAAGGCCTATCCTGGATATTATACGGCCTGACTTGTTTCTTTTTATTCTTGCGCAATCAGCTACGACCTATCTGGGTTTCAAATGTTACACAAGTACCTGCTGTTGTGGGTATGGTAAGCGACACGTTTTCAGAAGTTTATCCAAAACCTGAGAGCAATAACCGAAGAACCCTCACACATTTATTAATTGCCAGACAAATCATGGCAGACCATCGCCATACGTTCGGTGTTAGCAATGATGCAACTTTTGATGAAGAACGCTTTGTCATTGAGAACGCATATACAGGCGGCTCTGATAGTTTGAAAAAGACATTCGATGAAGCAACCAAACACCGCAATGAAACTTATAATGACTTTTGTAGCAAACAAGTGGATTATCAACGCGGCGATGATATCATTCAACTTGGCAAGATAGATTTAAACGCAGCGCGCCGCTTTTTAATGAATGAGGTTCCAAGAAAGTCATTGCTAGAACTCATTGCAGCAGGGCTATGGATTGCACTTAATCGTCTTGCACTGCCTATCCTTTACTGGAGTGACAATAAACGCGAATGGAACAGCTTGAGGCCTTATAAAGATGGCTTCTAAATTTTCATATAATGATTTTACTAATCGTAATATCGGCTTTGTAACATATGAAGAACAACAAGCTCTAAAAGATGCAACTGTATTTGTTTGCGGCAATGGCGGTATGGGTGGCGCGTGTGTAATGGGTCTGGTGCGTGCAGGCATTGGCAATCTCATTCTAGCTGATTTGGATGGCTTTGAAATTTCAAACATGAACCGACAATTATTTGCATTCATGCATACAGTTGATAAACACAAGTCAGAAGCAACAAAAGAAATCTGCCTGACTATTAATCCGCAAATTAATATCACAGTCCATCATTCTGATTGGGTAAATCATGCCGAAGAAGCCATTGAAAAAGCTGATATTATTATAAATGGAACCGATGACCTTGGTGCTTCTCTGCTATTATACAGAACAGCAAAAACCAAAGCAAAAACAGTTATTGATGCCTATGCCTCTCCCCTGCCTTCAATCTTTGTAACAAAAGCAGGCGATCCAATGCCTGAAGAGCGGCTTGATTATCCAACCCTAAAAACGCCGTGGAACAAGTTAAATGATGACCAACGCTCGAAAGCTTTTCTATGTGAGGCAGAACACGTTATACTGCACTCATCTTCCAGAAAATACATCGACCTTGATTTAGCAGGCGAGGTCGCCAGTGGCAAACGCAGCCGTATGTCATTTGCACCCATGGTAATTTCGACAGGCATGTTAATGACCTATGAAGCGATAGCTGGAATTTTAGAAAAACCCCATGGGGCAGATTTTCAAGGTTGGTTCTTCAACCCATATGAAGGTGAAGTAGAAAAACCCAAGAACCCTGTTTTTGCAAGCCTTCTGCGTCCTTTAGTAAGGCGTTTCTTACTAAAAATTATGGAAGAGTAGAAACTAATGGATCGCATTTTATTTGCCGATAGTATTGTCTCATTGGCAGCACTCTTTGGTCTGATGCTGCTGGTTACTTTTATTAAAAGAAGTGGCAAGGATTCCATTTCCAGACGGTTCCTATTTACTATCCGTGTTATCCAATTTTTGCTATTTTTCAGAATTTTATACTGGATATCAGATGTTGGAATCTTCGACGCACTGACGTTTATCACAGCAGGTATGTTGCCGCTCTCAATGATTATTTTAACTGAAGGCTTATTGAGACGGCACGCCTCTAAAACAGTCAAAACAATTGCAGTCGGCAGCGTGGTAATTTTTATTGTACTTGGCTTCTTACCAGAAAATATTGCTGAACCATGGCGTTCAGGACTTTTATTTACAGCCCAACTTTGGGGCTTTGTAACTGCGGGCTATATGGCCTGGACGCGTGACAAAGAAAGCCTTTCATCCAGTGAAAACAGAGTAATAGAGCGCATTGCACTTTCGATACCTTTAATCATTTTATTGCTTATTACAGATTTTCGAATAGCAGGCTTTGAAAGCCCCATCCGATTAAGCGGGCTTTCAATTTTGTTCATGTGCTGGCTAACCGTCAGCCTTGAACGTTCGCATTTAAAAAATACAGATATGCTACGCGCATTTTCAGTGCTGATTGCAGGCGCAGTAATGGCAGGTATTGCAATTGCTTATCTGCTCGAAACCAATCTTAATGGCTATATACAAATTTCTGTAATTACGCTTTCCGCCACGATGGTAGCAGTGCTTTACAATGATTGCATTAGCCTACGTTTTGATGAAAGGCGTGATAGTCTTTTAAAGCACATTGCCCAAGGCGATCTTTCTTCTTCACAAAACTTTCTGCGCGGACTACAAAACCACCCTCTTGTTGAAGGTGCCGTAATTCTATCACAAGAAGAGCTGGGTGATTTTGATAAGAATATATTGCGGTCAATTTTTTCAAACGATGCATTGCAACGTAAAACGGATATTATCAAAACGGACAAATCTGAAAAAGCAGAACATTTGAACTGGCTATTTGAACGCTATAACGCAACGCATATTATTTTAGTTTCCAACAAGCCCATATCACTCGTCGCCCTAAGCATGCCAAGCCTAGCCGCATCACCTGGTGCTGAAACGGAACTAAGAGCCGTCCAACGCATGGCTATTTTAATTTCTGAACAAACAAAATAATACCCTGTCTCATAATTTAAAACATATAAGACAGGGTATTTTTATTAAGCAGTTTCAGCGAGCTTCTTCACACCTACAAAGTCCACCTTGCCCGTTCCCAGTAGGGGAATATCTGCAACTCTGACTTCTGCAGGAATCATCAAATCCATAGCCTTCTTGGCCTTTGCAAATTTCATGAAGTCTGGACGCGTTGCGCCCTCAGCTTCAGTAAACAGAATAAGCTTTTCACCTTTCTTAGCATCAGGAATGCTGGCAACAGCAGAAAGTTCGCCAGGCCATAATTCACCTGCCAGCTCTTCAACAGCAGCCAGAGAAACCATCTCACCCGCAATTTTGGCAAAGCGTTTTGCGCGACCCCGAATTGCGACAAAACCATCTTGATCAATGGTCACAATATCACCTGTGTCATGCCAGCCATCAGCCAATGTCTCAAGCACACCTGGATTTTCTGCACGCAAGTAACCAGCCATTACATTAGGCCCACGCACATGAAGACGACCGCCTTCATCCACGCCTGGAACATCTTCAAGTTTATATTCCATGCCCGGCATAATCTTACCCACTGTGCCAGATTTATTATACATTGGCGTATTAATCGAAATTACAGGCGCAGTTTCCGTCACACCGTAACCTTCAAGGATACGAAGCCCGAACTTCTCCATATAGGTTTCACGCGTTGAAGCTTTCACAGGTTCAGCACCAGCAAAACAATAACGTACAGAACGAAAATCATATGGATGCGCGGTTCTTGCATAACCGTTCAAGAACGTATCCGTACCAAAGATAATCGTAGCGTTTGAAGCATAAACCAACTCAGGCACAATACGGTAGTGCAAAGGTGACGGATAGAAATACACTGGCACGCCGGAAATCAAAGGTAGAATTGTGCCCGCCGTTAAACCAAACGAATGGAAAACAGGAAGCACGTTGAAGACCTTATCACCTGAATGGAAATCAATCCGAGCCGCCGCCTGAGCTGCATTCGACAAGATATTTCTATGCGTTAGCACAACACCTTTTGGCGTTCCTTCTGAACCTGAAGTAAACAAAACAACCGCAGGATCATCCGCTTGACGCTCAACCAATGGTGCTTCCTTACGAACAAGACCTCTAATCTTATCAAGTGTCGAGACTTCTTCACGAAGGTCATCCATGTAGATAATCTTCACGACACGCTCGACCTCTTCCAATACAGGCTCAAGCTTGCCTTGTTGAATGAAAGCGCGTGAGGTTAAAATCGTTTTCACTTGCGCACCTTTACAAGCTGCAAGGATATTCTTTGCACCAGCTGTAAAGTTAATCATCGCTGGCACTTTGCCCGAATACATAACGCCCATGACCGTAGCAATTGAACCATTTGCATTGGGCAACATCACGCCGATGGTTTCCTCGTTCTGGAATATGTCCATGAATTTCTCGCCAAGTACTGCAGCACCTGTCAAAAGTTTGCCGTATGAGAGTGAGCCTGTCAGCGGATCCTGAACAGCGACTTTCTTCATGCCATAATCTTGAGCCGTTTCAATCACTCTATGAAGAATGGTTGTATTGGTTTTTGTTGTATCAAACACAAGCTTCGTCATGGTTTCATAAAGCTTCGCACCCGCAGCTGCTCTGCGTTTACGGCCACGCAGTTCTTCATCCACATCAAGTCTCACAGGTGGCATAACTTGCACAGTCACTTTTGGGAATAAACGACGACGCACATGACTTTTTGTCAGGCGGGAAAAATAACTCTTCTCAAGCCCATTGATACGAATAGGCACAACCATCGAGCCTGTCTTGTCTGCAACCATGGCAGCACCGTCATAAACCTTCATCAAGCCACCTGTGACCGTAATACGACCCTCAGGGAAAATCACCAGTGGATCACCCTCTTTAACTGCCTTAATCAGAGAACGCGTTGCCATCGGCTTGGTTGGGTCAAGCGGCAGGAAATTACACAGTTTCAAGAAAGGCTTCACCCACCAGGCTTGTGCAATATTATAATCAATAGCAAAGATCGGCTCTTCATCAGTCAAAGCTAAAGCCAAAGGACCATCCAGAAAGCTCACATGGTTCAAAGCCAGAATAGGCGCCTCACCCGCATCTTTTAAATTCTCAAGACCCTCCACTTCCAGACGGTGGAACGCACGGAAAAGAATGGAAACAAAATCGCGAAATGCATTGGTTGGCAGATTACGAAGCATAATCCATGCAGCAGCAATATTAAAAATCGCCAAGCTCATCAAAATCAAACCAAGTGTTACCCCACCAGCTTGAAGGCCTGCCACAACTGCACCACCTGTTGTCATGAAACCAGCGGATAGAATATTAACCCCCGCAACCGCACGTGCACGACGCTTTTCAGACGCCCAGGTTTGAACAGCCGTAAAAGTAGGCACCACCAGAAACGAACCCGCAATCGCAAGGCCTGCTAAATCAATTGCAACACGGATAGTATTTTCACCTGCAAAAAACTCAGACAATGTATTTGTAGTTGTCGTTGCAACTTCTAAACTTGAAATTGCCCAAGCCAGATCAAGGCCAAAGAGCCCCATCAAGAATGTACCAACAACAGCAGGCAAAAGCACAACACGACCTGCAGAAAGCCAGGCAGCAATCGCAGAACCAATCGCAACCGCAACGGCAAAAACTGCCAGATAAGCAGTAATCGCAATCTCACCACCGCCAAGCACTTCTTTCACTAAAGTAGGCAATAGCGATAAGATAATCGCACCCACAAGCCAGAACCACGAAACCATAAGTCCCGCAATCCACATACGCTTTTCTGAACGCAATTCAGAAACCATATTCCAGGTTGAACGGAAGATATTTTTATCAATTTGAAGATCAGGAACAGCGCTTTTAGTAGATGGAATATAACGGCTAGCCGCCCAACAAATTACCGCAAGCCCCATCATCATAGGCCCGAAGATACCAACGCTCACACCGCCCACAGAGGCAATACCACCAACAATTGTACCACCAAGAATGGCAACAAAGGTAGCAGCTTCTATCCAAGCATTTGCCTTGGGTAAATCTTTTTTCTCTAGATGATCGGGGAGAATACCATATTTAATCGGCCCAAAAAGCGCTGAGATAACGCCAAATAAAAACAGCGATGTCATCAAAATTGGAATGGAAGAAAACCCAATGCCTACAACCGCTACAAAAGCAGCGCCAATTTCTGCAAGCTTCAAACGCTGCGCGAGCCAGGCTTTGTCGTGCTTGTCTGCCAACTCACCGCCAAGCGCTGACAAAAACAGAAACGGCGCCATGAAAATCGCACCCGCCAGTGTTACCAGCGAAGCCGCCTCACCTGCTGCCAATTGAAACAGAATTAAAAACACCAAAGTGTTCTTTAAAAAGTTATCATTGAAAGCTGATAAAAACTGCGTCCAGAATAGTGGTGCAAATTTTCTTGATGTCATTAAATTGGTTTGCATGATATTTCCCCTAAAATTAAGAAGGAATAAACATTGATAAGATTATCAAATCGTTTATTCCTTCCTCCTTTAGACTTTATATTTAAATTTCACTCAATTAAGTAACTTAAATTATATTTTTTCGGTACCATTAATATCCATTAACAGTTTTTCTGTTTTTGCATCTTCGACTTTATTAATAAACTTACCTGCTTCTTCATTATCACGAAGGGTCTTCGTTACACTGATCGAAGTATGAACCAACATGAGGGCGGACATGGCGTAAAAGCCTTTCGCGGCAAAACTGGCTTCAAGAAAGAAAATCCCACCTGCCATCATTGAAGCAGCTACCACGAAACTACCCATAGAAAAGTTTACCCAAGATGATGAATGTTTGATTGCATTATTAGACATTGTATTTTTCCTTTAGTTTTATTTAAAATTTAGTGTGAAGGCAGAAGAACCGCTTATGCAGCCTTCTTCTTTGACTTCTTTTTCAAGCGATCCAGAACATCTTGCGCTGAAGACTTAAGCGGATCACCGCAACCTGCCTCTGCAAGCTTTTCTGTAATGGATGCCGGGTCTCCCGTTTCTTCCATCTCGGCCATAGCATTGGCTGTTGTATCAATTTGCTGCTGGCGTACTCTTAGGCGAAGAAGCGTTTCTTCCGCTTCTTTTAAATCGGACAGGCCAGTAGTTGGATGAACCTGACGCATGCGCTGCGTCTTGTCGGTAGCAACAGCAAGGCGTTGTCCGCGCTGTAACTCTTTAAGTTTTAGCTCAGCATTACGCACCGTCTTTTTAAGTCGTGTAATCTCTGCATTAAATTGCGCTTGTGACTGTGCAGAAACATCACGTTCTGCTTCCAGCAGTGAGATCGTTTCTGCCGCCTCCAGAGCAAGTTTTTCTTCGCCCTGCTCCATCGCCTTAACCGTACGCGTTTCAAGATCGGCAATGTTTTCTTCCAACTTTTTATGTTGAACGGCCTCACGCTCATTTTGCGCAATTGCAACAGCAACCGCTTTTCGCGAAGCTGCAACGGCATTGGCACAATCTCTTATTTGTTGTCTTAGAAGTGCAATCGCATGGCGATCTGTAAATTCTTCACCAGCATCCTGTGCAGCACCTTTGAATAAAGTTATTATTTGCTTGAACATCTTTTCAACTCCTTATATGAACGTTGTTCACGGAAGCTATAAAACATAAACATAAACGTTGTTCAAGTAATAAATGAACAATGTTCAAAATTAAAGGCCTTATGGTTAATGAAAAATGAACCAACAAAGCGTGAGTTAAAGAAACAGGAGTTAAAGGAAAATCTCCTTCAGGCAGCAAAAAACCGTATAAAAAACAATGGCTTAACCAGCTTACGTGCGCGTGACATAACCACAGATGCAGGCTGCGCATTAGGTGGGTTATACACAGCCTACGATGACATCGATAATTTGGTATTGCACGTCAATTCCATTACATTAAACGCGCTTGGGACTGAATTAAAAGCAATCGCAGCGAATCATAAAGAGCCAGTTGAACGCTTAATTGAACTTGCCAGAGGCTATTTAAAGTTTGCCTGTGACAATCACAACCTTTGGTCAGCACTATTTGATCATAAAATGGCGGAAGGCGTTGCGGTTCCAGAGTGGCATTTAGCAGAACATGCCATGTTATTTGAGCAAATTGCCATGCCACTCGCACAATTAAACCCTGAACTCCACGAAGCAGAACTGACAACTCTAACGCGCTCAATATTTGCTGCAGTGCATGGCATTGTCTCAATCAGTCTACAAGATAGATTTATTGCAGTACCGCGCAAAGAACTTGATACGCAGCTCACGCAATTTGTAGAATTCTTGATAAAAGGCTTTGAAGCCTCCAGACAACAATAGATAGCGTGGTTCAGAACCTAATAACTAATAAGCATTTCATACCCTTTGACGAAATACAGAGTTACAAAGGTTACAGGTTCATCAGATAACCATGTCGTTCGCTCTGCTTTAAAAACCGCCTCTCCATTTGCCATTTCCAAGGCTTGTGCAATTTTAACATCTGAAATTGTCGCAGAAAACCTAACTTCTGCATTTGTATAAGGTACTTCATTTACCAACCACTCATTTGGACTTTGAGTGTTAAAATCAAATTCAGCCGATAGCGGCACGGTATTATGGTTTATCCAACGATCTTCATACTGATAGGGTCTATCATCTGCATAGTGAATACATTGGATATGTTGCACACGTGTATAAGCAGAAAGCGAAAGCTGTTTTTGCAACCATAGCGGCGCAACTTCTTTAATACTCGAAATCAGTTGATATGTATAAATAGCGCCTTTGGATTCAATCTCGGATTTAACAAGCGGAATTTCAAATGTCGCCTGTCTAACAGGAGTAAGCTTTACACGGCTCCCCCCTTTCCTGCGCCTATCAATGATACCATCATCAGAAAGCTCCTGCATGGCGCGGTTAACAGTAGCCCTTGCACAACCAAACTCCGCTGCCAAGACAACTTCGCCGGGTAATAATTCACCAGGCGCCCATTCATTTTGACGAATCCGATTAAACACCTCGCGTTTAATATCTTTATAGCCAACTTTTCTTAGCACAAATTATCTCGTTTATTATGTCTATACATAATATTATATTAGTTGAAGTAAATTTGAAAGTGCATATTTATAATCAGCTACAATCTTTTCCCGATTGATATGAACCCCACCTCGAACCATATGACGACCCGCAGACCAAACATCGGTTACTAAACTGTCTTTTCCGGCAAATATAAGCCCATCCAGCAACTGTTCATTAGAAAGCGCGCATAATTCTGGCTGAGAACTATCAATTGCAACCAAGTCAGCAAGCTTGCCAATAGCAATTTCGCCCGCATTACGACCCAAAGCCTGAGCACCGCCAGCACATGCATTTAAATAAAGCGCCTGCCCTACAGAACCATCGCCAAGCACCATAATATTGCGTTCAATATCACGAAGCCGTTGCGAATATTCCAACGTTCTTAATTCTTGCTGCATAGAAATCAAAATATTGGAATCCGTCCCTATGCCAAACCTGCCATAAGCCTTTAAATATTGGGCACCATTAAAGATACCATCACCCAGATTGGATTCAGTAATAGGACAAAGCCCAACAACAGCTTTAGATTTTGCCAAGTTAACCGTCTCGGCTTCGCTCATATGCGTTGCATGAATTAAACACCAATTTTGATTTACATTTACTGTGTCAAACAACCACTCTACAGGCCGCGCGCCTAGCCATGCTTCAATATCATAGACTTCTTTAGGCTGCTCACTAATGTGAATATGAACAGGTTCATTTTCATGCAAAGCCAAAATCTGCTTTAAATCTTCAGGAGTAGTTGCTCGTAGTGAATGCGGCGCTATACCAATATTGGTATCTTGTGACTGATTAACAATTTCAGCCTTGCAGTGCTCATATAAGCGCTCAAAGGCATCAACCGTATTACCAAAGCGCAATTGACCTTCATTTAAAGGCGCTTGTTTTGCTCCACCATAAGTATAAAGCACCGGCAAAAGTGTTAGCCCGATGCCTGTTGTATTACTTGCGGCATATATACGGTTTGAAAGTTCGGCAATGTCATCATACTGCGCACCGCCATGCTGGTGGTGCACATAATGAAATTCCGCAACACTTGCAAACCCTGCCTCCTGCATTTCCATGAAAGAAAAAGCAGCAATTGCCTCAATCTGTTCAGGTGTTAAACAATCCATAAAGCGATACATCAATTCACGCCAGGTCCAAAAACTGTCACGACCATTAGCACGATATTCTGTCATACCGGCCATGGCACGTTGGAATGTATGACTATGGAGATTGGGAATTGAAGGCAAAAGCACGTCAACCAAAGCATCACCAACTTGAGCTTTTTCTTGCATTTTTATTACACTGACACATCCCCTCTCTACGCTAATACGTACATTCGGTACCCAGCCTGATGGCAATAAAGCCCTTTTTGCAAAAATCATCACATTGCCTTAGCTATAATTTTTATGTATAGACATAATATCAATTAAAAAATACAATACAACCAAAATCATAACTCCAACAAGAAGATCCATATTTTGGCAAACCAGCTTCTCACAAACACTAATATTGCAACCATGGTTGAGGGCGCTATGCCTTATGGATTAATTGAAAATGCTGCAGTTGCGATTAAAGACAATAAAATTGCTTGGGCAGGCTCATCAAATGATTTGCCAGATCGTTATGAAGACTTACCAAAAACGTCTTTGGAAGGGAGATTAGTAACGCCTGCATTAATTGATTGTCATACCCATATCATCTTTGGTGGAGACCGCGCGGCAGAGTTTGAAATGCGCTTAAACGGTGCCAGCTATGAAGAAGTCGCACGCTCGGGCGGTGGCATTGTTTCAACCGTAACAGCCACAAGAAAAGCCTCTCAAAAAGAACTCGTACAAGCAGCCCTGCCAAGGGTAGACGCAATGTTGGCAGAAGGGGTTACCACCATTGAAGTTAAATCAGGCTACGGCCTTGATGTGGAAACCGAACTTACGATGTTGCGGGCAGCACGCGAAATTGAAAACCATCGCAATGTACGTATCATAACATCTTTTTTAGGCGCTCATGCCATACCTGAAGATTATAAAACCCATTCAGATGCCTATATTGATGAGATATGTATTCCAGCTTTAAAAGCAGCGTATAAAGAAGGTTTGGTCGATGCAGTAGACGGCTTTTGTGAAGGCATTGCTTTTTCACCTGATCAGATAAAAAGAGTTTTTGTAGCCGCAAGAAGATTAAACCTGCCTGTTAAACTCCACGCTGAACAACTCTCCAATTTAGGCGGTGCAAAACTAGCAGCAGAATTTGACGCTCTTTCTGTAGACCATATTGAGTATCTTGATGAAAATGGCGTTAAGGCAATTTCAAAATCAGGCACGATTGCGGTTATTTTACCCGGAGCCTTTTATACATTACGCGAAACACAAATGCCGCCAATTGAGCTTTTGCGTAACCATAAAGTACCAATGGCGCTTGCAACCGATTGCAATCCTGGTTCTTCGCCCATGACATCCTTACTTTTGGCGATGAACATGGGTTGCACGCTATTTCGAATGACCCCTTTTGAGGCCTTAAAAGGCGTTACAATCAATGCAGCAAAAGCACTTGGCTTAGAAGATTGTGGTTCAATCGAAATCGGCAAACGCGCAGAACTTGCAGTTTGGGATATTAGGCATCCAGCAGAACTTTCTTATCGCATTGGATTTAATTCCCTGCACAGCGTAATTGGAAAACAACAAAAATGAAAGTTCTTATCCTTACTCCAGGCCAAGTCAGCCTTAACGATTTGCATAAAACCTATAAGGAAGAATGCGCCGTTAAACTGGATCAATCCTGTTACCCGGCAATGGAATATGCCCAAGTTAAAATAGCACAAGCAGCCCAAGGTGACGAGGCCGTTTATGGCGTCAATACAGGCTTTGGCAAACTTGCAAGTGTAAAAATAGCCGCGCAAGATACCGCCACTCTACAACGCAATTTAATCTTGTCTCATTGCTGCGGCGTCGGCACCCCAATTCCACGATCCCACGCAAGATTAATGATGGCATTAAAACTCTTAAGCCTAGGGCGTGGAGCTTCTGGCATCCCTATATCATTGGTCAACTTGCTGGAAGCATTATTGGAAAAAGGCATAACGCCCGTTATCCCCGCACAAGGTTCTGTTGGTGCGTCTGGAGACCTGGCACCACTTGCACACATGGCAGCCGTTTTAATGGGGGAAGGAGAAGCAGAATATCAAGGTGAAATACTCTCAGGCAGTAAAGCGCTTTCCAAAGCAGGGTTATCACCCATTGAATTAGGTCCCAAAGAGGGTTTGGCATTAATCAATGGCACGCAGTTTAGTACAGCCTTTGCCTTGGCTGGCCTTTTTGATGCCTGGCAAGCAGCAATGACTGCTTTGGTCACTTCTGCCATGTCAACTGACGCTATTATGGGATCAACAGCGCCCTTACAACCAGAGATTCATAGTTTGCGAGGCCATGCAGGTCAAATTGAAGTCGCCCATACAATGCGCACAATACTGGTAGGTTCTGAAATTCGTGAAAGCCATGTTGTTGATGATGCCAGAGTGCAAGACCCTTATTGCATCCGTTGCCAACCACAAGTCACCGGCGCTGCTATTGATGTATTAAGAATGGCTTCAAAAACATTGGTAATTGAAGCAAATGCTGCAACCGATAATCCACTTGTATTGGTCGAAGCAGACCGTATTGTTTCAGGCGGGAATTTCCATGCAGAACCTGTTGGATTTGCAGCAGACATGATTGCCTTGGCAATTGCAGAAATTGGCGCAATCGCACAGCGCCGTGTGGCTTTAATCGTTGATCCTGTTTTAAGCTTTCACTTGCCGCCTTTTTTAACCCCAAAGCCAGGGCTAAATTCTGGCTATATGATTGCTGAAGTTACCACCGCCGCCTTGATGAGTGAAAATAAACATTTAGCCAATCCGTGCGTAACAGATTCAACGCCCACAAGCGCTAATCAGGAAGACCACGTTAGCATGGCAGCGCATGGCGCTAGACGCCTTGGCCAAATGGTCAAAAATCTTGAAAATATTTTAGGCGTTGAACTTTTATGCGCAGCACAAGGCATAGAGTTTAGATCACCATTAAAAACCAGCAAACCACTGGCAAACGTTATTACTACAGTTCGAAACAACATCCCAAAACTGGAAGATGACCGTTACCTGGCACCAGATCTTAAACTGGCAGCAGACTTGATAAACCAAGGTAAAATTATAAAAGCAGTCAATACCCCCTTTCCTAAATTAACTTCTTAAGTTTGGAGTAACCTCATGAGCAATCCACGTCATAATATGCGCGATGTTTTCCCGCCAACAGGCACAGAAATCTCAACAAAAAGCTGGCTAACAGAAGCTCCAATGCGCATGTTGATGAATAACCTTCATCCTGATGTTGCAGAAAACCCGCATGAACTGGTTGTTTATGGTGGCATAGGTCGCGCCGCGCGCACATGGGAAGATTTTGATGCAATTGTTGCAGCGCTGAAGCGACTAGAAACAGACCAAACATTATTAGTCCAGTCAGGCAAACCAGTTGGCGTATTTCAAACACACAAGGATGCCCCTCGAGTCTTAATTGCCAACTCCAATCTCGTTCCCCATTGGGCAAATTGGAATCACTTTAACGAGCTTGATAAAAAAGGCCTTGCAATGTATGGCCAAATGACCGCTGGTTCATGGATATACATTGGTACACAAGGCATTGTTCAAGGCACTTATGAAACATTTGTAGAGGCAGGCCGTCAACATTATGGGGGCGATTTAACAGGCAAATGGATTTTAACAGGTGGCCTTGGCGGCATGGGTGGTGCACAACCCCTGGCAGCGGTTATGGCGGGAGCTTGTTGCCTGGCCGTTGAATGCGATGAAAGCCGCATCGATTTTCGCCTACGCACACGATACGTGGATGCAAAGGCCAAAACGCTTGATGAAGCCTTGGAAATGATTACTGCTTGGACTGCGAATGGAGAGGCAAAATCAGTTGGACTTTTAGGCAATGCTGCTGATGTTTTTCCTGAACTTGTAAAGCGCATGAAAGCCGGCAGCGCTCGCCCTGATATCGTTACCGACCAAACCAGCGCCCATGACCCACTTCATGGTTATTTGCCAAGCGGTTGGAATGTGGCTGAATGGAAAGAAAAACAGGAAAGCAATCCAAAGGAAGTTGAAAAAGCTGCACGCCAATCCATGAAAACTCATGTTGCTGCCATGGTTGAGTTTTGGAACGCTGGCATTCCCACACTTGATTACGGCAATAACATCAGGCAAGTCGCCCAAGACGAAGGGCTGGATAACGCCTTTGCTTTTCCAGGCTTTGTGCCAGCCTATATCCGTCCACTATTTTGTCGTGGCATAGGGCCTTTTAGATGGTGTGCATTATCAGGCGACCCGCAAGATATTTATAAAACCGATCAAGCTATGAAAGAGCTTTTCCCTGAAAACAGACCGCTTCATCGTTGGCTCGATATGGCAAGAGAACGCATCGAATTTCAAGGGCTGCCTGCCAGAATATGCTGGATCGGTTTGGGAGACAGGCACCGTGCGGGCTTAAAATTTAATGAAATGGTTGCAAGCGGTGAATTAAAAGCACCAATTGTAATTGGTCGCGACCATTTGGACTCTGGTTCTGTTGCAAGTCCAAACCGCGAAACAGAAGCCATGAAAGACGGGTCTGATGCCGTTTCAGATTGGCCCTTGCTCAATGCATTGTTAAACACCGCTTCAGGTGCAACCTGGGTTTCACTCCACCATGGCGGCGGTGTAGGAATGGGCTTCAGCCAACACTCAGGCATGGTAATTGTGGCAGACGGCACAGATGATGCAGGCCGACGTTTAAA
>CALDZF010000155.1 GCA_937944165.1 uncultured Rhizobiaceae group bacterium | reverse complement strand
ATTAATCCAGTGCCACGAAAACTGATAACAGAAGTTATTAAAGAGCTTTGCAAAGCACATGATATTGAACCAGATATTTCAGTAACAATTTCCGTACCCGATGGCGAAAAAATAGCTGAGCGAACCTGGAACCCACGGCTTGGTATTTTAGGTGGTATTTCCATTCTGGGAACAACTGGCGTTGTTCATCCATTTTCCTGCTCAGCCTGGATTCACTCCATTCATCGCGGCATAGATGTCTCCCGCGCCCAAGGCATAAAACACGTCCTTGGTGCAACAGGTTCAACATCAGAAACAGCTGCTTGCAAGCTCTACAACTTTGAAGAAATTGCCATGCTCGATATGGGTGACTTTGTTGGTGGAGTTTTAAAATATCTGCGTGAGAATCCAATTGATAAGATTACTCTTGCTGGTGGTTTTGCAAAGTTCACTAAGCTTGCTCAAGGTGCCATGGATTTACACTCTGGCAGAAGTCATGTTGATTTCGATTGGCTGGCAAATGTGCCTGTTCCAGACTTGAATCAAAACATGAAGTCGCAGATTCAAAATGCTAATACAGCACTCGAAGCTCTTGAATTGACTCAAGAAAGCGGAATTGACCTTCCCGCTATAATCGCATCAAAAGCACAAGGCTCCGCACTTAAAATTTTGCGCGACGCACCCGTTGAAGTTGAGGTAATGATTTTCGCCAGAGATGGAAAATTACTCGCCCGGACGGATTTTAAGTAATGAAAATCCTTATTCTTGGCGGCATAAAAGAAGCCGCTTCACTTGCTGGCAAATTAGTTGCAGAAGGCCATGATGTCACTTCATCGTTGGCGGGTAGAACCAAAGAACCAAAGCCCATTAAGGGTAAGGTTCGTATCGGTGGCTTTGGCGGAATTAATGGCTTGGTTGAGTACATCAAGACAAATGACATCGAGCTTTTGATTGATTGCACGCACCCCTTTGCAAGGCAGATTTCAGCTAACGCAATAGAAGCTTCAAAACTTGCCAATATAAAACTGGAAATCCACTCACGCGCTCCTTGGGAAAAGCAACCAAATGATCTTTGGTTGGAGGTTAACACCCTAGAAGAAGCCAGAGAAAACATACCAAAAAATGCATGCATTTTACTGGCACTCGGACGTCAATATATTGACTTGTTTAAAACGCGCAAAGATGTTTTCTTTCTGGTCAGAATGGTCGATCAACCAGAGCATGCTTTACCCTTGTCAAACCATAAACTTCTGCTTGGCAAACCCTCAAGTAACTGGCGTGATGAAAAGAGAGTTTTGGAAGAAAACACCATTACCCATATCGTTTGTCGCAACTCAGGCGGAACAGGCGCATACGCCAAAATAGAAGCGGCAAGAAACATGCAAATTCCTGTCATCATGATTAGCCGCTAAGACTTACCGCCTCTGCGCGAAAAAGGACGCGAACCCAGAAGTCACCAAAACGGCTAAACCTATCCAAGTCCAATTATCTGGAAAATCACCAAAGAATAAAATTCCAAACAGAGTTGCATAGATCAACTGCATATAAATAAGCGGCGCTATGCGGCTTGCGTCTACTAAAGATGATGACAAGACAATCGCCATGTTTCCAACCGCAGATGCAGCTGCGCTCCACAGGATCAACCCTGACATTTCCAAATCAATTTGCGGAATGGAACTAATACTCAATGGCGTGAGCAAAGCAGTACCCATCACAAGATTTGATAAAAGCAACATTCTTGGAGAAGCAACATTGCTAAGCCAGCGGGTTGAAACCAGAAAAGCAGCGTAAAACATACCGCCCAAAAGCGCGTAAACCAATCCAGATGACATATTGATACCAGGCCGCACCACAATCAATACGCCTACAAATGTAAGAATCAAAGTGAAGGTTCTAAACCAGGTAATTTTTTCTTTGAGGAAAAACGCTGAACCAAAGTAAGCAAAGATAGGTCCAATAAAAAATGCGGCAAAAGCATTCGCCAACGGCTCTGTTTGTATTGAGTTTAAGATGGAGACAACAGCTGCTGTAACAAAAGCCGAGCGAAGCCATAAGCGCCAGTCTTTAAAAACCGAAAAACTAAATCCACGCCCTGCAAAAGCGAGCCAAACCAACACAATGCCCAACCCATATCTACTCCATGCAATAAAAACAGGGTCAACTGCACCATGTTGAAACATCAACTTCCCAGCCGTATCCCCAAACGGAATACCAGCAATACCAAGCCCCATAATCAAAGCGGCCAAAGTGAAAGGTGAAAGTGATTTAAAATAAGGCATTTAAGTGACTTTTATCATAATGACTCTTTAGTCTGTATAAAGTTTATTATCGCGCAAACAAGCTATCTATCTAATAGCGATAAGCCTATGCTCGAATTTGAAACAGGAGCATAAGCTTAATGGCAAAATTTTGCGAATTTGAAAAAACAACATCTGACAGATTAATCTACGTCAACTCAGACGAAATCATGATGGTAAGTTACGGAGAAGACAACGAAAGCTCCACAGTAGAACTTTCTGGCCAACGTTCTTTGCTAATCAAAGGTAATGTCAAAGAAACAATGGCTAAAATTAAGTCTGCAGAATAATTAAACCTTGGCAAATTAAGAAGGCCAATCAGGCCTTCTTTTTCTTACCCTTATTGCGCAACACATGGGCATAGTCTGCATTGTATAAATCGCTATCCCTGAATTCCACCTCACCCAGAACAGGACCAACAAGAATAAGCGCCGTGCGGGTAATCTTGTGTTTGCGCACCTCTTCTTTCATTTCTGCCAGTGTCGTCTTGATATAAAGTTCATCTGGCCAGGTTGCACGGTAGGCAATCACTACAGGGCAATCATCACCATAATAAGGCTCCAGCGCTTCTCGGATATAAACCAGATTACGAATGGATAGATGGATAGCAAGCGTTGCCCCTGATTTACCCAAGACTTCCAACTGCTCCCCTTCTGGCATGGAAGAAGCCTTCATTCCTGTGCGTGTAATAATCACGGTTTGAGCAATCTCAGGCAAAGTCAATTCTGTCTTAAGCTTCGCTGCAGCCCCTGCAAAGGCTGGAACACCTGGCACAACTTCATAATCAATATCAAGTTTGTCCAGACGACGCATTTGTTCAGCCGTTGCGCCATAAATCGCTGGATCACCCGAATGTACGCGCGCAACATCTTGTCCCTTTTCATGGGCAACACGGATCATCTCAATAATCTCATCAAGATTTAACGGAGCAGTATCGGTTACTTCTGCATCATCAGGTGCAGCAGCTACAATTTCCTCTGGCACAAGCGAACCTGCGTACATGCAAACAGCGCATTGCTCAATCAGCTTGAGACCACGAACCGTAATCAAGTCAGGAGCACCAGGCCCTGCTCCAATAAAATAAACAGTCATGCTTTAATACCTGTTCCCTCTTTGGCAGAATACCCACGCGGTGTATAAACCCAAGTCTTGCCATCACCAGTATCAACCGTTGTTGTTTCTGATGAACCGACAATCACAACGGTCAGCATGTCGACTTCATTAATATCAAGTTCAGCCAAAGCAACGACGCGAACCAATTCACCTTCACGTCCAAGGTTAGTCGCCAAAATGACAGGTGTATTATCAGGTCGATGCTCTAGCAACACACCTTTTGCATACTCAAGTTGTGTGCGACGGCGTTTGGAAACTGGATTATAAAACGCTATTACGAAATCACCTTCTGCAGCTGCCTTAACGCGCATCTGAATAGCTTCCCACGGAGTCAACAAATCAGAAAGCGATATCGTACAAAAATCATGCCCCAGCGGCGCGCCAGCTCGTGCGGCTGCAGCTTGTAGTGCGGAGATGCCCGGTGAAACTTCAATCGCAATACGAGATGCTGCATCGGACAAACCGCCATCTGCCAGCAATTCAAACACAAGCGTTGCCATGGCATAGATGCCCGCATCACCCGAACATACAAGCGCCACATCTTTGCCCTCACCTGCCAGTTCCATGGCATGACGAACACGGTCTTCTTCCTTGCCAAGATCAAAATCATGGCGCGTTTTACCATCAGAAATTTCAGAAATAATATCCAGATATAGCGAATAGCCAACAAGGTCTGTCGCTTCTTGCACCATTCGGGTTACTTCAGGCGAACGCCAAGCCTCTTGACCTGGCCCAATGCCTACTACAAACAACCGCCCTTGGCTTCGCCCCAATTCACTCATAACTACAATCTCCTGGCTACGTGCAATCGCAACCGTTGCCCTTTTTGATTTTACTTTTGGAACAATTAATTCACCCTCTTGTCCAACACTTGACAAGGCTGCACCTTCCGACACACCATGACAACCTACTTCTGCGAAAACAACATCTGAAGGGTGGACAAGACGAGGCGTTTCTTCTTCCAAAATCGCCGCAGAATAAAACCTTATTGGCACACTCAGATACTTAGCAGCCTCATGGATAGCAGTTTCATCTGCCTTAAGATCAATTGAAGCAATGCCTGCGATACAAGTTTTGGGTATCGCATTTTCAAGAAGTGTTTCGTCTACCAGATCGATTAGCTCTTGAGGTGAAGTATCACGCTCGCATCCAATACCAATGACATGACGTTTTGGGTGAAACATCAATTCCAACGGCGCATAATCTCGCTCAAGTTCCGCAATACTGAGCACGCATTCACCATCATCATCCAGCGGCAAATTACTTTCCATCAACCACTTGGCCGCATTTAAATATCGACCTTGTAAACGAACCTCTTCACCTCCCAAAAGAGCGGCCATTACAGGCTTGGCATTTTCAGGATTAACAAGCGTCCAGCCTTGTGGCGGATTATCCAGTGCCAGTCCAAAACGCAAATCACCAGCTGTTGTAATCGCTGCATGAGATTGAAGAACTTCAGCCAATTGCTTTGCTAGCTCGTTTGCTCCGTGATGACCGCCTAAGAGTGGCACAACGGACGAGCTATCTTCTGCAATCGCAAGCACAGGTGGTTCAGAATATTTATCCACCAAGACATCTGCAAGCAGACGTATAATTGCGCCAGAAGCCATGATAGCCACAATCGGCTCACCACCCCTAAAACAGGTTTGCAAATGCGAACGTACATCGGAAAAACTGGAATCAGATTTTGAACAACGCCCTTCAAGCCCTTGAATAGTACCACCAATTTCTTGTTTTATTTGAGCAGCAACTTCATAGGCACGATCGGAGAGGATGATGATATTCGGGTTCATGAGGCACTTTCCGAATTGGGAATTTCTAGGCTTTTAATCCAGTCCTCAGCACCCTTATAAATCAATATCATAGAAAAGTATGGCGCTTTTTCTTCACCCACTTCTGAAAGCGGCATTACCTTTTGTGTTTCCAGTGAAACACGTTCCAGATAGCCAGCGCGATGCAAAAGACCTGCTTCTTCAATCAATTTTCTAACGCGCGAAAAATGGCGTCCAATCTTGATAATAGCAATCGCATCACCAGAGTTAAACCGACCTAACAAAACCTCATCAGACAAGGGTGCAGGTGTAATTGTCAGCACATCATTACGTGCAGCAAGAGGTCTTTGTAACGCAGCAGCAGATGCCATCAATGAAGAGATACCCGGCACGATTTCACACTTATACTCTCCCGATAATCGTTCAAACAAATACATGAACGAACCATAGAAAAATGGATCACCTTCACACAATACAACCACATCTTCACCAGCGTTTAAATGAGTTGCAATTTCTTTTGCTTTTTCATCATAAACACTGGCAGCAGGGAAACGCTCAACACGCATGGGAATAACGATTGGAATTTCTTTTTGTTCAGGAGACAAATATTCCACAACAATAGAACGAGCAAAACTTTCCCCATCATCAGGAGCTGGATAAGCCACAACCGGACAGGCTTTTAAAATACGATGCGCCTTTAACGTGATGAGTTCAGGATCACCAGGACCAACGCCTATACCGTACAAAGTTCCACTCATTTTACGACCGTCCATTGCGTAACAGGCATGAAAGGCTTCCAACCTTTAAAACGCCCAACAGGTTCTGCCTGCTGTACGGTAATTCTTGAAAGTTCGCCACCATGTTTTTCATAAAGTTCAAAAAGCTTTGCTTCACTTTCAACCGTCACAGCATTGGCAACCAAGCGTCCACTAGCTCTTAACGCACTCCAGCAGTTTTCAAACGTCTCATCGCTGGTTAAACCGCCGCCAATAAAAATTGCATCAGGTTGTTCTAATCCATGCAATGCCTCTGGCGCCTTACCTTCAACAATTTGAATTTTCTCAACACCGAGCTGAACCGCATTTTCGCGGATCATGGCAATGCGTTTGTCATTCGGCTCAATTGCAATCGCTTTCGCTCCACGTGCAGCCCGCATCCACTCAATCGCGATAGATCCACACCCTGCCCCAACATCCCAGAGTAGCGCATCAGGATAAGGCGCAAGTGCGGACAATGTAGTTGAACGCACAATGCGTTTTGTCATCTGACCGTCATGAATAAAGGCATCACTGGGAAGACCACCAGTACGAGAATACCATTTTGCATCTTTGTCAGCCACACACTCAATCGCTAGCGTATGAAAATCAGGAACTAAATGAGACCAGCTTTCAGCCACCCCATCAAACCGTTCTTCACGCGGTCCACCCATGGCTGCTAAAACGGTCATTGTACTTTTACCAAAACCGCGCTCGGTAAGAAGCGTTGCAACCGTCTGTGGGCTGGTTTTATCCTTGGTCAAAATCAGCAATCGAACATTAGGTGCAAGGTGCGGTATAACCTGTGAAGCGGCACGACCATGAATAGTGAGCGTTTCAAGATCAGCTAAACTCCACCCCATCCGCGATGATGCCCATTGAAAAGCAGACAATTGCGGATAAAAACGCACTTCTTCTTTTGGAATGACTTTAAGAATACGCGCGCCAACAGAATACCAAAGTGGATCACCTGTTACCAGAACTACAATTTTCTTGCCCTGATGAGATTTAATTTCATCAATCATAGCATCAAAAGGCGAAGGCCATGCAATACGCTTGGCAGTTGGATTAGGTGCAAGCGTATGATGACGATCACCACCAACAATAATTTCAGCGTTAGAAAGTTTATCCAGCGCAGCTTTAGAAAGACCATGAACTCCGTCTTCACCAATGCCAATGACATCAAGCCAGATAGTCATGTGTTGGTGCCTACAGTTATACCATTAACAACGCTGGAAGCCATGGCAGAACCACCTCGTCTTCCATGCACAGTAATGAATTCCAAACCTGAAGTATTCTGGCTAAGTGCCTGTTTTGACTCAGCTGCTCCTATAAAACCAACCGGAATACCTACGACAAGCGCTGGTTTACCAGCCCCATCTTCAACACGCTCCAACACCCTAAACAATGCGGTTGGCGCATTGCCGATCACAACAATAGAACCTTCCAACTCATCCCAAAAATCAACCGCAGCGGCAGAACGTGTATTACAACCCTCTTTGGCATGTTTTGGAACTTGGGAACCATTCAATGTGCATAATAGTTTATTATTTTTTGGCAGAAATTTTTCAATAATACCCGCCTTGACCATTTCAACATCAGTATAAATTGGACAACCAGAGAGTAGCGCGGCTTTACCATTGCTTGCCGCATGTCTGGAAAATTCCAAATCATCTATCACATCAATCATGCCACAAGAATGAATAAGTCGCGTTGCAACAGGACGCATTTCTACTGGCAATTTATCAAGCTCAGCTTCACGCTCAACGGTTGCAAAAGACTGTTTATAAATCTCTGCAGGGTCTTTGATGTAATCAGCTACGCTCATCTGAGCGGCCTACTTTTTCTTCATACTATTTGGCCCATGCGGGTGATCTGCATGGGGGTAAGGATGATGATGATGACCATGATCGTGCGCATGACCATGCGAATGGTCATGATGGTGGCTATGGTCGTGCGAATGATCATGGCTGTGAAGTGGCGTCCACGGTAAATCGTGTTTTTTACAAAACGCCTCATCACGGCAAGAAGCGTCACAGTCACCTTTACAAGGGCAATTTTCTAGCCCGCCGCCGATACCTTCTACGTGATGGTGATGACTCTCTTGCGCAAGACCGACTTGATCTTCAAATCCTAAAACCTGGTCGCGGTATTTACACATCTGGCAGTTCATCACTGCTGTACCTTCAACTATTTCATTCACACGATCGCGGAATGTTTGAAGCACTAATGGATGATCGTTCAAATAACCAGCCTTTACAAATTCAATATCAGGATGACGTTCAGCGACTTGATCGGTGTAGGAATAAATCCGCTTAATCAAAACGCCAGTGAAAAGGAAATACGGAAATACAACAATGCGTTTATAGCCAAGTTTTGCCGCATGTTCGAGGCCAGGCTCTACTAACGGGAATGTAACACCTGAATAACAAGTCTCACCCCAGCCAAAGCCCATACCTTCCCAGACCATGCGCATGACCTTGGACACATTGGAATTAGCATCAGGGTCAGATGACCCGCGACCAACAACCATAAGAAGCGTTTCTTCTGGCGCAACCTCAGTATCACAGGCATCAATCGCTTCCTGAATGCGCTCAGCCGCCGCGCGGATCATCTTAAGATCAACACCCAATTCACGACCATATTCAACGCGCATGCCAGGGTTTTGCGCTGCATAGGTATTTAAAACAGAAGGAATATCATTCTTGGCATGCCCCGCCGCAAACAACATACCTGGCACAGCCAAAACCTTCGTCACCCCTTGGTCGCGCAGACTATCAAGGCCAGCATGAATAACCGGATTACAAAACTCCAAGTAACCATATTCCACAGGCGTTGTAGGAAAGAGTTCTTTTAAACCCTTTGCAACCTTGGAAAATTCCTTTGCTGCATTTTGATTGCGGCTACCATGGCCACAGACCATAATCCCAAGTTTCTCAGCCATTTTTATTATCCTTCAACAGGCGATTCTTCGCCAAGTTCAATCTCGTCTTCATTGCCATCTTCATCGAAATTGCCATCTTCATCGAATGCATGTTCTGTTAGCTTGCCAATAGCTGCAGCCAATGCACCAGCTACAAACACAGCACCCAACCCAATCCAATGCGCATGTCCAGCCAACTCACCAACATGCCCCAGATGGGCGTAAGCTGGAAACGACAATACAAAGCTTGTCAGCAATACAAAAAGCCTCAACATGAAAACTCCATTCATTTTAAAGTCACTGCAAAAATGTGGGAAAAGAAAGATGAAATACAAACTTTTAATAAGTTTATATCAACCACGATGATTTCTGTCTTGGTCCCCTATTTGAGTCAACCGCACCAGCATCTTTCTCAGCCCATTATTCAGGCATCATCAATTAAACTGACCATAAGACTTGCAAACAATTGGGTCAAACAGTTTACCGTCATCGTCTACAGAAATAACGACAAGTCAAAAAATTTATGTAGCGCGTAGTTTAGCAATTTCTTCAGCACTTAGACCAAGAAGTGCAGATGTCTTGCGAATAAGATCCGCTTCATCTGCGTGGACTTCATTATCAGACTTTGCGATTGAAAGAAGATGCATAAGCAGTGACTTCTTGCGTTCCCAATCCAATTCTTCAAACATCGCAACCGCATCATCAATGCTGGTCTCATAACCAAAATCATGAAGATATTCGATTACTTTAGGCACATCTTTTTCCGGAATATTGAACGCGGTCTTACAAATACGTTTGAAATTATTAAGCTCTTCTGGTTTTAACATACCATCAGCAAACATCATTCTAACTAGTAGAATAAGTTCGCTTGTTAATTGCAAATCTTCCGCAACTTTGCGAACGGATTGGTCTTTATCAACCCAATCTTTGATCTTGTCTATAATATTCATGTGTCCCCCATCTTCATTTTATAAAACCACCAATGACTGGTGAAAGTAAACTATTTGTTATGAATAACAGACTATTAATATCTTGATAGGTTTTTTTTGCGAGCAGGCAAAAACTAATAGGGGCTCTGGGCATTAATGAATAAGAAATTTGATTCTGAAATTGATATCAATCAGTTAGCTAATAATCCAAAAGCTATAGTTGAGTTAGTTGGGCATGTTTCTGCGCTTCACGAATCATTTAATCAGGCAAAAGTAAACGCTCACAAAGAAAGACAAATCTTTCAGGAAACAATCGACATTCTTGATGATGGTTTTGTCGTTTATGATGATGAAGACAAATTATTTATTTTTAACCAAGCATTCGAAAACCAACTGGGAAAAGCTGGAAAATACTTAAAACTGGGTCATAGTTACAAGAGCATTACTACCAAATTTGCAAAATCTGGTATCGTACCAGGTGTTAAAGGCAAAGAAGAAGAGTTTGTTGCTGACTTAATAAAACAAAGGCAATCTGAAGAAGGCCTTGAGAAAACATTCCAAACCAATACCGGAGAATGGATTCGCCAACGCGACAAGAAAAACACCTCAGGTTTTCTAGTCGGACTTAGAACAAATATTACAGATTTAAAAAACCGTGAAGATGAACTGGAAAACAAGACAACTATCTTAAGAGAAACCACCAATGCCATGGTACAAGGCATGATTGTTTTTCAAAAAGGGGTGCTTAACTTCTACAATTCAAAATTATTAGAAATACTTGACTTGCACGAAAGTGAAATTACCAAGAATCTTAAATTTATAGATTATATGGAGCTTTTAAGACAAAAGGGTCAACTGGGGCACGGTGACGAAAGTTACGCAAATTACAGAAAAATTCTTGAACTTGCCAAATCTGGAGAATCATACAGCCTTGAACGAACTTTAGACGGTGGAACATATATCAAGGTAGACACCGTCCCTCGAGACGAAGAGTTCAGCCTGGTAATCACATATACTGATATTACTGATCTAAAAGAGCGTGAACAGGAACTTAAAATTGCCAGGTCAGAAAACGATATCACTCTTGCACGCCAAATAAAAATTGCCAATGCTATTCCGCAAGGCATTATCATGTTTGAGAATGATAAAATTGTATTCTTTAATCAACAAGCCTTTGATATGCTCGAACTCACAGATGACATCTTATTTGAAGAACAAACATTTGAGAAATTCTTATCACTACAAGATAAAGACGGACATTTTGGTTCTGGTGAACAAGGTCAGACATTTGCAGAAAAGCATATGAATGTTGTTTCTGTTGGTATTCCTTATCAACTCGAACATAGCACTAAAAGCGGTAAAAACATCCGCGTTGACGGGATACCCAATAAAAAAGAAAATAGCCTGACACTAACTTTTACAGATATAACCAGCCTAAAACAACGTGAAACGGAACTTGAAATAGCGCGTACAGAAGCAGAAAAGCTGTTGGAAATACAAGCAGCATCAGCCAATGTGATGGTTCAAGGTCTTCTCTTTTTTCACGATGGTAAGCTTGAATATCACAACCCAAAATTTATTGAACTCACAGGCGCGAAGGCAAGTGAAGTTTATATCGGTATGGATGCTTCTGAAATTCTGGAATTACAGATAGGTTTGACCAAATTTGAAAGTCAAACAGCACTAGAAGAGCATAAAGAAGAAACAGATAAAAACTTTTCCAGCAAACAATCTTATTCGCTGGAACGAGAAATGAAAAACGGCAAAACGCTAAAAGTTGATGCAGTCGTTTCAGAAAATAACGGCCTTGTTGTCACCTATAGCGACATTACAGACATCAAACAGCGCGAATACGAACTTGAAGAAACGATGAAAGTCGCTGAATCTGCTGAGCGAGCCAAGTCCGAGTTTTTAGCAAATATGTCCCATGAAATTCGCACTCCAATGAACGGCGTTATGGGCATGGCAGAATTGTTAGCATCAACCGAATTAGATGCTAAGCAAAAGATGTTTACAGACGTCATTGTAAAATCAGGTGCATCACTTTTAACCATTATCAATGACATTCTAGATTTCTCAAAAATTGATGCGGGGCAAATGGAGCTTGATCCAGCACCGTTTAACCTTTCAGAAGCCATCGAAGACGTTGCAACTCTAGTTTCTTCCAAAGTAGCAGAAAAAGATCTGGAACTGATCGTTCGTGTTGATCCTTCCTTGCCAAAAATGATGGTTGGAGATGTGGGCCGTATTCGTCAAATTGTGACTAACCTACTTGGGAATGCAGTTAAATTTACTGAAAAAGGCCATGTCTTCATCGACATTAACGGCACAACAGAAAAAATTGATGGCACGGACATTGCCAATCTTAAATTCTCCATTGAAGACACAGGCATTGGCATTCCTGAAGATAAATGCGCGCAAGTATTCCGTAAGTTTAGTCAGGTAGATACATCTGCAACCAGAAAACACGAAGGAACCGGGCTCGGGCTTTCTATTTCTTCATCTCTGGTTAAATTAATGCAAGGTGATATTGGTGTTGAAAGTAAAGTAGGTCAAGGTTCTACATTCTGGTTCACAACACAACTGCCAATTCATGGTGAAGCAGAGCCAAAACATATCGTACCTGGTGATTTAACAGGTGCACGCGTTCTTATCATAGACGATAACAAGGTAAACCGCTCAATCCTTAAAGAACAAATGCAAGCATGGAACTTTGACGGTGCTTCAACACGCACTGGTGCGGAAGGCTTGGAACTTATGCGCGCTGTTATAGCCAATAACTTGTCACTTGATCTGGTCATTCTCGATTATCAAATGCCCGAAATGAGTGGTGAAGAGGTCTTAGCAACGATGCGCAGTGATGATCAGCTTAAAGATATTCCAGTGTTAATGCTAACTTCTGTTGATAGTTCGCAAACCAATCAAAGACTGCAAAAACTAGGAGCAGAAGCAAACCTTACAAAACCAACACGCTCATCAATGTTATTGGAAACCATGTTGCAGGTTATAGCCAACAAAAGAGCCGATATTAAAACCTCTAGAATTAGCAATCTTACAGTAAGGCCTCAGCCAGAGACACCAAACATTAAGCTACCAAAACTAAAAGAAACTAATATTCTTCAAGATAGTAATCAACAGCTAGACATCCTGGTTGCAGAAGATAATGAAGTAAACCAAATTGTATTTCGCCAAATTCTCGAAGAAACAGGACTTAATTTTTACATAGTTGAAAACGGGCATCTTGCACTGGCAGCTTATAAAGCTAAAAAGCCAAGATTGGTTCTCATGGATGTTTCAATGCCTGAAATGAATGGCAAAGAAGCAACTGTTGCCATTAGAAAATATGAGCGTAGCAATAAAACGAAACGCACCCCAATTGTAGGTGTAACTGCTCATGCGCTTAAGGGTGATATGGAAGCTTGTATTGACGCAGGCATGGATGATTACCTATCCAAGCCGGTCTCACCAAACAAGCTAAGCCTGAAAATTGAACAATGGCTAAAAGTAAACTTGCGCAAAGCTGCCAAAGGCTAAGCTCACCCTTATTTATTTGAAGTTTTTACAATTGCCAGAGCCAAGATTATTATCTTGGCTCTCTTGGTTTAAACAACCAAATTAGCAAGTATTTCATTATCCGTAATATCTTGCCAGCGCATGCCCATCTTATCCATCCTAGACGTTAGAACATCAAAATTAGTTGGCTTGGTTGTTTCAAGACCAATCAATACCGACCCAAAATTGCGAGCTGATTTTTTCAGATATTCAAAACGCGCAATATCGTCTTCTGGTCCTAACGTCATAAGAAACTCTTTTAGCGCTCCAGGCCTTTGAGGAAATTGCAGGATATAATATTTTTTCAAACCTGAGAATTTCAGTGCGCGTTCTTTCACTTCAGGTAAGCGTTCGAAATCAAAGTTACCACCTGAAGCAATACAGATAATATTCTTGCCTAGTAGGTCTTCAGATTGAAAATCTTTCAAGGCATCAATTGCCAGGGCACCTGCGGGCTCAAGCACAATACCTTCAATGTTCAGTAAATCTGACATAGTAGCACAAACGCGATCAGTCGGGTTAAGATATACTTGCTCTGGTTTAAATTGCTTGAGTTGTTCAAAGTTATTCTCACCAATCTGTGCAACGGCAGCACCATCAACAAAATTGTCAACTTGGCCAAGCGTAATACGTTCTTTCTTTTCCAAACTGGTTTTTAAACTCGGCGCAAGGTCAGGTTCAACAAAAGTGAAATCACAGCCCACATTCACATCTTGCAAATATTTGGTCATACCAGAGGATAAACCGCCGCCGCCAACCGGCATGATAATATGATCGATTTTTTCACCTTTAGGCATCTGTTCCAGAATTTCCTTGGCGACAGTCGCTTGCCCCATCATAATGCGCGGATGGTCAAACGGTGGCACCATCTGCCCACCAATTTGTTCACAATATTCCTTTGCCGCTGCATTAGCTGCATCAAAACCATCACCAACCAAACGGATTTCAATATTAGGCGCGCCAAAAGCAGAGGTTTTCATCACTTTCTGCTGCGGTGTTGTCTGGGGCATAAAAACCACGCCCTTGCACTTAAAATTACGACACGCATGCGCAAAGCCCTGCGCATGATTACCCGCAGAGGCGCAAATAAAATTCTTCTGATCAGGCACCTCATCCAAAGCCTGCATAATAAACGAATAAGCACCGCGTATCTTGTAACTACGAACCGGAGACAAATCCTCCCGCTTAAGCCAGACATTGGTATTATATAAATCAGACAAATATTGATTACGCTGCAAAGGCGTAGGTTCAAGAACGTCGCTTAGACGTTGATGAATGTTTGTTACTGCTGAGACAAAGTCCGTCATTTACGAGCCTTTATTATTTAAAAATCTAACTTTTTTGAAAGTTATATAAAAAAATTCCCTTTCCAAGGAACCTTATCACGCCGTAGCCGTTGTTATTGCATGAAAAGAAATAAAAGGAACATATCTATGAAAACTCGCAAATCATCAACTATCATTTTTTCAAGTTTAGTAGCATTGGTAGTTTTATCTGGCTGTGCCAATACAATTCGTGGCGTGGGCTCTGATACAGCTAATACCGTCAACGCCACACAAGATGCAGTGAAGAAAACAGGTAATGCAATCGCAAATTAATTCTAAAACTCAATACCCACCTGCGCCTTAACGCCTGAACGGAACGGATGCTTGATCATTTCCATCTCGGTTACCAGATCAGCAAACTCAATCAGGTCGTCTTTGGCGTTTCGGCCTGTGATAATAACATGCTTCATTTCGGGTTTATTTTTGAGCGTTTCGATGACATCATTTACGTCCAGATAATCGTAACGCAGCACGATGTTAAGTTCGTCGCATAGCACCATATGAATATCCGGATCCATAATCATGGCTTTGGCTTTTTCCCAGGCTTGTTGTGCGGCTTCAATGTCACGCGCGCGGTCTTGTGTTTCCCAAGTGAAGCCCTCACCCATAGTCGCCATTTCAACCTGTGCGCCCAGTTTTTCTAAGATAACACGTTCACCCGTTCCCCACTTACCTTTAACGAACTGAACCACGCCAACACGCATGTCATTACCGAGAGCACGGAAGATCATACCGAAGGCTGCCGTAGACTTACCTTTACCTTTACCCGTATGAACAATTGTAAGGCCTTTCTCAATGGTCTTGGTCGCGATGATTTTATCACGCGCTGCCTTCTTCTTTTTCATCTTATCCGCATGACGCGCGTTTAGCTCTTCTTCGGTCATGTTCTTTAAGCGATCTGATTTTTCAGCCATTTATTTTTCCTCTTGTTCTGTTTTAGGCAGTCCATCGTTCAAATGGAGCCAAGATATTTTTTCTTCTAAAAACGCATGCGACTGCGGCGTAAAACGTTCGGGATCATCCAGCGTCATAGCGTAAAGGTCAATCTCTCCAGCACGAGAATTATTCATGTAATAAATCGGCGAACCACATTGCTTGCAAAATCCACGCTCAACATCCTTGGAAGATATATAAGTGCCAATGCTCTTGTCTCCATGAAACATCATGTCCTTTTCGTAAATTGTAAAGAAGCTGGTCACAGGTGATGAGGTTTGCCGACGGCAGCTTTCGCAATGACAATGCCCCGCCCATAGCAATTCGCCTTTCAGAGTATAGCGCACCGCACCGCACAAACATCCACCATCAGCTACAATCTCAACCATTACGTTCTACCTGCCAATTCTTCCAACTGGAACTTGGCGGAATTTGAGCGCGGTGTCCATAACCCACGTTCTTCAGCTTCCAGAAAACGCTCAGCCATCTCTCTCAGAGCTTCGGGGTTTTTATCTTTCAAAAACTCAAGCACCTCTTCATCCACCAGATAGGCATTATGCAACAGTTCAAAATGATGATTTCGCACTGCACCTGTCGTGGCAGAAAAGGCAAACATATAATCAAGTGTTGCTGCCATCTCAAATGCCCCCTTGTAGCCGTGGCGCATTACGCCTTCAATCCATTTGGGGTTAGCAGCCCTAGCACGCACCACACGCGCTATTTCTTCTTCTAATGCCCGCACCACAGGTTTTTCAGGACGTGAGTGATCGTTATGATAAATAGCAGGGCGCTTACCAGAGACTTGTTCTACAGCGGATGTCATACCGACTTCAAACTGATAATAATCATCTGAATCAAACAAATCATGCTCACGATTATCCTGATTGTGAATAACCGCTTCTACGCCAGCCAACCGCTTGGAAAAACCCGCACGGTCTTCCTGCCCTTCTTCTTTTTGCCCATAGGCATAAGAACCCCAAGCCATATAGGCATTGGCAAGGTCATCGCGCTTGTCCCAGCCTTTTTCATCAATCAATGCCTGAAGCCCTGCGCCATAAGCACCAGGTTTGGAGCCAAAGATGCGGAAGCCAGCTTTACGCGTTGCTTCATCAAACGAAAGCCCTTCTTCCAGAAACTTAGCCTGCTCATCGCCCATGCGTTTGGCAATCGGGTTTTCTTTTGGTTCTTCTTCCAATGAGCCAATCGCACGAATGGCCTTGTCAAACAATTCAATTTGCGCAGGAAATGCATCACGGAAGAAACCAGAAATACGAAGCGTCACGTCCACTCGCGGTCGACCAAGTTCCGCTAGTGTTATAACTTCAAAGCCAGTAACACGACGAGAAGCCATATCCCATTTAGGCTTAGCTCCGATTAGCGCCATGGCTTGTGCGACATCATCGCCACCAGTACGCATGTTAGACGTACCCCAAGCAGACAAACCAAACGACGTTGGCCACTCACCATGGTCTTGGCGATACCGCGTAATCAATAATTCAGCAGACTTCTGCCCTAGCGCCCATGCCGCAGGCGTTGGTACAGCACGACTATCAACCGAGAAAAAATTCTTGCCCGTTGGCAATACATCCAACCGACCACGTGTCGGTGCACCGGATGAGCCAGGCGGCACAAACTTGCCACCAAGACCGATAAGCAAATTTTGAATTTCCTGTTCACCACAGGCTTCCACGGCAGGTAATACCGTTTCATTTATATGCGAAAGAACTGCCTTTGTTTGCGCCCATTCTTCTTTGCATTTGGTCTCGCCTGAGATCAATTGCGTCGCCAGAATTTCAATGCGCTCAACCGTATCCCCATTTGTGCGCCATGGGTCAGATGATACAGATTGTAATATATCAGGCTTCGCACCATTCCAAGACGTAACCATTTCGCAATCGAGGGGGTCAAAAAAAGAGCCCTCACCCTGAGCTTGTCGAAGCGTTCCCACCTCATCTACCAATCCTTCGACAGGCTCAGGATGAGGATTAATTAAATCACCCGCAATTGCCCGTTGCAAACTCTGATCACCATCTTCACCTGCACCACGTGGCACTCGAACCAACGCCGTGACAAGATCATCTTTCAATCGCCCATCA
>CALDZF010000154.1 GCA_937944165.1 uncultured Rhizobiaceae group bacterium | reverse complement strand
AATCCTAATGTAGCCTATATGAAATTATAGTTGTTAATTTCACGCGTTCTATTGGGAGATGATCGCCATGAATAAAATAGTAAATCCAAATGATATCAGCCACGTTGTAGCAGCCGATAAAAAGCACATCTGGCATCACCTTACAAACCATTCCAAGTTCACGGACGAAGTTGACCCGCTTATCATTGTAGAAGGCAAGGGCATGCGTGTCTGGAATCAGGCTGGCCGTGAGCATCTTGATGCGGTATCTGGTGGTGTTTGGACTGTAAACGTTGGCTATGGACGTGAAAGCATTGCGGATGCTGTTCGTGATCAACTTGTTAAGATGAACTATTTTGCTGGCTCTATGGGTTCTATTCCAGGTGCGCTTTTTGCAGAACGCCTGATCGAAAAAATGCCTGGCATGTCTCGTGTTTATTATTCAAATTCCGGTTCTGAAGCGAATGAGAAATGCTTTAAGATGGTTCGCCAAATTGCGCATAACAAATATGGTGGCAAGAAACACAAGATACTTTATCGCCAACGTGATTATCATGGGACAACGATTGCTACGCTTTCTGCGGGCGGTCAAGACGAGCGCAAGGGCGAGTATGGCCCGTTTACGCCTGGTTTCATTGAAGTGCCACATTGCCTTGAATATCGTTCGCAGTGGGGTGAAGTGGATGATTATGGTATCCGCGCAGCCAATGCGATTGAAGAAGTTATTCTTCGCGAAGGTCCAGAGACCGTTGGCGCACTTTGCCTTGAGCCGATTACAGCAGGCGGAGGTGTAATTGTTCCTCCCGAAGGTTACTGGGAACGCGTTCAGGAAATTTGTAAAAAATATGATGTTCTCCTCCATATTGATGAAGTAGTTTGTGGCATGGGTCGTACTGGCACATGGTTTGGTTATCAGCATTACGGCGTTGAGCCTGACATGGTAACTATGGCTAAAGGCGTTGCATCTGGTTACGCTGCTATTTCTTGCACGGTTACGACAGAAGAAGTCTTCAACATGTTGAAGCCTGAAATGTCTGACACTATGGGTTACTTCCGCGATATTTCTACCTTTGGGGGGTGTACCGCAGGTCCAGCAGCTGCGCTTGAAAATATGCGTATTCTTGAAGATGAAAACCTGCTTGAGAATACCGTTGCCATGGGTGAATACTTCCTTGAGAAGCTTGAAGGTCTGGCTGGCAAGCATGATATTATTGGTCAGGTCCGTGGCAAAGGCCTTTTTGTTGGTGCAGAACTTGTCAATGACCGTGAGACAAGAGAGCCGGCATCTGAGCAAATTACACAAGCAATTGTTGCTGACTGCTTTAAGGAAAATGCTGTTGTGATTGGTGCAACAAACCGCTCCCTTAAAGGTTTCAATAATACACTTTGTTTCTCACCAGCCTTGATTTGTACAAAGTCTGATATTGATGAAATTATAAATGCGGTAGATGGTGCTATTACACGACAAACTACGTAAGTAAGTTTGTTAAATTGTGAATATTACTATATTTATAAGTAATTGCCACAATTTATACCTTGCTATAAGATATAGGTACTGGGTTGGGGAGTTTTCTTTACTCAGTAGATGGTCAGCTATTTTGCCCCAATAGCTGGCCATCGCTGTTTGTAATTTCGAAATTCTACGAAACTCGTCTTATAAATTTATCTTACTGAGATTTGAGTGTACATCTTATTGAATTTAAAACTTTTATTGTTGTTTCAATATCTTTATTGCAAATACCTTTGGTTGCGGCTAGCGGAATTTGTAGAGCGCCTTCAACAACTTCTTTTCTAAGCTCCAAGCCTTTTTCAGTCATAAAGACATGCTTTTTTCGAGAATCTTTTCCTTTTTGCTTTCTTTCAAGTAAACCTTCTCTGCACATTTTTTGTATGAGTTGTGAAGTTACACTAGGACTCATAAAAGCTAGTTTTGATATCTCTTTTTGCGCGATACCTTCTTCATTCCATGCTAATCGTAAAATATGAAAATATGCAACAGGTACATCTTTTGATGCGAGATATGAAATTAAAGCATTCTCAAATGCTCTAAATGTACCTCTAATTTGGTAAGCAATGTTTTCTTTTGATCCTTCATATAATGGCATTAAATATCAAATCCTATGGATTAATTTTTAATCGACACTATAATCGGTTTATTAGGTAAATAACAATCTCATATATACCGTATTGCACTGAATTATAAAGTGTTGTACAACACTATATATTAGATGATGTCTTAAATTTATTGGCTAGGGAATTTGAGACAAACAAATTCGATAACATTGTTTGTTATCGAGGTTCCTGGCCTGTATTTGAAATTTGGGGCTTTAAAATTTCAAATGATTTATTTACGAGTTTGTTAAATAGATTTGGCCGGGAACATTAAATTTATGTTTTGAAAATCAAAAGACTTTATGTAAATACTGTATTCCAGATTGCAAGGAAGAAACAAAAGCTGCCTAGCAAGACAAAACTGTGCCAGATTGCATTTCGGTATTTGAGGCTGTCCCTTGCATAAAATAGTGTGCCTAATGTGTAAATGATACCGCCTGATATAACGGCATAAACGGCCAAGCTGGGTAATTTTGTAACAAACTCTGGCACTGCCAACAGTCCCAGCCAGCCAAGTGCCAAATAAGAAGCAAGCGACCAGCGCGGCTCAATTTCTTCACCAATCATTTTATAAATCATCGCAGGAATGGCCAAAATCCAAACGGCTGCCAAAACAACATATCCCCATGTTGAATTTATATGAACGAGCAGGGGCGTGAAGGTTCCTGCAATGAGTGCATATATCGCCGTATGATCAAGTCGTTGTAAAAACTTGCGCCAATGATGAACGGGTAAAAGATGATAGCTGGCAGAAGAAACAAACGATGTCATCAAACTGGTGCAATAAACAATACAGGCAATTGCAACTCCGATTGAAACATTCATGGCTGCCCCGATCATCAGATAAAGCGATGATATGGTAACCGTTGATAGGCCAATCATGTGCACGGCACCGTCGGCAATACGTTCTTGTTTTGTAAGGCTTGGATAATTCATCAAAAGAGATTTGCACGACTTTTGCAGAGCAACAAGAGTTCGTCAGATGAAAGTTTGCTCAATTTGATGTCATTGCCTTGAAATCATGGAACCAACATCATACTTCCTGCATTGTATCGTAACACTAACTACTTGTGAGATTAAACGTTATGAAAAAGCCAATTTTAACTCGTCGAACTTTAATTACTGCTGGTTCTGCCAGTCTTGTGCTTCCTGCGGTGCCCGCTATCGCTCAAGGCCTTGCGCCAACACCTACCATGCGTGGTGGTTCAAATAATTATTTGCCTAATGCACCAATTGTTGAGCGTATCGGGGCTGGTGGTTTTTGGATGACGGGTACGGTACGCCGTGCAGGTGATGGTGTACCTTTGGCGGGACAGCGTATCCAGATTTGGGCGCATACAGTTGAAGGTCATGAACGTGAGCCGCAAAGCCATGGAGCAACGCTTACCAATGAAAAAGGTGAATTCAGACTGGAAATGCCACAAATTGTTCCAGCTTTTGGTCAACCACATGCCCATCTTGCTTATGACAGTGACGAATTTGAAACCGTCTTCCTGCGCCCGATCATGCCAAGCGCCAGTGATAAAACCCTAAGTGCAGATTTCGTCTTGAAACCTGCATAACTTTCCCGTTGGTGTAATATGCGACAGATACAAAAACCCCTGATTTGGGGTGCGCTTGCATTGGTGCTCACTGTGCCATTGGTGCTTGCAGCTTACAGTCCGTTATTACAATGGCGTGAGCCTGTCTATGTTATGGCTGGCTTTGCGGGCATTGTCGGGTTCACTGTTCTTCTGGTGCAGCCTTTGTTGATTGGAAAGTTCTTGCCAGGGCTTTCCCCTTTGCAAAACAGGCGCCTCCATAAATGGACAGGCATGCTTTTAGTGCTCGCAATTATCCTTCACGTAGGAGGGCTTTGGATTACCAGCCCGCCTGATGTGATTGACGCGCTATTGTTTTCCTCCCCAACGCCTTTCTCCGTTTGGGGTGTGACTGCCATGTGGGCAGTTTTCATAAGCGCGATCATCGCTGCATTCAGGTGGAAGTTTCAACTATCGCCAAAAGTATGGCGCATAGTCCACTTAGCACTGGCCGCAATCATCATAACAGGTACGATTATTCATAGTCTGTTGATTGAAGGGACGATGGAAAATGTGTCGAAGATCATGCTGTGTGTTTTGGTGGTGCTTGCGTTTTTGAAGGTGGCGTTTAGCGTAAATAAATAGAACAGTCCTTACTCATTAACTTGATATTATAGCCAAGACTTTAAACTATTAAAGTTCGAATCTCTGTATTTTCATTACAGCCCATTGATAATTTATTCAAAGTTCAACTGTATTTGTACTGTATGTTGACGATTTTATCTTCAAGACTTGGAATATATTTTTCATCTGGTTCTACTATCTCTTGAAAAAATATAAAATTTTGTTCTGCTTTATCAAAATTATCGCTTAAGATTTGATAGGCTTTTAAGTCTTTCGCAAAGATTATAGTAATAATAAATTGTTTCTGCAAAACAAAACGAACCACACCAATACCTTCATCTCGATTGCTTTGTATTTGAAAACTAAATTCATTTTTTTTATTATTTTGACCTTGTATAAGTGTGTAGATATTTCCTAAGTTAATACTCAAAACTTGCTCATTAATTACATCCATGATTGTTTGAATATAAACTGTGCCGCAAGCCGTGGTAGGTAAAATTTCATTATTCTGAGCATAATATGCAGCACATGTCATTTTTTTTGAAAAAAGAAGTATGTGTTGCCTAATGTGATTATGAATATTCAGAACTTTATAGTTAAAGCCTTTTTTTCGAAGACTTTTCTCTTTTTGTATCATGCCGTGATTTGATTTGCGCAATAAGTAATATGTTTTTGGACAATTCTTTTCTAATGCTTTTATTCTTTTTAATGTTTCACTATTGATATTGTTCTCTTTATTTGTGAGACTAGCTAAAGCTAGGTAAGACACTATAGAATCACTATGTCTTGATCCATTGTTGCATTCCTTACATGCAGGAAAGACTAATCCATCAGGCCTATCCTTATTGTAAAATAATGCTTTAGGAGGGTAATGGTCTCTTGTCGTTGCCTGTACTTCACCTCCACAAAAACAGCAATAAGGGTTAAGTTCTAAAAACTTTTGAGTGGTTGATTTCTTTCTTTTATTTTCACCCATCTGGAGTTCTCCAATCTAAGTATTAATTTTAATCACCCCTGCGGCCTACGCTCCAACAATTCCTTCAAAAACTGTCCTGTATAACTGCGTTCGACTTTCACCACTTCTTCTGGCGTGCCTGAGGCGACTAGTTCGCCGCCGCCGTCTCCGCCTTCTGGGCCCAGGTCAAGGATGTGGTCTGCTGTTTTGATAACTTCGAGGTTGTGTTCGATGACGACGACCGTATTGCCTGCGTCTACGAGTTCGTGCAGGACTTCCAGAAGTTTGGCGACATCGTGGAAGTGCAGTCCAGTTGTGGGTTCGTCCAAGATGTAAAGTGTTCGACCTGTGGCTCTTTTGCTCAATTCTTTGGCGAGTTTTACGCGTTGTGCTTCACCGCCTGAAAGCGTAGTAGCTTGTTGGCCTACCTTGATGTAGCCAAGACCCACGCGTTTGAGCGTTGACATTTTATCTCGAACACTTGGCACGGCATTGAAGAAATTTTCTGCTTCATCGACAGTCATATCCAGAACGTCGGCGATTGATTTGCCTTTGAACAGCACTTCCAGCGTTTCGCGGTTATAGCGTTTGCCTTTGCAGACATCACAGGTGACGTAAACATCTGGCAGGAAGTGCATTTCGATTTTGATGACGCCGTCACCCTGGCAGGCTTCACAACGGCCGCCCTTAACGTTGAAGGAAAAACGTCCTGGCGCATAGCCTCTGGTTTTGGCTTCGGGCAGGCCAGCAAACCATTCTCTGATTGGCGTAAAGGCGCCTGTATAGGTTGCAGGGTTGGAGCGTGGTGTTCGCCCGATTGGGGATTGGTCAATGTCGATGACCTTGTCCAGATGTTCAAACCCTTCAATTGCATCATGCGGTGCAGGAGCGGCTCTTGCACTGCCAATGCGTCTTGCGGCTGCCTTATAAAGTGTCTCAATCAGGAGAGTG
>CALDZF010000153.1 GCA_937944165.1 uncultured Rhizobiaceae group bacterium | reverse complement strand
AAAACTGCAAATATTCCTCTTGTTCCTCATATGCAATTACCTGAAAAAGTGATTAATGCAAAAAACCCTCTGGTTGTTACATTAATTGCTTCAACGGATCGTATTCAGCAGGTTCGCCAAAATCGCTTGCTTGAGTTAAATGCCAGTGTTCATAGTGCGTCATACGCTGACCGCGCTTCAATTGCAGAAGAGTTAGTTAATGCAAGAAAATTAAGCGCCAAGCACAACTGGCCTCTGGTAGATGTTTCCAGAAAATCGATTGAAGAAGCCTCTGCAAAAATTTTAGCTTTACATGCACAACATGTTTTAGCCCTACAATCTGGAAAACCTAAAAATGACTAATATTATCCTTGCTTCAAAAAGTGTTCACCGCCAGACCTTGTTGAAAAATGCAGGCGTAAATTTTACTGCAAAATCAGCTGATATTGATGAGCGTGAAATTGAACAACCGCTGATTGAAGCAGGGCTTGGCGGCGAAGATGTTGCCGAAGTTCTGGCAATTGCCAAAGCGACCGAGGTTTCCAAGTCAAATGTTGATGCCTATGTTATTGGCTGTGACCAGACTTTATCTCTTGGCAGTGAATTGCTTCACAAGGTTGTCGATATGGAAGAAGCTCAACGAAGACTGCTTCAACTTTCAGGCAAAAAACATCAGCTCAATGCAGCAGTTTCGCTCGTTAGAAACAGTGAAGTGGTCTGGAGCCATGTGGAAGTCGCAACGATTACCATGCGCAAACTGGATCCGGGCTTTATTGGTAGGCATTTGTCTGATGCAGGTGAGACGATTCTCTCAAGCGTCGGCGCTTATCAAATTGAGGGGCTGGGCGTTCAATTATTTGAAAAAGTCGAAGGCGATTATTTTTCAATCATCGGTCTTCCGGTTCTCCCGCTCTTGGCTGAACTGCGTAAACTGGGACTTGTCGAATAAATGAAAAAAGCATTTGTCACCGGTTGGCCAATTAAACACTCGAAGTCACCAATGCTGCACGGCTTTTGGCTCAAACAATATGGCATCAAAGGCAGTTATGAAGCAAAGGGTGTTGAGCCTGAAAATTTCGAACAATTTTTAAAAGACTTGCCAACCAGTGAATTTGTAGGCGGCAATGTTACTATTCCCCACAAAGAAGCAGCCTTTGCAAATGTCGACCAATTGGATGAAGCCGCAAAAGCTATTGGTGCTGTGAATACACTTTGGCTCGAAGATGGAAAACTTTGCGGTGGCAATACGGACGCCTATGGTTTTTCTGCCAACATGGATCAATTTGCACCTGAATGGCGAGAAGGTAAAAAAGCAATTGTTCTGGGAGCAGGGGGTGCTGCGCGAGCTATTATCTATGCTGTGCTTGAAGCAGGCTTTAAAGAAGTGCATATCGTCAATCGAACATTGGAACGTGCAGAAAACTTGGCAACGCTTTTTGGTGCAAACTGCAAAGCGCATCCGTGGGATGGGTTGCAAGACCTGCTTTCGCAAACGGATTTCATCGTCAACACAACATCCATCGGCATGGCAGGCAGTGATGCTTCCATGATGCCCGATTTATCGACGTTGCCAAAGTCGGCAATCGTCACCGACATTGTCTACACCCCGCTTGAAACACCTTTCCTGAAATCAGCCAATGCACTGGGTTTAAAAACCGTCGATGGTCTTGGCATGTTGCTGCATCAGGCGGTACCGGGTTTTGAAAAATGGTTCGGGCTTCGCCCGGAAGTCACGGATGAATTGCGCGATTATATTTTGGGGCTTTCGTCATGATAAAAGCAGGGCTAACCGGTTCCATCGGCATGGGCAAATCTACCACCGCCCAAATGTTCCGTGATGAAGGCATCGCCGTTTATGATGCAGATGCAACCGTGCATGAACTTTATTCAGGCGAAGCAGCACCTTTGATTGAAGCAGCGTTTCCAAACACAACCAGGGACGGAACAGTCGACCGCAATAAACTCAGCGAATACGTCATCGGCAAGCCGGAAAACATGAAAAAGCTGGAAGCCATCATCCACCCGCTGGTACACAAACAAGAACAGGCATTTTTAAAACAGGCAGAGACGAGAGGTGACAAGCTCGTTGTCCTCGACATCCCCCTCCTGTTTGAAACAGGCGGCAAAAACCGCGTTGATAAAATCATCGTCGTAACCGCACCCGCCGAAGTGCAAAGACAAAGAGTCCTAGCCCGCGAAGGCATGAACGAAGAAAAATTCGAAGCGATACTAGCAAGACAAGTGCCTGACAATGAAAAACGCGAACAGGCAGATTTCGTGATTGATACGAGTGAGGGGTTAGAAGCTGCTCGGGAGAGCGTGAGGGAAATTGTGGCTTCGTTAGTCTAGTCACTAATTATTCAGCGAAATCTTTTCGCTTAATTTTTGCACGACGCCCGTCAGCGTGATGAAAGACAATACCTTCTACAAGATTTTTTGGCGAATATTTACTTTCCATATTAGAAAGGGTTTCTCTCAATCCATCAAAGCTTCGTTGAATGTTTTCAAAGGTAGGAATTTCCATATCAAAAGGTACACATATATGCTTTTCAAGGTTTAAAGGATTCCCTTGAATTTTTGGCCCAAGCGCTTCAGATGAATGCTCTCCATCTGGCCAAGTTGATACATCCGTGTTGAGCATGCTTTCATAAATCCACTTATCTTCAGGCGAAGTTTTATCTGCTTCTACATACCAGCCATCTTTGATGCCTTGTATTTTTTGCTCTTTAGTAGGATTTCTGCGCTTCTCAAGACGAACACACTTCCCTGATCTAATAGTAAGCCTAACATTTGTGCCATCTAGTTTTTCTGTAGCTATACCTTCTCCATCTAAAACCCAGCTACATTCAGGGTTTACTTGATCAGTTACTCTAAAATTATCGCCACGTTGAAAAACTGTTGGAATTTTTTCCATAACTGCTTGTCCTTTTTTAATTTGGTATAAAAGGTCATCTTCTCCAATTACACCATTCTCTAAACCACTTGCTAAGCTTCTAATTAGGCTTGCTACTGATGTGTCTGCTTCAGTAGCAAATCGCTTGAGAGATTTTCTTTCTTCTGGAGAAACCCATGCAACAACACGAACCCAATCCTCCGGTGGTTTCCAGCTCACCAGTTTATCAGGATTTATTCTTGGTCTTCCGCGGTTTCTTTTTTCCATAATTTCTATTTACATTTAATTTATATTATGTCAATTAGCAAAGTAGAAAATAAAACGGTCTTAAAATTCCGTATCGCAAACCCAATTTTCTGTAGAAGACCCACATCCTCGCATGACAAACCCCTAAACACCCCCTAAATTCCCTTCATGTCAGAAATCTTGCGCGAAATTATCTTTGATACGGAAACCACGGGTCTTAAGGCCAATGATGGCGACCGGGTGATTGAAATTGGGGCGGTTGAGCTGATTAATCGCTTTCCCAGCGGCAAGACTTTTCATATGTTCGTCAATCCTGAGGATAGGCAAGTTCATCCCGAGGCTTTGAAGGTTCATGGCATTAGCAATGAGTTTTTGAACGACAAGCCAAAATTTTCTGAAATTGCAGACGAGTTTGTTGAGTTTTTTTCAACCGGTAGTCTGATCGCGCATAATGCGTCTTTTGATACGGGCTTTTTGAACGCGGAATTAAAGCGCCTTGGAAAACCATCGATTGATAAGACTCGCGTTATTGATACGCTTGAGATTGCGCGCCGCAAACATCCGATGGGGCCTAACTCGCTCGATGCGCTTTGCTCGCGTTATAATATTGATAATTCAAAACGCGAGAAGCACGGCGCATTACTTGACTCTGAAATTCTTGCAGAAGTTTATATCGAGCTTTTGGGCGGGCGTCAGGCTTCGTTTAGCCTTGAACACGAACAAACAGAAAATGAAAACACAACTTTTAATGAAGACGGTTCAGTCCAAATATTACAAAGACCCAAGCCTTTAAAATCGCCATTAAGCAGTGAAGATATAGAACGCCACAAAGCCTTTGTTGAGACTTTAGGCGAAAATTCAATTTGGAAAAAAACAGGAAGTCTTTGATACATCCCCTTTAATGTTGCCACCAAAGGGGAATAATAAAAGATTGTTAGGCAGTGCCTTCAGTTTCTTGCTGTTGCGCCATGCGCTGCTGGAATAATTGCGCAAAATCAACCGGATCAATCATTAACGGCGGGAAGCTGCCATTGCGCGTTGCATCAGCCATAATTTGACGCGCAAACGGGAATAATAAGCGTGGCGCTTCAATTAATACAGCCATTTGCAGCATTTCTTGTGGCATGCCTGTAAAGCGGAAAATACCTGCATAGACCAATTCAACATTAAACAGGATTTCATCACCATCGGTTGCCTTGGCATCGAGCTTTAACTCAACCTCAAAATCAGTTTCTGACATCGCATTTGGATTAACATTAATATTAATATTAATTTCAGGTGCCTTATCGCGAGGGCGCAGTGAACCTGGTGCATTTGGATTTTCAAATGAAAAATCCTTTACATATTGCGCCAGAATATTCATGGCAGGTGCCACTTCTGAACCTTCTTTTGCTTCTGTTTTTGCTGCATCAGCTTTCTTTGGTGTTTCTTTTTTAGCCATGGTAAAACCTTGAGTGTTTAATATAGTTATAAGTGATGCTTATTTGCATCGTTCTCACATGCTGGCTAGCACGTCCTGAAATTTGAAACAAGAAGTTATCAATTACGCGTTATTTATCGTTAAGTTTATTCCACGGTGTGTCGGGGTTTGGTTTTTCAGAAAACTCTGAAGAGTCTAAATCCACCACATCTTCTGGCGTTGGTGGTCGTTGATTATCAAAAGGATTTTGCCCTTGTCCAAAAGCACTTTTAGTTTGAACTACGACTTTTGAAGCTAGTGCTGACCATAAAAATTGTCTGAATGGTGGAAAGAAAAGCAAAAAACCGATTGAATCGGTTACGAATCCGGGTGTGAGGAGTAAAACACCTGCAATCATAATCATTACACCACTGACAAGTTCCTTACCTGGAATCGCACCATTTCTTGACTGTTCTTGTATACGCGCAAGCGTTGCAAACCCTTGTATTCGCAACAATATGGAGCCAAGAATTGCAGTTAGCAAAATCATGCCTAAAGTTGATAAAACGCCAATTTGACCGCCGATAAGAATAAATACTGCAATCTCCAAAATCGGGATAAAAAGAAGTAAAAAGGGTATAAGGCCTAAATGCATGAAATAATCACAGTCTTGTTGTTGTTAATCACATATAGGAATGATTGAAGAGAATTTGAATGGCTACCTTTGCAAGTTCTTACTCAAGGTCTATATAGTAGTAAAATCTTATTAATTGGCGAACACTATGCAATCCTTTGATTCAATTACAATAGCAATTCTCGTAGCGGCAGTAGTCGTGCTTTTAAAACTAAGATCAGTCCTGGGTCAAAAAACCGGCCATCAGGAAGATTTGAGCGATATGTTTAATCGCGAGAAAGAAAAAAGACAAAAACAAGAAGAGGGTGCTGCAGCTGATAATGTAGTGAAGCTTCCAACACGAACAAAAAGCAATAATACAAGTGCTGATGCTGATCTCGATGGCAAAGATCCAAGACTTGCGCAGATTGATAAAATTGCCAAGCCGCGCACCAAAATAAACAAGGGTTTGAAAGATATCTTGAAAGCAGATGATAATTTCAATCCAAAGGAATTTATGGCTGGCGCTGATATGGCATATGAAATGATTGTTAATGCATTTGCACAAGGCGATACGCAAACACTTGAAAATCTTCTTTCAAGCGAAGTATATAAAGGTTTCAAATCAGTAATTGATGAACGTGAAGCACTTGGTGAAACGGTAAAATCAACCTTTATAGGTATTGATGAGTCTGGTGTGCATGCTGCAGAAGTTAAAGATTTTGAAGCACATATAACCATTAAATTTGTTTCTCAGATTGTTTCAGCTACCTATGATAAAGAAGGCGTTATCATTGAAGGTGATGATAAGGATATTGCTCGTGTCAAAGATATTTGGACATTTGCGCGTGATACACGTTCCAACGATCCAAATTGGAAACTGGTAGCGACTGAAGCCGGGGCTTAAAATGGCTCAAGATTGGCGTAAAGTTTCCTTTGACGACCTTAAGGGATGGCAACAAGATGATCATATTGCCGCACTATCGTGTTTTAGAATGTCGGCAAAAGCATTTGAAAAAAGATCTTTTGTAAGCCGAATTGCGGTTAATCCGTCAAAAGAACTTTTGGCAGTCGCAAAGCTGGCGCTTGAACTTGATATTGATAAACTTGGAAAAGAAAGCGCAAGACAGTTTTTCGAAAAACATTTCGAGCCTCATACTTATAAGAAAGAAAGCGGGTTTGTAACAGCTTACTTCGAACCGGAAGTTGAAGCTTCTCGCAAACAGACAGAAGAGTTTTCTTATCCCTTGTATCGTCGTCCCCACGACTTGGTAAAAATCAACCCTGATAACAGGCCGGCAAATCTTGATCCTTCTCTTGAATGGGCTAAGCAAACCGATAAAGGCCTAGTCGAATTTTTTGACAGGGGACAAATTGATAGCGGCGCATTACAAGAGCGTGGACTTGAACTTTTCTGGCTTAAATCAGTGGTTGAAGGTTTTTATATCCATATACAGGGTTCAGCTCGATTATTGTTCAATGATGGTACTTCTGCGCGTGTATCTTATGCAGGCAAGACGGGTCATCCTTATACATCTATTGGCAAGCTTTTAGTAAAACGTGAAATTATGCCGCTGGAACAGGCTAATATGGTCAACATAAGAGCCTGGCTTGAAGCTGATTTAGAGCGTGGGCAAAAATTATTGCATGAAAACCGTTCATTTATTTTCTTTAAAGAGCTTGAGGGCCATGACCCGGACTTTGGACCGATTGCTGCTGCTGGCGTTCAACTAACAGCGGGTAGAAGTTTGGCGGTTGATAAATCCGTTCATGCTTATGGCACGCCTGTGTGGCTTTCGACGCACAAACCCTTGCCAAATCAATCAAAGCTTTATCAACGTCTAATGATTGCTCAAGATACAGGTTCAGCAATTGTTGGTAAGCAACGCGGTGATATTTTCATTGGTTCAGGCAAGGAAGCTGGTACACTTGCTGGTAGTGTCAGGCATGATACAGACTTTATTGTTCTGTACCCCAAAGGCATATGATTGCAGTATAACAATGTCAAAGAAACGCAAAGAAGATAGAGAACTTTGGGAGCGGGTTAAAAAAACGACAAAACCGCTTCACAGTAACCGAGCCAGCCTGGAATTTAAGGCAGAGATCGGCGAAATGAATATTCCTCGCCCTCAACCAATTAAAGGCTCGCCTCGTATTATTCGTCCCTTTGTGCCTGAACCTTTTATAAATATAGCACTTGCCCCTAAGCCTTCCTTGCTTGATCAATCTGTGACACGTAAAATTGCCAAAGGGCGAACAGGCATTGATGGGCGAATTGATTTACATGGCATGACACAAGCTGAAGCACATTCAAGGCTGTATCGTTATATTGAAACGTCTTATCAATTAGGCAAGCGAACTATTTTGGTAATTACTGGCAAGGGTGTCAGAGGCGAGGGAATATTAAAACAAGCTGTTCCACGTTGGTTATCAGAACCTGAGTTTAGGAAATATACAAGTGGCTATCACGAAGCACATATTACCCATGGCGGTGGTGGCGCACTTTATGTCAGGCTTAGAAATCTTGTAAGAGCAGCGAAAAAATGACGCCCTTTGGTATAAAGATGCGTGAGCTCCGTGCTTTAAAAGGTGTCAATCAAAAACAAATGGCAGAAGATTTAAAAATTTCTGCAGCTTATCTTTCAGCACTTGAGCGTGGGCATCGAGGAGAACCCAGTTGGCAATTTTTACAACGTGTAATTGGTTATTTTAATATTATTTGGGATGATGCGGAGGAGTTTCAAAAGCTTGCAGCTTCCTCCCATACGCGTGTTGTTGTAGACACGGAAAACCTTTCAGCAAGTGCTACCAGCCTTGCAAATCTATTATCAGATGAAATTGCAAAATTAACTGAAAAGGATTGTAAAAAATTAATAGCTGAAATTAAAAAGCTTACTTCAAAATAGCTTCAAGTTCGCTTTGTTTATCATTTACCAACCAGCCATAATAATTTTCTTTTGGAAGGCTGCCACTGGATTTTGCCCGACGTGCGCGGGTTTTTACATCACCCAAATTATATAAAGTGGCAGTAATACCAGGGTTATCAGAAATGTCATAGCCTGCAATCTTCTTATAGCTATCAATTGAAGTACGAATAATTGCAGCCATATAAATTAAAGTTGTATCAGGGTTTATAATGGTTTTATAAACTTCATTTGCCTTATTAGCTGAAAGCTTTTTCTTTTTGCTTTTTTGGGCAACAAGATCTGTAACTTGAAGCGCTGTAAGTGGGTTAATTTGCCCTAGCCCAAAAGTTTGCCCTGCATAAAAGGGTTGAAAGAAGACCCGCCCAAAGCGATCATTTGGCCAGCTTTTGCCATCGACGCTTTTACCTTGAAATTTTGCCTTCCACACATTCTCACGACAACTCCATAAGTCATATGAATTCTTTAACGTCTCACACTTTGAAAATTGCGGGCGCTTTACAAATTTTGTCACAGACTCTTTGTTATGTGAAAAGTCAATGTCTTCCTTAAAATACGAAATAGCCTTTATAACATAGGTCTGTAATGTATCTGTAGCATCAACATTATAAGTATGTTCACCAACAAGCGCACCAACGATATGGATTGGTTTAATGCCATATTGCCTCGCTGCTTTTTTAATGCCGCTTTGAAGTTTCTTGTTAGTCTTTATCAGATCGCGAATTTTCTCATATTTTGCCTGAAAACTGCCATTCGTTGAACGGGTTCGTGATATTGAACCAGACGGAATTTTAGGTTGAGACGCGCTTCTATTACCAGCTGGCACTTTAGTAATAGCATAGGCTGGCGAAAACAGTGATACACCCAATATGCCAATTGCCAAAACTGTTAATAATTTACGCATCAATATATCAAACCCTACCTTACGTTAAGTCTTATAGGTAAATTGCATATTTTACATACAAGAGTCGACAGTAACATTTGAAATTTTTTGTGAGAATCAAATTGTCTAGAGAATATAACGGCTTAAATCGACATCTTTGGCCAGTTCACCTAAATGTTTCTTCACGTATTTAGCGTCAACTTTAACGACTTCTTCTGTCAAATCGGGCGCTGTAAAAGATATCTCATCGAGCACGCGTTCCATGACAGTTTGCAATCGTCTTGCTCCAATGTTTTCAATGGTCGAGTTGAGATCAACGGCTATATCAGCAATTTTATCTATTGCATCATCAGTAAACTCAAGTTCTACCCCTTCTGTTTTTAACAGAGCAACATATTGCTTCACGAGACTTGCTTCAGGCTCAGTTAAGATCCGTCGGAAATCGTCTTTTTCCAAGGCGCGTAATTCAACACGAATTGGCAAGCGGCCTTGAAGTTCAGGCAAAAGATCGGAGGGCTTGGAAACGTGAAACGCACCTGAGGCAACGAATAAAATATGGTCTGTTTTAACCTGCCCGTGTTTGGTGGAAACAACTGTGCCTTCAATCAGTGGCAGAAGATCACGTTGAACCCCTTCGCGTGATACACCAGCACTGGAACGCTGGTCATTTACCGCAATCTTGTCAATCTCATCAAGAAAAACGATGCCGTTATTTTCAACAGCCTCAATGGCTTCAGAAACAATGCTTTCATCATCCAGCAGCTTGTCTGACTCATCAGCGATCAAAGCTTCGTAAGATTCAATTACAGTAGTCTTCTTCTTCTTTGTGCGTCCGCCAAAGCCCTTGCCAAACATCTCACCAAGATTAAGAACGCCTACACTGCCACCTGGCATACCAGGAATATCCATACCACCCATCGGGTTTGAAGTGTCAGCCACTTCTATCTCGATTTCTTTATTATCCATTTCGCCACTGCGCAATTTCTTGCGGAAACTCTCTCTTGTTGCGGGGCTGGCAGTATCACCAACGAGTGCATCAAGAACCCGCTCTTCTGCTGCCAAATGCGCTTTGGCTTTAACAGCTTCCCGCTTTTTCTCGCGCACTAGACTGATACCAATCTCAACTAGATCACGAATAATTTGTTCAACATCACGACCAACATATCCAACTTCCGTAAACTTGGTTGCTTCAACTTTCAGGAAAGGCGCGCCAGCCATTTTAGCAAGGCGGCGTGAGATTTCAGTTTTACCAACGCCAGTGGGCCCAATCATAAGAATATTTTTCGGCATGACTTCTTCTTTGAGAGAGCCTTCCAACTGCTGACGGCGCCAGCGGTTACGAAGTGCAATCGCAACAGCACGTTTCGCATCTTTTTGGCCGATGATAAAGCGATCCAGTTCGGAAACAATTTCGCGGGGTGAAAAGTCAGTCATATGAAATTACCTTAAAGGGAAAGTTATAAGTAAGATTGCAGAGGCGTTGATATTATTCAGCATCCAGCGTTTCGACTATGAGGCTGTGGTTTGTGTAGACACAAATCTCGCCTGCAATTTTCATCGCTTTTTCTGCGATTTTTTCTGCAGGCAGTTTGCTATCAGAAAGGGCACGTGCTGCGGCCAGTGCATAATTGCCACCTGACCCAATTGCCATAATGCCGTCTTCAGGTTCAAGCACATCGCCATTACCGGTGACGCAAAGCGAGACATTTTTATCGGCAACCAACATCATGGCTTCAAGATTGCGAAGGTATTTATCTGTACGCCAATCTTTGGCAAGCTCTACGCAGGCACGCATCAATTGCCCTGGATATTGCTCGATTTTTTTCTCTAATCGATCAAGCAAAGTGAAAGCATCAGCCGTTGCACCCGCAAAACCTGTGATAATATCTTGATCTTTTCCGATGCGGCGCACTTTACGCGCGTTGCCTTTAATCACGGTTTGTCCAAGGCTAACTTGTCCATCACCGGCAATAACAACCTTATTGCCTTTTCGAACAGTTACAATTGTCGTTGCGTGCATGGAAGGGAGTTTTGACATTTACGAGCCTTGAGTTGGTTTGTTTTCACCAATGTAAGAGGTTTCAAGCGTATTTCAAATTTATTCTGCGAATTTATGGTTAAGGTCTGCGTTATAGATTTTGTAAGATTGTCTTGGTATAGAAGCATCAAACAATCAAACTGACATAAGAGTAATGGTTATGCGTAAAGCGAAATTGTCACGTAAAACGGCAGAAACAGATATCACCGTTGAAATCAACATCGATGGCACTGGCGAATATGATATCAAAACAGGCGCGGGTTTCTTTGATCATATGCTGGACCAGCTTTCGCGTCATTCTCTGATTGATATGAAAGTCAGATGCAATGGTGATTTGCACATTGATGCGCATCATACCTCTGAAGACGTCGGTATTGCCCTGGGTCAAGCAATTTCTAAAGCTTTGGGTGATCGCAAGGGCATTACGCGTTATGCTTCGCTAGATTTGGCAATGGATGAAACCCTAACGTGTGCGGCAGTAGATGTTTCAGGCAGACCATACCTGATTTGGGATGTAAATTTTTCAGCACCCAAAGTGGGTGATTATGATACGGAACTTTTCAAGGAGTTCTTTCAGGCATTTTCTCAACATGCGGGCATTACTTTGCATGTGACCAATCACTACGGTGATAATAATCACCACATTGCGGAAACTTGTTTCAAGGCTGTAGCCCGTGTGCTGCGCACTTCGATGGAAATTGATCCGCGTCAGGCAGATCGTATTCCTTCGACAAAAGGCTCGCTTTAAATATCATCTACAGATAGTTTTTGAAGCAAGTCATTTACGTGAGCACATGTGAAATTACGACAGGTTTGAGACCTGATCTCATGCACTGTACATAAATCGTTTTCTCCTAAAAATCTGCATGGGTAACGCACATTATCCATCAAAACACGTATCGCTGGAAAGTTTTCCGGATCTTGCCAAATGGGCCGATCAGGAAATAGCTTTTTTCCTTCTTCAAATTCTATGAAGACTTCTTCATATTTAGCATTTTTATCGACTGTCATGCGGTAACGTTTCAAGAATGCTTTTGCGTCAGGCACTTTTCCGATGATATAATTTCGTTTATCCATTGTGCAACAGCCTGCTGAATTACCGTAAACCCCTAAACAATTTTTGGTACAACTATAAGTATAAATTGCATCAGCAATATCTTCTTTTGATGGTATTTTGCTATCAGCCATTTTTGTCTCCAACAAGGTATTGAATACAAAGCAAGAATGATGCCAGTTCTGTTAGGAAGATTTTATGAATTTACTAAATTTAATTTCTTAAGAAAATTCATTTTTTGCCTAAACAGTTGTAACATTCACTGTCTGGCGTTAAACAATGTTTATGACAAGTTACACTGCATATATACCGCCAAAAGATATATTCAAAAATCATGAAGAAGAATTTCGTCTTGTGCCTGACACAAAGGCAAAACTTGCGCTTATTTTTCCACCCTTTTGGCTGGCGTGGCAAAAACTGTGGTTGGCATTGTTAACCTATATTGTAGTGATGTGTGCAATTATTTTATTAGCTGTTTCATACCCAAGTATAGCGATTTCCTATCTTTCAATTTTGCCAGGGTTTTATCTTTTATTGGAAGGGTATCAATTAGTACGCAATAATTTGGAAGCTCAAGGTTGGCAATATGCTGGTATTGTTGAAGGTGATAATATCGAAGAAGCAGAAATTAGATTTATTATCAATTCAGGTAGATTACTGGCAAAACCTCACTATACAAGAGTACCGAGCAATAATAGTGTAATTTCTGGCAATGTACTAAATCAGAATAACACAAGCCTCTTTCCGGAATAACCATGCGTATAGCCATTATAGATTATGGATCAGGCAATCTTCGCTCTGTTGAAAAAGCATTTGAACGTTCAAGCCGTGAAGCGGGAATTACTGCTGATATTCAACTGACCAGTGATGCTGACTGGGTATTAAAAGCAGATCGTATTATTCTACCAGGCGTTGGTGCATATGCTGATTGCCGTGCGGGACTGGATGCGGTGGACGGCATGGTAGAAGCTCTAAAAGAAAAAGTTATACAACAGGCAATACCGTTTCTTGGTATCTGCGTTGGTATGCAATTAATGGCCTCTCGAGGGCTTGAAAAAGCAACCACCAACGGCCTTAATTTTATTAAAGGTGATGTGGTTCGAATGGAGCCTGATGATAAAGACTTAAAAATTCCACAAATTGGCTGGAATACGCTTGATATAAAGCAAATACACCCAATACTTGAAGGTATTACAACAGGTGAAAAAGGCCTGCATGCTTATTTTGTTCATTCCTACCATATGGAATATCAAAACCCTGACGAATGCATTGCTACCACAAACTATGGTGGGGCAGTAACCGCAATTATTGGCCGTGATAATATGGTGGGTACTCAGTTCCATCCGGAAAAAAGCCAGCGTTTGGGACTGGCTTTAATCACTAACTTTTTGAAGTGGAAGCCTTAGTGAGAAAAATTCTTTTCCCAGCTATAGATCTAAAAGATGGTTGCCCGTGTTGCCGGCAGAAGCTTTGCTTCGAGGACACACAAAATAAAGATGCATTCGTGAGTTGGTATATATATTTATGAGAAAAATTCTTTTCCCAGCCATAGATCTCAAGGACGGCGAATGCGTCAGGCTTAAGCTTGGTGATATGAATGAGGCAACTGTCTATAATCAAGACCCAGGCGCACAAGCCAAAGCGTTTGAAGATCAGGGTTTCAAATGGCTCCACGTGGTCGATCTGAATGGCGCCTTTGAAGGAGAGACCGTCAACGGCAAAGCGGTAGAAGCGATTTTAGCGAATACCAAAAACCCCGTTCAATTGGGTGGTGGTATCAGAACGCTCGATCACATTGCCCATTGGCTGGATAAAGGTATTGCGCGTGTGATTTTAGGCACCATTGCTGTGCGCGATCCTGAACTGGTCAAACAGGCTTGCAAAAAATTCCCTGACAAAATTGCTGTTGGTATTGATGCCAAGGGCGGCAAGGTCGCCGTTGAAGGCTGGGCAGAAGCTTCTGAACTGGGTGTTATAGAACTCGCCCAAAAATTTGAGGGTGCAGGCGTATCTGCCATTATCTATACAGACATAGACCGCGATGGCATCCTGGCAGGTATCAACTGGCTCTCCACAATCGAGCTAGCAGAATCAGTTTCCATCCCCGTTATCGCATCTGGCGGACTGGCCTCAATAGAAGATGTAAAAAAACTCGCCTCACCAGAATGCCAAAAACTGGAAGGCGCCATAACAGGCCGCGCACTTTATGATGGTAGGTTGGATGCAGGTGAGGCGTTAGAGGTTTTGAAATGAGTATTTCGGGTTTAGCCTCCTCCTTGTGGGGAGGCACACGATTGCAAGGTCTTAGACCGCAGCAGAGTGGGTGGGGGTTTCCAAACTCTGTTGCCTTGTTGAGCTTTGAATTCTTATCAAACAGATTTACCCCCACCGGTTCACTTCGTTCGCCAACCTCCCCACAAGGAGGAGGTAGTATATTATGACCCTTAAAGTCAGAATAATCCCATGTCTGGATGTTGCAGACGGCCGCGTTGTTAAAGGTGTTAATTTTGTAGACCTCATCGACGCCGGTGATCCGGTTGAAGCGGCGATTGCCTATGATGCGGCGGGTGCGGATGAGTTGACGTTTTTGGATATTACCGCAACTTCTGAAGGTCGTGCGGCAACCTTTGATATGATTACGCGTACGGCTGAACAATGCTTCATGCCATTGACGGTTGGTGGGGGCGTGCGCGAAGTGGCTGACATACGTAAACTGCTTTTGGCTGGAGCTGATAAGGTTTCTATAAATACAACTGCCGTGAAAAATCCTGATTTTGTAGCCGAGGCATCTGATAAATTTGGTGACCAATGCATTGTCGTTGCCATTGATGCAAAGAAAGTGTCAAGTGAAGATGAAACAGATCGTTGGGAAATATTCACACATGGCGGGCGCAAGGAAACAGGCATTGATGCCGTTGAATTTGCACAATTGGTCGTCTCAAAAGGTGCAGGTGAAATTTTGCTAACTTCGATGGATCGTGATGGCACACAAGTGGGTTATAATTTACCTCTTACCAAAGCCATATCTGATGCCGTTCATGTACCGGTAATTGCT
>CALDZF010000152.1 GCA_937944165.1 uncultured Rhizobiaceae group bacterium | reverse complement strand
ATCGCCTGGCCCAATCATGATTGATGGTAAATTACGTTTTTCACGATAGAATTTAAAATTATTTTCTGATTTTTCTATAACACAACGCCCAAGTGTCATACGGCTTGTCGTTTCACTTTCAAAGAGTTTTGAAATACTGTGGCTGGAGACATAATACTCAGCCCCCCCAGCAATTGCGATCAACACTTGCAAGATTAACTTCTTGACGGGTTCAGGTTTGTTTTCAAAAGCTTGCTTAGGAAAACTATATAGCGGCCCTTGAGAAATTTTAAGGTTTTCAGCAAGTATCGAAGCTGCTTCATCGCTAACCACTTTACGCAATCTGCCAGCAAGTGTTGCCAGATAACAAATATTAAAGATACGGCTTTCATTATCCTTAAGGCGATTACGAATTCTAACGCGCTCATAAGTCTCATCAAGATTGCTGGGATCTTCAATCCAGCTCTGGCTCATTTCTTTAAGATAGCAACGTAATGTATTTCTGCTAAATCCCAGAAGAGGTCTTACAAGTTTAGTACGTTGGGGCAAAATCATCAGGGGCGCAATTCCTGACAACCCTCTGTCTTGTTGCCCCTCTTCGCCTCTGGCATTGCGCATTAAAATTGTTTCTGCCTGATCATTTGCCGTATGCCCAACAAGAATGGTCTTTGCTCCAATATCCAAGGCAAACTCTTCTAAAAGCTGATATCGTGCGGTTCTTGAAGCATTGGAAATGCCGCTCTCTGGCTTTAACCCTTCCCATGCAATCGTTAGATGCGGTAAGTTTAAACCTTCGCTAACACCAGATACAAAAGCAGCCTCTGCAGCCGCTTCCGGCCGTAAACCATGATCAATCGTTACAACCTGTAAATTGGCGCCAACATGACCTGCCCAAGCAGAAGCCAAAAGCAATAATGCAATGGAATCGCTTCCTCCAGATACAGCAACCAGAATGGTATTATCCGTATCAATTTCCTTGAATATTTTTAGCGGATTAAGATCAGGGTTCACGGTATTAAAATTTCAATAATAAGATTAATTAGTAAGGCAACGCGCAGCATTTTGCTCATATGCAACATTCCTGCGTATGACCCTAGACGAGTTTGGGTATTTTTGCAAAACCTTGGCAAAGGTAGCACACGCTAGTTCACGCTGGTTAAGCCCTGCAACAGACACTCCCAGTTTAAGAAGCGTCTGAGCTCCAAACTTGCTATTAGGCCATTTTCTTTGGGCATCCAGATAAACTTCAGCAGCTTGTTTAAACTGGCTACGTGCCAGATAACTTTCACCTAGCCAAAACCTTGCTTCAGGCATACGAGGGTGATCGGAGAAATTTTCAGAAAATTTAACCAAAGCAATTTCTGCATCCTGATAACGCCCTATTTGCACATGCTCAAAACCAAGATCAAAAAGCCCATCAGCATCTTGCGGCAGATTGTCAGCTTCTTCACCAGCTTTAGGCAGGGACGTTAGATCAAGTGGCTTACCTATTGTGGTATCAATTATATTGCCATTTTCGTCAAATAAAATAGTGCCAAGCGAGCCAGATGGATTAGGATCCAACCCGCTTTCACCTTGAAAAAGTTCAACGCCATCTATACTAGGCGGCGCTGTTGTAATTTCTGTTTCTACAGTTTGAGTATTACCGTCTGATTCAGTATTAAATACAGGTTCTGGATCAGACGGCTGGGGCTTTTCCAAGCCAGCATCTCCATCATCATTGGAGGCAATATTGTCTGTAGTTCCGTCATCCAAAGAGCCTTTTTTCTCTTCCAATTCCTGAAAGCGAAACTCATTATCTTCATTTTGACGACGCAAACGTTCCTGCAACTCTAAAAGTTGAAACGTTAGCTCTTCAATACGGCCATTTAATTGGCGTACTTGCTCTTCTAAAACACTAACCCGATAAGCAGCATCCCCAGATTGCGCTTTAATGATCGGTGTTCCAGGTTCAATTGCCTGCGCTGGCATGATAACCGCACAACCAAGGCACAAGGAAAGAAATAGTCTTTTCATTCGTAATTCCCCAAATTTAAAGTAATAACTGTAATGAAACAGTCATATCTTAATTTAGCAATAAAACTACGTCTAAAATTTGTTGAGATACCGCCTACCTATGCAAAAAATAATATTTATAGTGCCATAAATGCAAAAAGGCGGCTCAAACGAACCGCCTAATAACAATAAGTTAAAAACTAAACCTAGCCTTGAGGTGCAGAAAGCGCTGTTCTCGCACGACGGTTTTTTGACCAACATGAAATGTCATTACATACTTCAACTGGACGTTCTTTACCAAAAGAAATAGTACGAATACGATTTCTTGGAACGCCTTGAGATGCAAGGAAGTCACGTGTTGCTGCTGCACGACGCGCACCCAGCGCAAGGTTATACTCTCGTGTGCCACGTTCGTCCGCATGGCCTTCAATTGTAATCGGGTGTTGCGGATAACGGATTAGCCATTGTGCTTGCCCAGTCAAGACCTGACGCGCTTGAGGCGTTAGGGTTGATGAGTCTGTTTCAAAGAAAACACGGTCGCCAATTTCAGTGGTAAATTGCTGTTGCGAACCGTCTGGAGCGCCGCCAGAACCATTGCCCACGCCATTATTTAAACCAAGTTGGCCAGAATTATCTGGTAGTTTGTCTTTTTTTGCACAACCTGCCACTGCAAGGCCTAGTGCCAATGCCAGAAATGCAGGAGATTTTAAAATTGATGTTGCAGCAAGCATTTGCCCGTCGCTCCTATAAAAGTTTATTGACTTTGATAATAACTTGTTCAGGTTAATTCCCTCTCAAGAAACTAGGTTAACAAACCCTAAAAGCCTTTTTGTTTCACTTATGCCATAAACAATATAATTTATGCTGATCTATGTCCCTTTTGCCTTTTTGAGCATTGCATTATGTCAAAATGGCGACGATGTATTGTTCAGATAATTATTCCACTACAATCAATCAAGTACCTTAATCCAACAAGGGTGACCACGCAGGATCTGAGGCAAATGAAGGTGTATTGACACGACGTTCATTGCGGCCTGTTATATCAACTGAATAAAGTTTGGGTCCACCTTGAGCACCTGGTGTTTCACGGAAGAACATCAACACACGGCCATTAGGTGCCCATGTTGGTCCTTCATTGTGAAATCCTTCTGCCAAAATTCGCTCACCCTTGCCGTCTGGTTTCATAACCCCGATCAGAAATTGACCACCAGATTGTTTAGTAAAGGCAATCAAATCACCGCGTGGTGACCAAACTGGCGTTGAATAACGGCCATTGCCAAATGAAATACGCCTAGGCTCACCACCATTTGCACTCATTACATAAAGTTGCTGGCGACCGCCTCTATCTGATTCAAAGACAAGACGCGACCCATCTGGCGCGTAAGAAGGCGCTGTATCAATCGCTGCACCACTTGTTAAGCGCGTTGTACTACGAGAGCGTAAATCCAGAGAATAAATATTGGCATTACCATCTTGCTGAAGGCTCATGACAATCCTTTGCCCATCCGGTGAGAAGCGCGGTGAAAAAGTCATTCCCGGAAAATTACCAACGACTTCACGTTGACCCGTTTCAATTTGCAAGAGGTAAACGCGCGGTTGCCCCCCTTCAAATGACATATAAGTAATTTCCTGTCGTGTCGGTGAAAAACGTGGTGTCAAAACCAAATCACTACCACGCGTAAGTGTGCGAACATTAGCGCCATCCTGATCCATAATCGCCAAGCGTTTAACGCGTTTATTTTTTGGCCCAGATTCATCAACAAACACAACGCGCGTATCAAAATAACCTTTCTCACCCGTCAGGCCTTCATAGATTTTATCAGAAATAATATGCGCCGCACGACGCCAGAATTTTTCTTCAATTTCTATGCGTTTACCCGGAAAAACTTCATCTGCGGCAAAAACATCCCACAACCGATAATCAACACGCAGGCGACCATCACCCAATCGGCTAACTGCACCATTGGCAAGCGCTTGAACGTTAATCACACGCCAATCTTCAAATTTTGGAGGATTACCAACGCCAAGGGACTTTTGAATAAAAGCGGCTTTATCCGTAATTTTAAACAGCCCCGAATTGCGCAAATTACTCGCAATCACAGCAGAAATGTTTTGAGCAACTTCATCACCCTGAAAATCCATAATCGCTACGGGTAGCGGCTCGACATTACCCTTTGTAATATCAAATTCAATTCTCGCGTTGGCAGTTGACACAAAAGCAAACACTACAAGTAAGCTTATAAAAAATCTTTGAATAATCGAAAACATTGGGTTTCCTCTGGGTATTAAATCTTATTGAAACATTTGAGCTGGATGGAATGTTGGTACAATTTCTGCCCAAGCGTCATATTTATCTTTTGGTAAAAAGTCATAAGGCGCACAACGTTTAACAGCGCGGAGCATCGCAGGACCAAATCGTTTTTGTTCAGCCGAAGTTCCACCTTGCGCATCTATGAGCGGAATACTTTTAATACTACCATCTGGCGCAAGTCTGATGACAATTTTAATATTCAAACTTTCTGATATAAGTTGACCACTTAATCCACTAGCACATTTTTCTACAGCTGAACGTAAAGCATCTAATTCTGTACGAGACAGCTTCCCGCCAGATTTACCTTGTTTTGTTCCAAGTGAAGCTGTCTTAACTGATTTCTTTTGACCACCACCAGAAGCTTTCTTCTTGTTGATTACCTTGGTTTCTTTTTTAGCAGGTGCTTTTTTCTTCGGTGCATCAGGCTTGCCACTTTTACTTTTGGTTAATTCAGCAAGTTCTTTACGGTCATCAGTCTTGGCAGTATTAGGCTTTGCAGGTTTAGGGCGAGAAGCAACCACAGGAACAGGAATTCTGTTTTTCTTGATGAGCTCTTCAACACCATCTTCTTTTACAACTGGCTCTGGCTCAACAACTTCTTCAACAGGCTCAACTTTTTCTACCGGCTTTGGTTCAACAACTGGTTTTTCAACAGGTGGTTCTGGTTCAACAGGCGTTGCGGGATCAGGAAGTGCGGCAACTTCTGTTGCTTTTGCTGTAGGCTTTTCTACTTCCTTGACAGGTGTTTCCTCTGGTACAGGCTTTGGTTGAGGCACAGGCGCTTTTACAGCTTCAGCAGTTTCTTCTGTTGGAATATCCTCAGGCTTTGCCTCAGTCTCAACTTTTGTATCTTGCTTTGCATCACCAACGTTTTGTGCATCAGGATTTGTCTCTGGTTTTTTAGTAGGCGTTGGTGCAGGCGTATCCGTTATCTCTGCCTCTTGCGCACCTTTTACTGCATTTGCAAGTTCTTCAATTGGAACAATATCAATTGGCACAGATTCGACATCTGCCACTTCCAGAGGTGGCGGTGCAGACGCAGTTAATAATCCCCAAGAGAGAATGACAGCATGTGCTACACCAGAAAGTGTTGTACCTAACTTCATGGACGTTTATTGCCCCTGCTCTTGTAATGTAACCAAACCAATTTTCTTATAACCGGCAGCAGAAATCCTAGCCATAATTTTCACGACAGTTCCATAAGCTGCTTCACTATCACCACGCACGAAAATACGTTCTTCATAACCGTTTTGAGCAATAGCTTCCAATTTGGCTACAACTTCATCTTGAAGAATTTCGCTTTCCTGAATGAAAACCTTACCCTCTTGGTTCACTGAAATTGTGATGGGTTGTGTTTCTGGCTGCAAAGATTTTGCAGCTGTCTCAGGCAAATCAATCGGCACACCTACCGTGAGAAGCGGTGCAGCAACCATAAAAATAATTAACAGCACAAGCATCACATCAACAAATGGCGTGACGTTAATCTCGCTCACTGGCATGTGACGCTTGGAACGGCGTCTTTTACTGCCTCCGCCACCGGAGGATCCCATGGACATTCCCATATTCTTTAATCCTTATTCAGCAGCACGTGGATGTTGCTGATTAGCCTGACTTGATTTCTCATCAATTTGACGAGAAAGAATGGCAGAGAATTCATCAGCAAAGCCTTCAAGGCGCAGGGTAATTTTTCCGACATCAGAAGAAAGCTTATTATAAAAAATTGTCGCAGGAATGGCAGCAAGAAGGCCAAGTGCTGTCGCAAGTAAGGCCTCAGCAATACCAGGCGCCACAACTGCAAGGTTTGTGGATTTAGAACCTGCTATCGCCTGAAACGATGTCATAATACCAATTACCGTTCCAAAAAGACCAACAAAAGGTGTGGCAGACCCTACTGTTGCCAAAAACATCAAACGTGTTTCAAGACGCTCAGCCTCTTTTGCCAATGAAACATCCAGCACTTTATCAATACGTGTTCCAAGACCAATTTGAGAACTTGCGCCGCGTTCAAAAGAACGTTTCCACTCACGCATGGCAGCAACAAACAGCGCGCCCATTCCCGTTGGGTTGCGATCAGCAAGTGATTTATAAAGTTCTTCAAGTGACTGCCCCGACCAAAAAACTTTTTCAAAACGATCAAGCTGCTTTTTGGTTCTTTTATACAAGAACCATTTATCAATAATAATTCCCCAGCTCCATACAGAAGCAAGCAAAAGACCAATCATAACCAATTTTACAATCAGACCAGCTTCCAAAAACAATGAAAGAAGCGAAACATCCACCGTTCCACCCAGTTCAGAAGTTTCCAAACCTTGGGCAAATGCAGAAGACACGCCAAAAATTGCAGTTTCAATCATGGGGTTCATATCTTTCTTAATTAAAATCCAGGCATAACCGTAACCCGAATTGTTCTAACTTCTTAATAGTCAAAACTGTGGTCAAAGAATGTCACATTCCAAAACCTGCAAAACCAGAAATGACTCTAGGTTACGTTAGAATCTATTATGGTTAATGAAGTGTTAGGATTTATGCCAAAAACCTACAAATAAAACTTCGGTTACTTGCAAAGTTACCCACCTAATTTTGCACGCAAATCATCAGGGAAACGTTTAGCGCCTCCCCCATGATTGATAAAGGCAACCTCAACGTCTGCGCCGCACAGCATAATCTCTTCGCCTTGACCATCGATTCGCAGAACATCTTGCCTTAAAAAAGACCGTGCGCCAGTCAATTTCTGCAATTGCGTACGTACCGTTAGAAGATCATCTATAACAGCAGGCGGACCAAACTTTAACGTCATACGGTGAATTGCAAAAGCACTATCATCTTCGCTTAAATCTGTATGAAATATCTCCAAATGGCGGAGCCATTCTGTGCGTGAACGCTCCATATATTTCAAATAATTGGAATGATACACCACGCCAGAAAAATCCGTATCTTCATAATAGACACGAACCTGCATCTCGTGACCATTTTCAATTAGTCTATTCTCAAGTTCTGTTTTTTCGCGTGACATTATTGATAAGTCCCATATCATCAGATTCATCTTATCCTATAGCGCAAGAAAATTATGACCGAAACAACTCTCAAGAAAATTTACCGTTTTCCCCTTAAAGGTTTTCCAGGCCAAGAACTCGCATCAGCCAAACTAACAGCTGGTGCAGGCATACCCAACGACCGACGGTATGCCGTAACCAAAGGGGTGAGCGATACTAAAGAATGGATGCCTTCACGCAGTTTTTTTATTAATGCACGTGTTGACGGCATGTCTAAATTTAAATGTGATTTTGATGGTGAGACCATTCATTTAGAAAACATTTTAGGGAAAAAATTAAAATTTAAACTGGATAATCAAGCAAGCCTTGATGCAGCTAACTCAGAAATTACAGATTTCATGCAACCTGTTACTCTAGAAGAACTCTCACCACCCCCACAAATCCTAGATCGCGGCGAAGGTTCTGTATGGGACTATATCGACACCCCTATTTCAATTATTAATGCAGAAAGCGTTAAAGCCCTGGATAAAAAACTCGGCACCCAACTTGATCCGCTTCGCTTTAGAGGCAATTTAATAATATCTGATTTACTCGCATGGGAAGAATTTTCATGGATGGGTAAGCGCATACAAATTGGCGAAACCATCCTTGACGTACATCGTCCCATCGACCGCTGCCCAACGCCTGGGGTTAATCCTGAAACTGGCGAACGCGATGTAGAAGTAACACCAGGTCTTAGAGATTATTTTGGCCATATCTACTGTGGAATGTACGCAAATGTTATCCAGGGCGGCGAGATAAAACCTGGTGACAAAATTACAGTTATTGCAGATGCAGACATTAAACTTGAAACAACACTTGTATCCAATGCAAGCAATTATGCCCTATGGCCGCGCATGACAGAAGTTACTGCCTGTCAAACAGATGGCAATAAAACCACAATTACCTTAAAAACAGTGTGCCCATGGCAATTACCCCCTGCCCACACAGGCCATAGACTCAAACTACACCTAGGAACACAAGGTTGGATACAACATCAAATTATATCAGCGACAGACAAAGAGTTTGTAATCGAAATTGAAGATAATAAAACAACAGACCCAATAACCAACAATTTTGTTAAAGATGTATCAATTGGTAATAAAATTCTAATCACTGGACCATATGGAAAAGTATAAAATCACGTTTTTTAATAAAAAATAAAATATTTGTGATTAAAACATCATGCATATATAGGTATTGGGGGCCTTAAATATGTTTGGAGAATCAAAAGAACGAACTAAGCACAACAATAGCACTAATGATTTTCATCAAATCATTATGAAAGCTATTGCGGTTCTTACACTTGTTGCGCTGGCATTGCCAATAGCTTCAATGATCGGAATTTTTGGCTCTGTAAACTACGCACTATTCCAAAGTTTCGGTACGTACAGTAATTCAGATCCTATTGAGGAACAACTCAAAGCAGCGAATAGAAACAACGGAATAAATTCTGGTGATAGTGTTAAGTATCTCAAGGCAATTTACGAAAAGCTTGATAGCAATGCTGCGACAATAGAAGAAGCAAGGTTAGCTTCAAATTTAAATATAATCTTCGCAGATTTTAATGAAAACGCAGAACCTGTAAATCCTCAAACGGATATTGCGGTAAATAGCGATGGCGACCCACAAACCTTATTGAGAATAAACCGCGCAACACGTTTAATTAACATGGACTTTAAGAACATTGGCAACGCAGCCTTTGTAATGATTTCCAATAGACCGCTGCTTTTGAACATATTAAACCAACCCGAAAATACATTTGGCAGGTTGGGTGTAGAGAATAAATCACCATTTGATCTTGTAAATTTTGAAGGCCCACTTTTAGCCGGCTTTCGTGTTGAAGCTTTTAATTTTTATAAGGCAATCGATCCTAGTTTTTTAGTAACAAGAATGAAAGACAAGCGGCTAAATTCAAAATTATGCTCTGCAATCAAAGATTGGCAAAGCTTCTTTGATGTCAAAGACAGGAAGATAAAAGTTTGGCACGTAACAAACCCTCAAGATCTGGTGCTGAAAGAAACGTCAATAAAATCAACTTACTTAAGGCCTATTAGACTCAAGGAGTATAATAGCCTTTGCCTGAAGAAAACTTGGTAAAATCATATTTTAAACTACTATTAAAAATTGGACTTTTGTAATGAATAATAAAAAGCCTACATTTAGCGCGATGAATTCAAATGATGATTTGGAGTTTAATCATCTAGCATCAACAACACAGTCGGACTCAACATTAAGCACATTCCTGATGGGCGCTGCTGTTATTGTGATTGTATCATCAGTCACTTTCGTAGGCACAATTGTTATGTCCAGTGAAGAGTTACATGCAGGCGTAAAAAACTCTCAAAAGTCAGATTATTTTGCTGGCGAAACAACACCAACTGCCCGCGCTTATGAAAAAACACTTTATAGATCAACTGCCGCTTTTGGCGCTATAGCTGGCGTAAATGCAAACCTTAAAGTGAATAAGACAGATGTTGGTTTGGACGCTATTGATAGTGAATTACATGAAGCATGCCTAAAACCAAATTACCCTAACGAAGCTAACGATGTAGCCAGACTAGGAAAGATCAGCTTGCATCCCCGAAAGGCCGCTAAATATATTAGTTGTACAATGGATGTACAAAAAAGCCGCCTTTGTGAAAATTATTATAGCAAAAGACTAGCTAAAAGACTGAATCATATCATTCAAAAGGAAGTTGCAAACAAAGCATATGTCAAAAGAATGCTTGGCGGAAACAGCATGGGCGCAACTGCTAACAGAAGGATGGTTGCCTTCAGCAAAAGCATTAAAAAGGCTGAGAACAAAGGTATAAGCAGTGGAACCAATAAAGGACCTATTATATCGGCAACCATTGGTGCGCAAATTACCGAACTTACAAAACATGGCTTGCTAAGCAAATCTGACTTTGGCCTCGGTATATTTTCTAGTATCCCACCTGAAATTGAAAAATACATGGTTGAACAAACTATTGAAGTTTGTCCGTCAAGCTGGTTTTAAGCTTTAATAGCATTAGCTAACTTTATCGTCTCCTGTGCCTGTTTCTATCAAAACAATTTCAGGGGGCGTGCCAAACCGTACCGGCAACATGGAGCATCCAAGACCGGCCGAAACAATCAGGTGTCGATTATCATCCACAACATGTCCATAATTGAGTTTTCTGCCAGAAGCTGTAATGGG
>CALDZF010000151.1 GCA_937944165.1 uncultured Rhizobiaceae group bacterium | reverse complement strand
ACATGGGCGTGCTGACATTATATATAATGACCCGCGCCGGTTTGGTTATATGGATTTGGTTGCACGTAGTGAAATGGATACCAACAAGCATTTTGCCAATGTTGGCGTGGAACCTACAGGCAATGCACTGGACGGTGATTTAATTTCAAAACTTTTTGCAGGAAAAACTGCTCCACTAAAAGCCACCTTGCTGGACCAAAGATTAATCGCGGGACTTGGCAATATATATGTCTGTGAAGCTTTATGGCGTGCGGGTCTTTCTCCAACCAGAAAAGCCTCAACGATTACGCGTAAAGATGGCAAAGCCACAAAGCGTACGGAGCTGTTGGCGCAATCTATTCGTGAGATTATAGCAAGTGCAATTGAAGCGGGCGGCTCTTCCCTACGAGATCATAAACAAACGGACGGCACTATGGGGTATTTCCAGCATACGTTTAATGTTTACGATCAAGAAGGAAAGTCCTGCAAATCTGAAGGCTGTAATTCCATGATAAAGCGCATCGTACAATCAGGGCGCTCAACCTTTTATTGCCCAACATGTCAGCGCTAATTGCCAAAAGGCAATGAACCCTTATTATTTATTGACATATTGTTGGATTCAATGTAGCTAAACTTCAAAATTACAGGCGGTAAATCCAGCCTGTCTCTTTCCCAGTCTAAAAATGACACGGTTCGCTTGAGACAGTAGCTTAAAACTGGTTTTGCTTAAGCCAAACAAGATAGGAAGTTCAAGTATGGCTAATACACCATCAGCGAAAAAGGCAGTCCGTAAAATTGCCGCTCGCACAGAAGTAAACAAGGCTCGTCGTTCACGCGTGCGTACATTCATCCGCAAGGTTGAAGAAGCAATTGCAGGCGGTGATAAGGATGCCGCAAATGCAGCCCTAAAAGCAGCTCAACCGGAAATCATGCGCTCTGTAACAAAAGGCGTGATGAAGAAAAACACAGCCGCACGTAAAGTATCTCGTTTATCTGCTAGCGTGAAAAAAATCGGCGCTTAATCTTGTTTATAAAATAATTCTAGAAAAACCCGGCCATTGTGTCGGGTTTTTTATTTCAGGCACAATTATATGTCGTAATTTATCAAAAATTCGGCTCAAAAAGGCGCCGATATAAAAAAATCTTATAAATCAATACTTAAAATTTGTTTTATAAAAATCATTATAAATCAATTACTTACATCATAGTTATTTTTTTGAACCTAGATTTTATGGCAAAATGCGAGTCAATAGAGATTCTGGAAAAAAAATATTTTAAACCCCTTGATTCAGTGATTCCTTTGCTAATGAAAACTAAAGACCATTGATTCATAAATGATTCTTGGAAGAATCTTACGTAAGGGTTTTTTGCAAAAAAAATGAAATTTTAAAGGTTAATAAACTATTAAAAAAAACGTGTTGCACGGCGTCTTTTCCTTGAGTAACTTCATTCTAGAAAGGCAAGAGGAAATGGCTTAATACTAACGCTATAAATTTTAAAGCACAGTTAAAAGCCAAATACTCCTAACTTCGCAGTTGCGTTTTTTTTTTGTGTGACTATCTGTAAAATATATAGCAGATAAATCGCCATAATTATGTGTAGCGGAGTTTCTTGATAGGCTGCTTTTCGTTCGGGGTTCCATGCCTTTTAGGCAAGTTAACAAATTGAATATTAATTAGCGCTGTTGTGAGACTACTTCAGCGAATGAGGAATTATGTCATGAAGTATGCAGGAGATGTAACTTGTAAACAATGCTACTCATCACTGCAAAATAATGACAAAGCACAGCTAATTGATGTTCGCACAATGGCAGAATGGATGTTTGTAGGCGTTCCAGACTTAAATGGGGTGAATAAACAAACTCATACAATTGAGTGGCAAAAATTTCCAACGATGCAGGTCAATACTGAGTTTGTTAGTGGTGCTGAAGAGGCTGTTACTAAAGCTGGCTCAGATATGGAGAGTGAAATTTATTGTCTTTGCCGCTCAGGTGTCCGAAGTATTGCTGCGGCGCAGGCATTAACAGATGCAGGGTTTTCCAAGGTTTATAATGTGCTGGACGGCTTTGAGGGAAACCACAATGAAGAAGGCAAACGTGGATTGCGTGCTGGATGGAAATTTAATGAACTGCCTTGGTTTCAAAAATAATAAATCAGGAGAAGTTTTAAACCAAAACAAATTTAATTTTAGAAGACAAAATGATCTTAAACCATGCAGAAGGAAAATTAGCGAAGATGCAAGCGGCAAATAATATCACTGAAAATAATAAAAATAAAAAAGATACTTGGTCAAAAATACCTGTGCCAGACCTCGCTAAAATGAACTTTTTAATGCATGATAATCAAAAACTGGAAGATTTGGGCGCTTCTGAAAAAACTTTAAGGGAAGGGATACAATCCGTGGGGGATTCAAACAAAAAGCTGACGCAAAGATCACCAGAAAAACAATGGTTGAAAATTCGACAAAAACTTCAAATTAAACTGGGCAAGGATGTATTTGATAGTTGGTTTGGTCGCTTAAAAATATATTCCATAGAAGGTGGTGTGGCTTCTCACAGTGTTCCCACAGCTTTTTTGAAAAGCTGGATACTTTCTAAATACCGCGATGTTTTATTGGAGTTGTGGCAAGAAGAAGATAAATCGGTTCTGCGTGTTGATATTGCAATTCGAAAACCCAATGTTCAGCCACTTGCATCAAAAGAGGCTGCAGAAAATGCTGAGACTGTAAAAAAGAAAACCACCGGCTCAACCATGAGCCAACTTCCTTCCATGCGTAGTTTTGGCGCGCGTAATTCATCGCGTAGCTTTGAGCAGACCTCTGGTTTTGCAGGTTCTCCACTTGATAAAAAACATACATTTGACAGTTTCATTGAAGGTACTTCAAACCGTATGGTGCATGCAGCAGCGCGTACTATCGCTGATGACATTACAGCTTCCCACTTTAATCCGTTAATTGTTCATGCAGGTGTTGGGCTGGGTAAAACGCATTTGCTACAGGCAATTGCATGGCGCGCAAGAAGTCGTAACCCAAAAGCGCGCGTGCTTTATCTAACCGCTGAGTATTTCATGTGGCGTTTTGCTTCTGCAATCAGGGATAAGACTGCACTTAATCTAAAAGAGTCTCTACGTGATATTGATGTTTTATTAATTGATGATTTGCAATTCCTGCAAGGTAAGGCAATTCAGGCAGAGTTCTGTCATCTTTTAAATGAACTCATTGACAGTGCGCGTCAGGTTGTTGTTGCAGCAGATCGTCCACCAAGCGAGCTGGAAAGCCTTGATGAGAGAGTGCGTTCCAGACTTAAAGGCGGCGTTACACTGGAAATGAAAGCACCTGATTATGAGTTGCGAAAAGAGATTTTGAATATTCGCTACAAAGAAGCGAAAATAGATCAACCTAATCTGGATATACCGGAAGACATTTTGCACTATGTTGCGCGTAAGGTTTCTTCTAGCGGACGCGATGTTGAGGGTGCCTTCAATCAGCTTTTAATACAGCACCGTTTCTCGGAAGGTAACATGAGCATGGAGGAACTGGATAAAGTCATTGCTCACTTGATTAAATCAGCAGATACCAAGCGTGTACGCATTGAAGACATTCAAAAGATTGTTGCGCGGCAATTTAATGTCAGTAAAAACGATCTTTTATCAAACCGCAGAACGCGCGTGATTGTTCGTCCAAGACAAATTGCTATGTATTTGGCTAAAGTAATGACACCACGTTCATTACCAGAAATTGGCAGGCGTTTTGGGGGGCGTGATCATACAACTGTATTGCATGCAGTGCGTAAGATTGAATCCATGACTTCTGACGATCAAAAGCTGGCGCATGAAATTGAACTGCTAAAACGTCTTATTCTTGAATAAGGTTAGGTATTAAGTTCGTGATGGGGAAAACAAGCTTATTTGGTAGGCGGTTTTCCCCAGTGCTTTGTGTTAGCCCACTTGAAAAACTTGCCATTTTTCCCCAATCTATACGAAAAGCTTGGAGTGAAACTCAGATCTACTCCATTAAGCTGAAATTCCCAGGAGTATTGCAGTAATGCGCGTCACGATAGAACAATCGAATTTTCTCAAATCGCTTGGCCACGTTTACAGGGTTGTAGAGCGCCGCAATACAATACCGATTCTTTCCAATGTGCTTTTAAAAGCGGATGGTGGCAATCTTCATTTAAAAGCAACTGACCTTGATTTGGAGATTTTTGAAAAAACACCTGCTGTGGTTGAAACAGCAGGCAGCACAACAGTGCCAGCGCATATGCTTTATGAAATTATTCGTAAGCTTGCCAGTGGTTCTGAGGTAATGCTTTCTATTGATGAGGGCAGTTCAACTCTCAACATTAAATCAGGCCGCTCGCAATTTACTTTACAAATGCTTCCTGTTGAAGATTTTCCTGATATTTCTGCTGGTGAGTTCAGTCACAGTTTTTCTTGTGCAACAGGCGAAGTTCGTAAACTTATAAATCATACACAATTTGCAATTTCGACGGAAGAAACGCGTTATTATCTCAATGGTATTTTCTTGCATACTGTCGAAGATAATGGCGAGACAGTGCTTCGTGCGGTTGCAACTGATGGTCATAGGCTTGCGCGGTCGCAAACGTCTGCGCCTGATGGTGCTGATGGCATGCCTGGGATTATTATACCCCGCAAGGCGGTTGGTGAGATTCAACGCTTGGTCGAAGACCCTGATGCTGCAGTTCACGTTGAAATTTCCGATAGTAAAATACGCTTAAGCGTTGGTGAAACCATTCTTACTTCAAAATTGATAGATGGCACTTTCCCGGATTATAATCGTGTTATTCCCTCGGGAAATGACAAAGCACTTGTTATGGAGCGCTCTACTTTTGCCAGTGCGGTTGACCGGGTTTCAACAATTTCATCTGACCGTGGGAGAGCAGTGAAGCTAGCTCTTAGCGAAGGTCAAATGGTTCTTTCAGTAAATAATCCAGATTCAGGTACTGCGGAAGAAGAGATCGCTGTCAATTACACATCTGATAGTTTGCAAATTGGCTTTAATTCACGCTACCTGCTTGATATTACAAATCAGCTGACAGGCGAAGAAGCTACCTTCATGCTATCTGATCCGGGATCTCCTACATTGATAAAAGATTCAGATGAAAGTGGCGCGATCTACGTTCTCATGCCAATGCGCGTTTAATGTTAAAATCTGAAAAAGGCGGTAATCCTTGCAGTCCGTCTATATTGAAAAACTGAAACTAACCTCTTTTCGCAATCATGCGGCTATGTCAGTTGAACTTGGTGCTTCGCATGTTGTGCTGACTGGCGAAAATGGGGCTGGGAAAACCAATATTCTTGAGGCCATTTCTTTTTTATCACCTGGTAGAGGATTGAGACGCGCTGCTTATGACACTGTGGGCAAAGCAGGGGGGAGTGGTGCTTGGACTGTATTTGCTCAATTGCAAGGTGCACAGGGCGAGGTTAAGATTGGAACAGGCTTACAGGAAACCGCATTTGGTGTAGAAAACTCTCGCAAAGTGCATATCAATGGTGCCCAGGTAAAAACATCAGATGAACTTCTTGAGCATTCTCGGATACTATGGCTTACCCCTTCAATGGATGGGTTATTTACGGGCGCAACAAGTGATCGTAGGCGATTTTTAGACCGCCTTGTCTTGGCTGTAGATCCTGCCCATGGCAGGCGGGTCGCGGATTATGAAAAATCCATGCGAGCTAGAAACAAATTATTAAGTGAAGATTATCCAGACAACACTTGGCTTGATGCAACCGAAGCACAACTTGCTGAGCTTGGGGTCGCAATTGCCTCTGCACGATATGAGCTTGTTACATTATTATCGGAAGTGATTGTTAGAAATAACGACCCTGCCAGCCCATTTCCTGATGCACTTGTTTCGATTGCAGGTAATCTTGAAACTGAAATATGTGAAATTGCTGCAAGTGACCTTGAAGTTGAATATCTGGGTCGGTTGCGTAATAATCGGCGCATTGATGCAAGAGCAGGGCGAACTCTTGAAGGGCCTCATCGCTCTGACATGTTGGTGCAACACAGACCAAAATCCATGCCTGCTTCCCAATGTTCAACAGGGGAACAGAAGGCATTGTTGATAGGGTTACTATTAGCACATGCAAGATTGGTTGGTGAAATGCATGATGCAACGCCTATCCTTTTGCTTGATGAAGTTGCGGCTCATCTGGATGAGGGCAGAAGAGCAGCACTTTATGATATGATTGACACCCTTGGTTGTCAGGCTTGGATGACCGGTACAGATAAGGAATTATTCAAGGCGCTGGATAACAGGGCAATATTTCTAACTATTGATGATGGCAAAGTGGTTTTGTAATAGATGGCTTAAACTTAAATTCTGGGTCTAAAATCCGTCACCGTCCAATATATTACCCAACCCGCCCAATATTGAGCCTTCGCCGACACCTCTTGAGGTCGCAGATGGTGCTGCTGCAAGAACACGGCCTGACAGTCTTGAAAAGGGCAGGCTTTGTATCCAGACTTTGCCAGGGCCTTTAAGCGTTGCAAAAAACACGCCCTCGCCACCGAATATCATGGATTTGACAGAGCCAACACGAACCACATCAAAGTCAATGCCTGAGGTATAGGCGGCGACACAACCTGTATCAATGTGTATTTCCTCTCCAGCCTCCAGCTCCTTTTCAACGACAGTTCCGCCGACATGGATAAAAGCCCAACCATCTCCTTCAAGTTTTTGCATGATAAAACCGTCACCACCAAACAAACCTGTCATGATTTTTCTTTGGAATTCAATTCCGATTGAAACCCCTTTGGCCGCACATAAAAAAGCATCTTTTTGACAAATCAGCGTGCCGCCCATTTCTTCCAGTCTGAAAGGTAAGATGTGACCTGGATAAGGAGATGCAAAACTGACCTTTGCTTTGCCATGCCCTTCATGGGTAAAGACAGTGGTAAAAAGGCTCTCGCCTGTTATTAATCTTTTGCCAGCACCTACAATTTTATCAAACATGCCAGCATTTTGCGATTTATGGCTTGCGTCACCAAATGCGGTTTCCATACTAATAGAAGGTGCTTTGAACATCATTGAACCCGCTTCTGCTATGGCAGATTCGCCTGGGTCCAATTCAATCTCAACAAATTGCATTTCGGAGCCACATACTTCAAAGTCTATGTCATCTGATATGGTCGGGCTTTTCTTATGTTGTATGGCTTGAACTTGAGGAACCGAAGTTGTGCTGTCAAATTGTGTTATGCGTTTACCAAATACCATTTAAAGTTTTCCCTAGTCGCTCTGTATGATTTACCAGTAACCTAATTCTTTATATAAATTATTAAAATTTATGTTGCCTGCCTTTTTGATAAAAATCTGCACAAGATTTTAATAAAACTTGCGTTTTACCCCTGCGACAGGGTGGTCTATTGTGTCACAAGCGATTAATACCCATATCAATTAAAATACTAAAAGAATGTAAGTTCATGACCGTAGATACACCGCTCCTAGACACGATTAATCTTCCAAAAGATTTGCGTGAAATAAGCGAAGACAAGCTTCCTCAAATTGCGGATGAAGTTCGTACGGAAATGATAGATTCTGTTTCTCAAACTGGTGGGCATTTAGGGGCTGGTCTGGGAGTTGTGGAACTCACAACTGCAATCCATTACGTTTTTAATACACCCGATGATCGGTTGATTTGGGATGTAGGCCATCAATGTTATCCGCATAAGATTTTAACGGGCCGCCGTGACCGTATGCGCACCATTCGTCAAAAAGACGGCCTTTCCGGTTTTACAAAACGTGCTGAAAGTGAATATGACCCCTTTGGTGCAGCGCATTGTTCAACCTCCATTTCAGCAGGTCTCGGCATGGCTGTGGCGCGTGAACTTAAACAAGGTGATAATAATGTAATTGCTGTGATTGGCGATGGTTCAATGTCAGCAGGAATGGCATTTGAAGCACTCAATAATGCTGGTTCTATGGACGCGCGTTTAATCGTAATTTTAAATGACAATGATATGTCTATTGCTCCACCAACAGGTGCAATGTCTGCTTATTTAGCACGTCTTGCATCAGGCAGAACCTATATGGGTATGCGTGAATTAGGCAAGAAAATGACTGCCTATCTGGGTAAAACTATAGACCGTGCCATTACACGCGCTGTTGAACATGCGCGTGGTTATGTGACGGGTGGCACCATGTTTGAAGAGTTGGGATTTTACCATATTGGGCCTATAGACGGCCATGATTTATCAACCCTTGTGCCCGTACTTCGTAACGTGCGCGATAACGCAAAAGGGCCTGTGCTCATTCATTGCGTAACACGTAAAGGCAAAGGTTACGCACCAGCAGAAGTGTCTGCGGATAAATACCACGGCGTCTCAAAGTTTGATGTGGTTACTGGCGCGCAAGCCAAAGCGACTCCTAATGCACCTTCTTATACAAAAGTTTTTGGGCAATCGCTGGTTCAAGAAGCTGGTTATGATGAAAAAATTGTAGGTATCACAGCTGCAATGCCTGGTGGGACAGGGCTGGATGTCTTCGGTGAGGCTTATCCAGACAGAACCTTTGATGTGGGAATAGCTGAACAACACGCCGTGACTTTTTCTGCGGGTCTTGCATCTGAAGGTTATAAACCTTTCTGCGCGATTTATTCAACCTTCCTTCAGCGTGGTTATGACCAGGTAGTACATGATGTTGCTATTCAAAATCTGCCTGTAAGGTTTCCGATAGACCGCGCAGGTTTTGTGGGCGCGGATGGGCCAACGCATGCGGGTTCTTTTGATACAACTTTTCTTGCAACCCTTCCAAATTTCGTCGTAATGGCTGCTGCAGATGAGGCAGAGTTAAAACATATGGTTCGCACTGCTGCTGATTATGATGAGGGCCCCATATCCTTTCGCTATCCTCGTGGAGAAGGTGTAGGCGTTGAAATGCCAGAACGTGGTGAACTCCTTGAAATTGGTAAAGGTCGCATTGTTAAAGAGGGCACTCGCGTGGCGCTTTTATCCTTTGGTACCCGTCTTCAAGAATGCTTATATGCAGCAGAAGAACTTGAAAGTTTTGGCCTCTCAACAACGGTCGCAGATGCCCGCTTTGCCAAGCCTTTAGACAAGAGTTTGATAGATGATTTAGCTCAAAACCATGAAGTTTTAATCACCGTTGAAGAGGGTTCAATAGGTGGTTTTGGCTCCCATGTAGCTCAACATTTAAACGAAGCAGGCCATTTAGATGAAGGCAGTTTGCGGTTTAGAAGTATCTTCATGCCTGATATTTATCTGGATCAGGCAAGTCCAAATGATATGAATGAACAGGGTGGATTAAACCGTGGCAATATCGTCAAGACGGTTTTTTCTGCGATTGGGCAAAAACAGACAGAAGCAAAAACCATTGCATAAAGATTAAAGCAGGCTTTTAAGTTCGATTGATTTATCAGCTGCATGTTCAGGCATAATATTTTTACCCGCCTCCAACATCTTTTTCCCGACCATGTAAGTTCGCGGATCATTCATTGCATCAACCGCTAAAAACATATCGTCTTTGAAATAAAAGTGAGCCATTGCGCCTTCACGATCCCCTGCGCGAGCAACGATTTTATCAAATCCTCGATTAAGGCCGGCTATCTGCAATTTAACGTCATACTGATCTGACCAAAACCAGGGAAAAGGTTGATAAGCTCTAACTTCACCGCAAATATTATCTGCAACGCATTCTGCCTGATCAATTGCGTTTTGAACAGATTCCAGCCTTGTAAGTTCACCTTTATATTGAAAGGCTGCACAATCCCCAGCTGCATAAATATCCGGGTGTGAGGTTTGGCAATATTCATTTACTAAAATGCCGCCATCTACTTCAATGCCTGCATCGCTGGCCAATTCTGCATTAGGAATAATTCCAATTCCAACAAGCATAAAATCAGCTTCTATTTTGGTACCATCGCCAAGGATTGCTGCATTTGCTTTGCCATTGGTTTCTTCAAATCGATCAAGGCCAATGCCTTCACGAATTGTAACCTTTCTGGCTGAATGAAGATTGCGAAACCAATCTGACGTTTGTGCGCAGGCAACACGTTGTAATATTCTATCAGCAGCTTCTATCAAAGTTACATTGAGACCAAGTGAGGCGCAAACAGCAGCAGCTTCAAGGCCTATATAGCCACCCCCTACAATAACGACCTTGCGACCTGCAACTAATTCTTTCGCAAAATTATCGGCATCTTTTAAACTGCGTAAAAGATAAACTCCTTTAAGATTTCCCTCTATTGCATCTGGTAATGCCCTTGCCCTTGAACCTGTTGTTAAAACAAGTTTACCCCAGGTTTTGGTTTCACTGCCTGAAAGCGTTATGTTCTTTTTTGAACTATCAATGGCACTAACGCGTTTGTTTGAAATCAGCGTAATATTATTTTGTTCATACCACTCTGCAGGGCGAAGCAATAATTGATCAAGCGTCATATCTCCCGTTGCATATTTTTTTGAAAGAGGCGGCCTTTGATAGGGTAAATGAGCTTCTTCGCCGATAATGGTTAAGTCGCTTGTTTGATCTTTTTGGCGGATTTTTGCAGCACATGATGCTGCAGCTTGTCCTGCGCCTACTATTATAATTGAGTTTGCCATTTGAAGTTTTCTTTTATTTGCAAGAATATTTATCCAATAAGAAGGTGCTATATCTAACTTTAAACTACAGTTTCATCTACTACGCGCAAGGCATGAATCCGACATAAGTGCAGGAGTATCAATATTTCTGCATCAAATATTTTATGTTTTGTCTGTGAGCAAGCAATCTTATAAATTAGTAGTATGCTGTTGCGCTAATTTTAAAACCTGCCTAACATATGAAATAGTAATATTATCTGTTGGCATTTTTAGCGACATTATAGTGCAAAATTTCATATCGCTTAAAATGGATAAAGCTGGTTATTATTAATAATTGAACGTAAGTTCATTTATGCTTTTAATATAAAAGCATACTGGGAGGAATACATATGTCTGAGGCTGACACGGCTTCCAATAATGGACAGCCTAATACATTCGTAGATTATCTTGTTTTAAATGCATCGCGCTTTGCTGAGCGGCCGGCTTTTCGTCACAAGGATCATGGTATCTGGAAGACCTGGACCTGGGCGCAAGCGTTTGATGAGATCAGATCTTATTCAATTGGATTACAAGAGCTTGGCATAAAGCCTGGTGATAAAATTGCAATTGTTGGTCAAAACAGACCTCGATTATATTGGACATTCTGTGCCGCGCAGGCAATTGGTGCTATTCCTGTGCCTGTTTATGCAGATTCAGTAGCAGAAGAAATGTCATTTGTTTTACAACACGCAGAGATTGTTGCAGCAGTATGTCAAAACCAGGAGCAGGTTGATAAAGTAGACTCCGTTCGTGGTGAACTAAAAACTTTAAAGCATATTTTATATGATGAGCCACGTGGTGTGCGTGATTACGATATGAAAAACTTGCATGCCATTACTGAAATTCAGGAAATGGGCAGAAAAGTAACAGCCTCAAAAGGCGATGACGCATGGCGTAAAGGGTTTGCCAGCCACAAAGGCGCGGACATTGCAGTTATGCTTTATACGTCTGGTACAACTGGCCGCCCAAAAGGCGTTATGTTGTCTTTTGATAATCTTATCAAATCCTCCATGGCGGCAAATAAATTTGATAATTTGAATGAATTTGACGAGATTATTGCTTACCTGCCGCTTGCCTGGGTTGGTGATCATGTATTTTCATATACGCAATCTTATGTCGCTGGATATTGTGTTTGTTGTCCTGAAAATCCGGAAACCGCCGAGCATGACAGATTGGAGATTGCGCCAACTTATTTCTTTGCGCCACCGCGTGTCTTTGAAACCATGCTAACCAATATCAATGTACGCATGGAGGATGCTGGTAACTTCAAACAAAAAATGTTTTCGTATTTCATGCAACACGCCAAAAAAGTGGGTGAGCCTATCTTAAACGGCGAAAGCGTTGGCCTAATGGATAAGCTTAAATACAAGCTTGGTGAGTTCTTCGTTTATGCACCGTTGAAAAACCGCATGGGCATGTCGAACATGAAAGTCGGCTATACGGCAGGTGAGGCGATTGGCCCTGAAATCTTTAGTTTCTACCGTTCACTTGGCCTCAACCTCAAGCAGCTTTATGGACAGACCGAAGCTTGTGTTTATGTCTCAGGTCAACCTGATGGGGAAATAAGAGCAGATACTGTTGGGGCTCCGTTCCCCGGCGTTGAAATTAAAATTGCGGATAGCGGCGAGGTTTTATACCGTTCGCCTGGTGTGTTTGTTGGCTACTATAAAAATGATAAAGCTACAAAAGAAACAAAAACCAAGGATGGTTGGGTTTATACGGGCGATGCAGGCTTCATTGATGGTGAAGGGCATTTGCGCATAATTGACCGTGCCAAGGATGTTGGCAAGTTAAAAGACGGAAGCCTTTTTGCGCCTAAATATATTGAAAACAAATTAAAGTTCTTCTCAAATATCAAGGAAGTTGTAGCCTTCGGTGATGGAAGAGATAAATGTTGTGCGTTTTTAAATATTGATCTGACCTCTGTTGGTAATTGGGCAGAGCGTAACAATGTTTCTTATGCTTCTTATCAAGAATTAACCCAGCATCCTGAAGTGATTAAAATGATGGGCGAGCATGTTGATCAGGTTAATCAGGATTTGGCCTCGGAAGAATTAATGTCAGGTTCACAAATCTCACGCTTCTTGGTTTTGCATAAAGAGCTTGATCCAGATGATGGTGAAATGACACGTACTTTGAAAGTGCGCAGGAACTTTATCACCGAACGCTATGGTGATTTGATTGAAGCACTCTACGACGGTTCTGAGGAAAAGTTTATTGAGACAGAAGTTGTATTTGAAGATGGTCGCAAGGGCGCAATTTCAGCAACGGTTTCAATACAGGATGCACAACTTTATGCGCCAACTCATGCAATGAAGGAGGCGGCGGAATGAACGCACATGACACATCTTTCCATGGACGCATGGACGATGGCATTGAACCAGGTAAAGCGCTTCTGCATGTTGATAATATCTCGCTGTCTTTTGGCGGTGTTAAAGCAATTACCGACGTTTCCTTTGATGTTCTCAAGGGTGAAGTCCGCGCAATTATTGGCCCCAATGGTGCTGGTAAAACTTCCATGCTTAATGTCATCAATGGCTTTTATCATCCGCAAGAAGGTTCAATTACTTTCCGTGGTGAGAAGCGAGCAAAGATGAAGCCTTATCAGGCGGCTTCAAGTGGTATTTCAAGAACCTTCCAAAACGTGGCGCTATTTCATGGGATGTCCACGCTGGATAATATCATGGCTGGTCGTACATTGAAGATGAATAAAAATTTCTTCTGGCAGATGTGGCGCTATGGCCCTGCACTTCAAGAAGAAATTGAACACCGTAAGGTAGTCGAAGAAATCATTGAATTTTTGGAAATTGAAACCATTCGCAAAGAGCCTGTGGGAACGCTTCCTTATGGTTTGCAAAAACGTGTTGAGCTTGGTCGTGCGCTGGCAGCAGAACCTGACTTGTTACTTCTGGATGAGCCAATGGCTGGTATGAATTTGGAAGAAAAAGAAGATATGAGCCGCTTTATCATTGAAGTTAATCAACAATATGGCACCACTATTGCGCTTATCGAACATGACATGGGAGTGGTAATGGATTTGGCAGACCGGGTTATGGTTCTTGATTACGGTAAAAAGATTGGTGATGGCCTGCCAGAAGAAGTGCAGGCAAATCAGGATGTCATTGATGCATATTTGGGGGTATCGCACTAATGGAATTGCTTAGACAAATATTTATTGAACCTTTTGAGACCATGATTGCACTGCCTGATTTGCTGCTACAAACTTTATGGGAAGGCTTCGTCTCAGGCACGCTTTATTCTCTTATCGCTCTTGGCTTTGTTTTGATTTTTAAAGCCTCCGGCGTGTTTAATTTTGCCCAAGGCATTATGGTTGTGTTTGCAGCCCTTGCTTTGGTGGGCATCCATGCACTCGGTGTACCTGCCTATATAGCGGTATTGTTGACACTGGGAGTAATGGCGCTCTTAGCTTTTACAATTGTACGTGTCGTCTTAAAACCATTGGTCAATCAACCAGAAATTATTCTCTTCATGTCAACAATCGGGATTACCTTTATCCTGATTGCAGGAGGGCAGTTGATTTTTGGAGGCGAACCAAAAGCGATGATTACAACAGAGCTTGGTTTGCCAACAGGCTCCAGTGATTGGGAAGTTGGTGGCGGCATTGTAATCTTCCAGCATATTGATATTGCTGCCGCTCTTATTGCAGCACTGCTGATAGCAGGTCTTGCGTTATTCTTCAACAAAACTAAAACAGGCCGCGCCCTTCGTGCTGTGGCGGATGATCACCAAGCCGCTTTGTCTGTTGGTATCTCCCTTGAGTATATCTGGGTTGTTGTCTGGTTTGCAGCAGGGGTTGTTGCACTAACTGCTGGTATCCTTTGGGCTGCCAAGTCTGATGTTTCCTTTGCCTTGCAGGTTGTTGCTCTAAAAGCTCTGCCTGTTCTGGTGCTGGGTGGGTTTACCTCAATACCCGGTGCGATTGTGGGTGGCCTAATCATTGGCTTTGGCGAAAAGCTTTTTGATTTATATTGGGGGTCACCGATTTTAGGCGGTGGTACAGAAAGCTGGTTTGCTTTCATCATCGCATTAATTTTCTTGCTATACAGGCCTGAGGGACTGTTTGGCGAGAAACTCATCGAACGAATATGAAGGAGGCTGGATAAATGTTTTACCGCGAAGCAGGTCAATACAAAGCAACATATGAAGCAGATTCAGCCAAATTTCCAATTTTTCAGGATAAGCTGTTCATATGGGCATATCTGGCAATTGGTTTCATAGCCGTTCCATTTTTTGGCAATGAATTCTTCCTGGGCGCAATTATGATACCGTTCCTGGTATTTACGCTTGCTGCCATTGGACTTAATATTCTGACAGGATTTACAGGCCAGATTTCATTGGGGACTGGTGCCTTTATGGGAGTGGGTGCTTATGCTTGTTACAAGATGACACTTGCTTACCCAGATGTGAATATTCTGATCTTCATTTTTGCTTCAGGCATATTCTCAGCCATCGTAGGCATGTTTTTTGGCCTGCCTTCCTTGCGAATTAAAGGGTTTTATCTAGTTGTAACAACACTGGCTGCCCAGTTCTTTCTTGAGTGGGCATTCATTCGCATTCCCTGGCTTTATAACTACAATGATTCAGGCGCAATTGAAGTGCCACAACGCGAAGCTTTTGGAATTATTGTAACAGGGGCATCTGCGAGTGCAGAAGTTAGATACATTATTTGTTTAGCCGTAGTTGTGATCATGACTTGGTTTGCATCCAACATTATTTCAGGCCGTATTGGCCGCTCGTGGATGATGATACGTGATATGGATATTGCGGCAGAACTTATGGGTGTGCGTCCACTTTATGCAAAATTATCAGCTTTCGCAGTTTCATCTTTTTATTGCGGTGTTGCTGGTGCCTTAATGGTGTTTATGTGGCTGGGTGCAGCGGAAGTTGAAAGCTTTGATTATAATCATTCATTCGAAGTCTTGTTTATGGTTATTCTCGGCGGGCTTGGCAGTTTGTTGGGTTGTTTCTTAGGCGCTGCGGTTATTTGGATTTTACCAGTAATGATACGTGACTGGTTGCCACCTATTGTGGATGCAATTACTCCGTTCACCATAAACTCTTCACAAGCTGATTTGGTTTCTGACATTATTATTGGTGTTATGATTGTCGTGTTCTTGATTATGGAACCATTGGGGCTTGCGCGTCTTTGGGCGATTATAAAACAAAAATTGCGTGTTTGGCCGTTCCCGTACTAGGATTTATTTAATCCGGTCAAGGGAACTTGCCAAAGGTGTTGAGACCAGGCCTTATTTGAAATCTGGTTTTATAAATAAGCAAAATTGCATAATGCGTTTTGCAGGAGTATTTGGGAGGAAAAAAATGCTCAAGAAACTTGTACTAGGTGCAGCTGCGCTTGGCTTCGTTGCCACAGCACAGATGACAACAATTGCTAAGGCAGAAGATACTCTTTATCTACCGTCTATGAGTTATCGAACAGGTCCATTTGCCGGTGCTGGTGGTCCGATCGCCAACGGGTATGCTGATTACTTAAATATGCTCAATGAGCGTGATGGCGGTATCGGTGGCGCAAAAGTTATTGTTGAAGAATGTGAAACCGCATATAACGCGCAAAAAGGCGTTGAGTGTTATGAGGCAACTAAAGGCAACAATGCTGGTGCGCTTGTTTATAACCCATATTCAACTGGTATTACACTTCAGCTGATTCCAAAAGCACCAGTAGATGAAATTCCGGTTCTTTCTATGGGTTACGGTCTTTCTGCCGCTGCGATTGGTGAAAAGTTTCCTTGGACATTTAACTACCCGGCATCATATTGGAGCCAAATGTCATCTATCCTTCAGCACATTGATGCGAATGGTGGTATTAAAGGTAAAAAAATCGGCTTTATTTATTTAGATGTTGGTTACGGTAAAGAGCCTATTCCACTACTTGATAAATTAGCGCCGCAAATGGGCTTTGAATGGGTTGGTTTCCCTGTCGGCGTTAAAGAAATGCAGGCACAAGGTGCTACATGGCTTAGTGTTCGCAAAGAGCGTCCTGATTGGATGATCATGTGGGGCTTTGGTGCAATGAATCCAACTGCCATTAAAGAAGCTGCAAAAATTCGCTTCCCGATGGACAAGTTCATCGGCAACTGGTGGGCTGGTGCACACGCTGACCTTGAGCCAGTAGGTGAAGCTGGTAAAGGTTACCTTTCATCAAATTTCTCAGGCATTGGAACTGATTTCCCTGCACTTCAAGATGTTATCAAACATGTTGTTGATAAAGGAAACAGCCAAGCTGACAAAGATGATGTTGGTAAAGTTCTTTACAATAGAGGTCTTTTTAATGCTGTTATCGTAGCTGAGGCTGTTCGTGCAGCTCAAAAAGCAACAGGTAAGAAAGCAATCACAGGTGCTGATATGCGTCTTGGTCTTGAAAAGTTTGTTCTTGACGAAGCACGCTTGAAGGAAATCGGCCTTGAAGGTTTTACTGCTCCAATCAAAGCATCTTGTAAAGATCATGAAGGTGCTGGTGCAATCTTTATTCAGCAGTGGGATGGTTCAGACTGGAAGCGTACTTCCGATCTAATTCCGCCAATGACAGACGTTGTATTGCCGCTTTTACAAGAAGCAGCTGACAAGTATGTTGCTGAGCAAACTGGCTGGAAAACACAGTCTTGCGGTTAATCGCATAAACAATAAAGCTGGCTGCACCATTATCGTGCGGCCAGTTACCTTTACAAAAGAATTCAAGGAATCCTTTCAATGAGCTTAGCTGAAAATCTCAAACCAGAGAGCGCAGAAACCATTCTGTCCGTGAATAACATCGAGGTTATTTACAACCATGTTATTCTTGTTCTGAAAGGTGTTTCTCTTACCGTACCAAAAGGTGGAATTGTTGCTATCTTGGGTGCCAATGGTGCAGGTAAAACCACAACCTTGCGGGCGGTTTCCAATCTGTTGCGTGGTGAGCGTGGCGAGGTTACCAAGGGCAATATTATTTTTAATGGCGATGAAATTCAATCGCTAACACCAAACGAACTTGTACAACGTGGCTGTATTCAAGTTATGGAGGGGCGCCATTGTTTTGGCCATTTGTCGATTGAGGAAAACCTTCTAACGGGTGCCTATACGCGTAAAGATGGTGCTGCTGCCATACGTGACCACCTTGACCTTGTATATCAATATTTCCCACGTCTGAAGGAGCGCCGCAAATCGCAGGCGGGTTATACTTCAGGGGGTGAACAGCAAATGTGCGCAATTGGCCGTGCGCTAATGTCCAAGCCTTCGATGATTTTACTTGATGAACCTTCCATGGGTTTGGCGCCACAATTGGTGGAAGAAATTTTTGAAATCGTGCGTGACCTTAATCAAAAGGAAGACGTGTCTTTTCTGCTGGCTGAGCAAAATACAAACATCGCCTTGAAATATGCAACCTACGGCTACATCTTAGAATCAGGACGTGTCGTGATGGATGGTGATGCCAAGGAATTGCGCGAGAACGAAGACGTTAAAGAGTTTTATCTTGGAACAGGTGGCGAAGGCCGTAAATCCTTTAAAGACGTAAAACATTATCGTCGTCGCAAGCGCTGGCTCGCATAAGCTAAAAGGCTTTTGGTAAATGGGTATATTAGCCCTGGTAGGGATAGCGCTATTATTGGCTTTGATCTTTGGACCGCAATATTGGGTTAAGCATGTATTAAAGAAAAATAGCTCGCCTAGGCCTGACTTTCCTGGAAGTGGCGGTGAACTTGCCAGACATCTGCTTGAAGAATTTAAAATCAAAAATGTAAAAGTCGAAGTAACAGAAGCTGGTGATCATTATGATCCCCAAGACCATATGGTAAGACTTTTAAAAGATAATCATAATGGGAGTTCCATTACAGCTGTTGCAATTGCTGCACATGAAGTAGGGCACGCAATCCAACATCATCAAGGATATAGATTACTGGAATTACGGCAACGGCTGGTAAAATTTGCATCCATAACTGACAAGTTTGCTGCGGTTTTCTTTTTTATAGCACCGGTTCTTGGCATTTTAGCCAAAACACCAGCAGCTTTTCTTGGTATGGTATTGCTGGGCATTTCTTTTATTGCAGTTCGCTTGATAGTTCACTTGGTAACGCTACCTGTGGAATGGGATGCCAGCTTTACAAAAGCTTTGCCTATACTTGAACATGTCGGCTATTTAAGCCCTCAGGATATGCCTGCTGCAAGACAAGTTTTACAAGCTGCTGCCTTAACCTATGTTTCTGTTGCTTTGGCAGGATTATTAGATTTGGCTCGGTGGATAAGAATAATAAGATAGGGATTATTGAATTAAATGTCTGAGTATTTTGATGAGTTGGAAACCCGTAATCCCGAACAGCGTGAAAATGATCTGTTTAATGATTTGCCTCAATTTCTATCACGGATAAAAGCAAAACTTCCTGCTTGGGAAACCAGATTTTCAGGCATTGATATATCAAAAATCAATTCACGTGAAGAACTGGCAAAACTTCCTGTCATGCGCAAACCAGAGTTGATGGAAGCGCAAGCAGTACATCCGCCTTTTGGCGATTTTGTTGATACATCACTTTTGGCTGGCAACCGTATTTTCATGTCACCGGGTCCTGTTTGGGAGCCTCAAGCTCCTGGGGTCGATCCTTGGCAAACGGCTCGTGCATTTCATGCAGCAGGGTTCAGGAAAAATGATATTGTACATTGTTCTATCGGATTTAGCATGACGCCGGGAGGCGCTATGTTGGATGAAGGCATTCGCGCTCTTGGTGGTATTGTTTACCCGGCAGGTGTTGGTAATACGGAGGCGCAGGTTGAGGCTGCTGGTATTTTAAAAGCAGTCGCTTATGCCGGAACACCAGACTATCTTCAAACCTTGCTTAATAAAGCTGAAGAGATGGGCAAGGATTTATCATCCATCAAGCGTGCCTTTGTTTCAGGCGGTGCGCTTTTTCCCTCTATGAGGCAAGCCTATAATGATCGAGGTATTCAGGTTCTACAAGGCTACGCGACAGCAGATATTGGAGCAATTGCTTATGAAACCTTGCATGAAGGCAAGCCTTGCGATGGCATGATTATTAACGAAAATCTGATTGTTGAAATTGTTCGCCCCGGTACGGATGACCCTGTTAAAGCGGGGGAAGTTGGTGAAGTCGTTGTGACGACTTTTAATAAGGCTTATCCGCTTGTGCGTTTTGGCACCGGAGACATGTCAGCAGTAATTGAAGAAGCTTCTCCTTGCGGACGCACGAATATGCGCATTAAGGGATGGATGGGTCGTGCAGATCAACGCACCAAAATTAAAGGCATGTTTGTCGACCCAAAACAAATCAATGAACTTGTAAATGCAGTTGATGGCTTGGAGCGTGCAAAATTAATTGTAACGCGCCAGGAAAATAAAGATGCCATGGTTTTACAAGCTGTAGGGCAAGGCCTGAACGCTGACACCCTTAAGCAACAACTTGCCAACATAGCAAAATTAAACGGATCGATTGAAATTGTTGAAAGCATTCCAAACGATGGCAAGGTCATTGACGATCAGCGCGATTATACGGCTTAAAAATGGCGAACAAAATTACTGACTGGAGTGATGCGTACGACAACGTTGGACATATTCATAATGCTAGGGTCTAAACACATAGGTATTATTGTGATTCAATAGCTTATTTATTTGATTCGAGGATTGTAAGCTGTGTCTCACCTTTTTTATCTTTCTGACGCTCAATGGGCGGCCATTCAACCCCATCTACCACCAGACCGCGGC
>CALDZF010000150.1 GCA_937944165.1 uncultured Rhizobiaceae group bacterium | reverse complement strand
CGGCTTTGGCAAGCGTTCCTCAAGCCATGAATATCGTGTTTCAGGACGTGGCGGCAAAGGCATTGCGGCAATGGCTGTCAATGAACGTAACGGAGAACTTGTTTCATCATTCCCGGTTGATGAAAGTGATGAAGTCATGCTCGTAACAGATGGTGGCCAACTTATTCGCTGTCCAATCAAGGACATCCGAGTAGCAGGGCGCTCTACACAAGGTGTAACAGTCTTTAAAACCGCAAAGGACGAGAAGGTTGTTTCTGTAGAGCGAATTACCGAAACCGATGATGAAGATGGTGATGAAGAAGGCGCGGAAGGTGTTGACGTTTCAATTCCAGATTCTGTTAGTTCTACATCTGAGCCAGATACGGAATAAATCTTCTGCTAAAGCAATCTGACGTTTATATAATTTTAAGACAATGTAGCCCAATGCGCTTTTGCTTTTGCAATCATTGCGTCTGGGCCTTTGTCGAAAAAATCCCTGCCAACTGGGCGAGCAAATAAATAAAGCTTTTTACCACGAATGCGCCAGACCTCTGGATCGCCGTGTACTATCTTTTTCAAAGACATTGCGCGTGTACAAAAACCACCAAATTGTGGAGCAAAGCTTTCTGGATCAGCTCTAAACAAATCGGCTTCAGCGGTTGTTGCAAAATTCCATTTAGCACCTTTCCATTCTACGATTGTAGCAGAAGCACCTTTTTTGGCTTTGCCGTGTTTGTAATATGCAGTTGTATCATAGCCTTTAATTGCTACGCCATTCTTCTTTGCAATACGGTTGTTGGCAAATGCAGGTAAAGGCAGTAATGCTATTAAAGATGCAGCGGTGGCCATTTTAAGAACATCACGGCGAATAATTTTTTGTCTAATCATACTTTGTCCAATCAATTGCAGATAAGTTGGCCTACGAAAACAATCATAAAACTTATCTGGAATGTTTCATATTCAAACATTTGTTAGTATGTAGCGAAACCACTTATTCGTTGGTTTTTTTGCGCTTTATTGAAATGAGTGGCTCACCAGAAAGTACGCGAACTTCACGCTGTGGATAAGGGATTTTGATATCATTGTCGCGTAATGTTTGCCAAATTATCGTCAAGAGATCGGCAGAAATTCTGTTTTTGCCATCATCAATGCCTTCAATCCAGAACTCTAGGCTAAATTTAATACCACTTTCGCCAAATTCCCTTAATTCACAATCAGGTACTTCAGGTTCTTGCAATACTTTTGGATGTTTGGAGGCTGCGGCAACAATAAGCTCAGGCAGTCCAGTGATATCAGTGTCATAGCTCACAGAAAAGTCTACCTCATAACGTTGACGAGGGTCATCTCTTGTCCAGTTTACAAAAGTTCCGGTAATAAACTTTTCATTGGGTACCATGATTTCTTTGCCGTCATAGGTTTCCAAGGTTGTTGAGCGCATGTTTAATTCTTTAAGAATACCACCGCGACCGTCTTCAAGCTCGATATAATCACCAACCGTTAAGTTTCGTTCAATAAGAAGTATGATGCCTGATATAAAGTTGGATGCAATTTGTTGGAGACCAAAACCAATACCGACAGCAATTGCGCCACCAAAGACAGTAAGAGCAGTTAAATCAAGGCCTAAAACCTGAAGCGCCAGAATGAATATAATTGCGAAAAGGACTATTTGAAAGAGTTTTGCAATGAGTTCTTGTGTTGCTACATCAAGTGATTTTTGTGAGCGGATCATATTTTGACCCGACTTGTTTGATGTTGAACCAAGCCAGAAGAAGAAGCCGCCTACGATAGCTGTTTTGATAAGAAAATAAAGCGATAAGCGGATGTTACCTGCCTTAAATTCAACACCGTCAAGAAATTCGATTGCTTGATCTAGCCATCCAAAAGCTTGAAGAGTGGCAATCGGAATACAAACATAAAGAAGCAGTGTTCGTATGGGCGGGTTTTTGATGAATAGATCAATTGCCTTATAAATAAGGAATACAACGGAAATTCCGCGTGCAATTCTTATTAACCAATCAACGCCGAATATTGATGTCACAACAGAAGCGGCAATACCCAATAAGACGTAGCATAAAAGAGCAAAAAGCAGGCTTCTTATCGCATAAAAATAACCGCGTACTTTTGCTAATTTTGATTTTGGATCAGGTGCTTCCGAAAACCATGAGATTTTATTTTGTAATAATCTGGCAATGATTTTGGCAATAAAGATGGTGCCAATAATCGCACCAATTTGTGCATAAAATGGAGGGCTGGTTAACCAGGCTAAAAGTTTATCTAAAACCAACTGCCCCTGCATTAGCAAGAAATCCTTGTCGAGGTATTTTTCCATTTATATTACCAGCCTTAGAAAACTATAATGTTTTTGATTGCAGGGGTGTGCAATTAATTTTTATATTTTTACGCTTGGTTTGCAAAGTAATCAACTTACAATTGAATATGGTAAGATTATCCACATTTATAAATGTATCAGTCGTGGATATTAAACAGATTTTTCCAAAAAGTTTAATTGCTGTATAAAATTTAAAAAGCGATGAATTATGTTTTAAATTAACACAATTCATCGCTTATAAGATTTAAGCAAAATATAGGGATAAGTTGCTTGATAAAATCACATTTATATAGCTGCAAAACCTGCAATGCGGTCCGAACGTTTTTGCAAACGTTCGTTTCTTGAATTTTCTGTTTCTGCCAAATGAAGCGCATAAAAACTTGTTGCTGCTGTCATGGCTAATGCAATAATTAATAAAGTCATTATATATCTCCTTTTTGAGAATTTATGATTTTGAAACTTAACAGTTCCTGAACCTTTCATCTCATTGTTATTCATATTTATAAGGCAGCTAATTGGGAATTTCTGTGCATTTGCGCACAGATGCCGATGTTTCAAACTTAAGAAGTAACTTGCACCTTTGCTAAAGCCATGGGAAAAGACGATATGACTCGAATTGCATATTATCCTGGTTCTTTTGATCCCATGACTAACGGCCACTTGGACGTATTAAATCAAGCACTAACGCTTGCTGATGAGGTTGTTATTGGTATCGGTGTTCATCCTGGCAAAGTACCCATGTTTTCATTTGAAGAACGTGCTGAACTAATAAAATCTACTACTTCAGGAATGGATACCACAATTTCTGTTCGACCGTTTAATGGTTTGGTAGTTGATGCTGCCAGTGATGCAGGAGCTTCAATACTGATTCGTGGCGTTCGTGATGGAACTGACTTGGATTATGAGATGCAAATGTCAGGTATGAATGGCACAATGCGCCCTGAAGTCACAACAGTTTTATTGCCTGCAAAGCCTAATACACGCCATATTACGGCAACATTGGTGCGCCAAATTGCAAAAATGGGTGGGGACGTCTCGCCTTTTGTCCCAGATGCTGTAAATACAGCTCTAAAATCAAAACTGTCTTCTTAAACTTGAAGGAAATTCTATGAAACTTTTTACTCGCTTTATTGCCAGCTTAGTTGTTGGTCTTACTTTAATTTTGAGTCAGGCGCTGGCTGCGTCTGATACATTAATGATCCAACTCAAAGATGGCATTGTAGAAATCAAACTGCGTCCGGATCTTGCGCCAAAGCATGTTGAGCAAATTACCAAGCTTGCTAATGAAGGTTTTTATGATGGAATTATATTTCACCGCGTAATCCCTGGCTTTATGGCTCAAACAGGTGATCCAACCGGTACTGGACGTGGTAACTCTAAATTACCAGATATAAAAGCAGAATTTACGCCAGAACCTTTTGCACGTGGTGTCGTAGGCATGGCGCGTTCGCAAAACCCAGACAGTGGTAATTCGCAGTTTTTTATTATGTTCGAACAAGGTGATTTTTTAAATAATCAATATACGGTTTGGGGCGAAGTTTCTAAAGGTATGGAACTTGTTGATAATATTGCTAAAGGTGAGCCGCCAGCAAATCCAGACAAAATGATTAAAGTCCGTACATCGGATAAATTCTAATATTTAAATTCATAACAGCAGGAATAAATTTATGAGCAATTACGAAGACCCAGAAAACACCCTCGTTATGGAAACAAGCAAAGGCCAGGTGGTCATTGAATGTATGCCAGATGTGGCTCCTAAACACGTTGAACGCCTGAAAGAGCTTTCACGCGAAGGTTTTTATGACGGTATCGTATTCCACCGCGTAATTGATGATTTTATGGCGCAATGCGGTTGCCCAGATGGCCGTGGTACAGGTGGCTCTTCAAAGCCCGATTTGGAAGCTGAATTTAATGAAACAAACCATACTCGCGGTGTGTGTTCCATGGCGCGTGCGCAAAGTCCAAATTCTGCAAATTCGCAATTCTTTATCTGTTTTGATGATGCTTCATTTCTAAACCGCCAATATACTGCTTGGGGCAAAGTAACAGAAGGTATGGACATTGTTGATAAACTAAAGCGCGGTGAGCCTGTGCATGATCCTGATCACATTATCTCAATGAAGGTCGCTGCTGATCTTTAAGGGTTTGTGGCGCATGTATTATGCGTGTAGATTTATTTGATTTTGAACTGCCGGAAGAAGCTATTGCGCTTCGACCGGCAGTTCCACGAGATGCTGCCAAGATGTTGGTTGTACAAGATGGCTTGTCTGATTATCAGGTGAGTGATCTAGTGTATATTTTAGGGCCGGGTGATGCGCTTGTGTTTAACGATACCCGCGTTATCCCAACGCAACTTGAAGGCGTTCGGGTGCGTGATGGTGTAACGGCGCAAGTTCATGCAACGCTACATACACGTATTGCCTCTGACCGTTGGCTTTGCTTTGTGAAAGGGGCAAAGAAGCTTAAACCCAAAGATCGCATAAGGTTTGGTTTGGGGACAACCCATTGCGGTTCGTTAGATTGTACCGTTGTTGAAAAACATGAGAATGGCGATGTGGAATTGTTGTTCGATTTATCGGGTGCTCAATTCGATGCAAAGCTTGCGCAAACGGGTTCCATGCCATTGCCGCCCTATATTGCAGGTAAGCGTGGCACTGATGAACAAGACATGTCTGATTATCAAACCATGTACGCAAAAGAAGATGGTGCCGTTGCAGCACCCACCGCAGGCTTGCATTTTACCCCTGAATTGATGGCAAAACTTGATGAGCATGGCGTCTCAAAGCACTTCGTTACGCTTCACGTGGGGCCAGGTACATTCCTGCCTATGAAAGTGGATGATACGCAAGATCATGTGATGCATTCTGAATGGGGTCTTGTGACGCAAGATACGGCTGATGCCTTGAATGCAGTGCGTGCAAAGGGTGGGCGGATAGTCTGTGTTGGAACAACGTCATTACGCCTAATTGAAAGCGCTGCCCGTGATGATAATCTGGTTCATGCGTTTGAGGGTAATACGGATATTTTTATAACGCCTGGATATAAATTCAAGGCAGCAGATATTCTTATGACCAATTTTCATCTGCCGAAGTCAACGCTTTTCATGTTGGTTTCCGCTTT
>CALDZF010000149.1 GCA_937944165.1 uncultured Rhizobiaceae group bacterium | reverse complement strand
GCCACTACTGACATGTATGTGTCAGTATAATATGGTACATTAAGGTATGAGTAGATCCGTTCGCTTCTTTGAAATTTTGCAAATCCTGCGACAGGCACAAAACCCTGTCACTGCACAAACGCTTGCTGATACGTTAGAAGTAAATATACGCACAATTTACCGCGATATAGCTTCGCTTCAGGCAAGTAAACTTCCTATTGAAGGCGAAGCAGGTATTGGATACATCATGCGCAAGGGGTTTGATCTGCTGCCACTGATGTTTTCCCAGGAAGAACTTGAGGCAATTGTGGTTGGCCTATCTTTATTAGGTCGAACTGGTGATCGCGGATTGATGAAGGCTGCGGAAAGTGTAAGTTCAAAGGTCTCTACTGTATTACCATCTCAAAGTAGCTTATCAAAACCACTTCAGGTTTCTCAATGGAATCAAATCCCCTTATCCAATATTCAGCCAGATACAATCCGAAATTATATCCGAACGGAAACCGAAATAGAGATTTCATATTTGAATTTACATCAAACACCTACAATCAGGGTCATACAACCCATTGCATTGGTTTATTATATCGATGTCATTGTTCTCGTTGCATGGTGTAAACTTAGAAATGCCTTTCGCCATTTTAGACTTGATAAAATTCAGAGATCTAAAGAAACAGGGGTCCGCTTTTCAAACCAAGCAGAAGAACTTCGTAAAAACTGGGAAACCCTCCAAAAGCATTAATTCTATCTTATTCAAATGATTATCCAGATTGCTTTTACGTTTTTGTGCGTGATAGGGTTTTTAAAATTTGGAGTGATATTAATGTCAACTAATGTAGCGCTTACAGGGCTAGCAAAAGATCTTGAAGCTCGCGCCGAGAGCGGAAAACCAATACGCATCGGGCTTGTGGGTTGTGGCGAGATGGGAACAGATGTCATTACTCGTGTTGCGCATATGAAAGGCATAGAGGTTGCAGCTGTTTCTGATCGCGGTCTTGAACGTGCAAGCCACGCGATGGAAGTTGCTTTTGGCTCTGATGAAAATGGCAAGATTGTAGAAACGCAATCAGACATGACCAGTGCCATTGAAAGTGGCAAGATGGCAATCATAGCTGATAGCATGATGATTGCTGAAAATCCGTTGATTGACGTCGTAATCGACGCAACAGGCGTTCCAGCCGTGGGTGCAGAAATTGGCATTCATGCAATGGAACATGGCAAGCACTTGACCATGATGAATGTGGAGGCAGATGTCTGTATCGGCCCTTATCTTAAGTCAGAAGCGGAGCGTCTTGGCGTCGTCTACTCGCTAGGTGCGGGTGATGAACCTTCTTCCTGCATGGAGTTAATAGAATTTGTCTCCGCCATGGGACATGAAATTGTTTGCGCAGGCAAAGGTAAAAATAACCCGCTGAACTTTGATGCTGTTCCAGATGAATATATGGAAGAAGCCAAAGCACGAAACATGAATGTACGCATGCTGGTTGAATTTGTTGAAGGCTCCAAGACCATGGTTGAAATGTGTGCGATTGCCAATGCGACCGGACTGGTACCTGACAAGGCTGGCATGCACGGCCCTGCTGCAGCGCTTGATCAGCTCTCCTCCACTCTCATTCCACAGACTGAAGGTGGTGTTCTCTCTCAAAAAGGGTGTGTGGATTATTCCGTCGGTAAAGGCGTGGCACCTGGTGTTTTTGTGATTGCTGACATGGCACATCCGCGCATCACAGAGCGCATGGAAGATTTGAAAATGGGTAAAGGCCCATATTTTACCTTCCATCGACCATTCCACCTGACATCTCTGGAAGTGCCTCTTACCTGCGCGCGGTCTGTACTTTATGGCAAAGCAGATATGGTGCCGCTATCAAAGCCAGTGGCTGAGGTTTGTGCTGTTGCAAAGAAAGATTTGAGCGTTGGAGATATTCTGGATCAAATTGGCGAATACACTTACCGCGCGTGGGTAATGCCAAAAGGTGAAGCACAGGCAAGCGAAGCTATTCCTGCAGGGTTGTTAGAAAAGGCGATTGTTACTGCACCCATCAAAAAAGGTGAGTTAATCACCTATAATAATGCAAAGGTTGCCGAGGGTTCGAAAATTGCCGCCCTTCGTGCCAAACAAGACGCCATGGTAGCGGCACTATAAGCTGATGCAGTTAAGCACGGAAGAACTTGAACGTTATGCCCGCCACATTGTACTGGCGGATATTGGTGGGGCTGGGCAACAAAAACTTAAAGCTGCAAAAGTGCTGGTGATTGGTGCTGGCGGGCTTGGCTCGCCTGTACTTCAATATCTGGCAGCAGCAGGAATTGGCACGTTAGGTATTGTTGATGATGATGAGGTTTCTCTTTCCAATCTACAACGTCAAACCATTCATAAAACCAAGGCGCACGGCAAACTTAAAGTTGAGAGTGCAAAGGTTTTTCTTGAAGCCCTTAATCCAAACGTCAAAATTGAACTACATCCCTACCGCCTGACGCAAGAAAATGGTGATGGACTTGTCAGTGCCTATGATGTGGTTGCAGATGGCAGTGATAATTTTGATACGCGATACTTAAGCGCTGATCTTTGTGAGAAACACGAGAAGATTTTGGTAACCGCTGCAGTTGGCCAATTTGATGCATCTATTACAACGCTTAAACCTCACATCAAGGATATGGAGGGAAAAGCCTATCCACGATACCGTGATATTTTTCCAAACAGACCGCCTGAAGGGTTGCTGCCCACTTGTGAAGAAGCTGGTATTTTAGGTGCGCTAACAGGTATTATCGGTTCGATGCAAGCGTTAGAGATTATCAAGGAAATTACAAATACAGGTGAAAGCCTTGCTGGACGCTTATTGCTATATGATGCAAAGTCAACACGGTTTCAGGAGATTGGCTATAAGCGAAAATAAACCTGGACTCAGGCCTAGCCCATGAAAACTATATATTCACGGGCTAGGATGTTTCATTGTTTCTTCTTAGAATTTACCGACGAGGTTTAGGAATATACCTTCGTCGTCTCTTGTTATGTCGGCTACGTCGTCTGAGAAGTCTGCGAAGTTGTATCCGATGCCTACTTTGAAGTTGTCTCCTACGTGTCTATAGCCTGCTGCTACGAAGCCGAAGTCAGT
>CALDZF010000148.1 GCA_937944165.1 uncultured Rhizobiaceae group bacterium | reverse complement strand
AAGAACTCCGCTCACTACCTTTCTTTCCCTCTCCCCTTGTGGGAGAGGGTGGGCTACCTGCGCAAAGCGCAGAAGCTCGGGTGAGGGGTAATGCTAGATATTAAAGACTATACTTGCGTTTAACATCAATGAATCTCGGTTTGCATGGCGACCGGGATGACGGAATGTTAAGAAGTAATATATTTCTGCAAGGCCACAGCTTATAATTTTAATAATTAACTCTCTAAATTATTTTTTGTTTTACAATGCTATAATCGTATGGCTTGCAATAACGCTATTTAATAACCATACTATGTATGACGGATGCAGTGAGAATTGTGTCCGATTTTTGACTCTAATGTTAATATGGGTCTAGGCAATTGTGCCAGCTAGAAAGTTCGATATCATGCTAAAAGGTGACCTCAATGTCTTTTGATTCAAGAGTGATCGCTAACAAAATACTGAAGGTTGCATGGGAGAAAAATATTTCTTTGACGAAAATGCAACTTATTAAAATTGTATACTTTGTGCATGGCTGGTCTCTTTCTATGCTGGGTTCTGCTACAGTTAAAGATAGGCCACAAGCATGGCAAAGAGGACCAGTATATCCAAGTTTGTACAACGCTTTAAGTAACTATAGATCAGAACCTGTAAATCAGTTGCTTGCAGATAAAAATACTGGCATTCCTTTTGATGACAATCTAGAAAATGATGCGCAAAGTCGTTTAATTAGTGATGTTACAAGCTCTTATGGTAATGATCATGCCTTTGTACTATCAAAGAAAACGCATGCGGAAGGCACGCCATGGGATGAAACAATTAAAAATCGTGGAAAGTACGCTGAAATTGATGAACATCTTATGGCGAAACATTTTGAGCACCTAAGAGAAAGTCGTGGAATTGACAAAAACCACTACAAAAGCTGATCAAGGAAATCCTTTTGTTCAGCCAGTAAGACAGAAAAAAATAACTGTTAAAGAACTCGCTCAATCCGTAGCTGATTTAGAGGGACAAGTTGAATCTCTTGGCAAAAATGCTGAATTAAGCGCTGAAACTGTAGAATACGTCAAACTTCTCCGTTCCGAATAGCGAATGAATTGGTATATTAGACTAGCTTTTGTGATTTCTATAGGTGCATTTCTGTTTTCTCTTTGGTGGCATTTGCTATTTCTTATAATACATCAGCCCTATGATTTTTGGATGATAGGAGAAAATGCCCGTGTAGCACTAATTGCAGGCGTTTCTATTATGACCACATTCTTTATTGTAACTGTATTGAAGGGACTATACCGAATAGCAAGTGACCGCCATTCTCAGCGAATGCCAGAGCATTTAGAGGCTATTGCTAGGTCCATAGGTGAGCATTCAAGCTGAGTAAAATATTGATAGGCTATCAAGGTATTATAATAACGAGTGTTGCTACAAACATAAAAAGGCCAGTCCGAAGACTGGCCTTAATTCATTTGTATCTAGAATGCTCTCAACGTGTTTTCTTCGAAAAACGTCTGCCGCATGCAACGCATTTTCGAGCAAAGCTCGAAAATTGCTTACATCATGCCGCCCATTCCACCCATGCCGCCCATGTCAGGCATTGCAGGGGCGCCGCCAGCGCCTTCTTTGGCTGGGGCGTCTGCTACCATTGCTTCTGTTGTAATCAGAAGCGAAGCAACGGAGGCTGCATCTTGCAGTGCGTGGCGAACCACTTTCACCGGGTCGATGATGCCCATTTTGATCATGTCGCCGTAGACGCTTGTTTGTGCGTTATAGCCGAATGTGATGCTATTATCGTCAAGAATTTTGCCTACAACGATTGAGCCTTCATCGCCTGCATTAGATGAAATTTGACGAATAGGAGCTTGAAGCGCACGACGTACGATTGCAATGCCTGCGTTCTGGTCAGAGTTTACACCCTCAGATTTGACAGCGTTAGAAGCACGAAGTAGAGCAACGCCACCACCAGGTACAATGCCTTCCTCAACCGCAGCGCGTGTTGCATTCAATGCATCGTCAACACGGTCTTTCTTCTCTTTAACTTCAACTTCTGTAGCGCCACCAACTTTGATAACAGCTACACCACCAGCAAGTTTTGCAAGACGTTCTTGTAGTTTTTCACGGTCGTAATCAGATGAAGTTTCTTCGATTTGCTGTTTGATTTGCTCAACACGACCTGTGATGTCTTTTTTCTTGCCAGAGCCGTCAACGATGACAGTATTCTCTTTTGAGATGTTTACTTTCTTCGCAGTGCCAAGCATGTCCAAAGTCACGTTCTCAAGCTTGATGCCGATGTCTTCTGAGATCACTTGACCACCTGTAAGAACCGCGATGTCTTCCAACATTGCTTTACGACGATCACCAAAACCAGGTGCTTTAACAGCAGCGATTTTCAGACCACCGCGTAGTTTGTTGACCACTAGAGTTGCCAGCGCTTCGCCTTCAACATCTTCTGCAATGATAAGCAGTGGACGTGAAGATTGAACAGCAGCTTCCAAAAGTGGTAACATGGCTTGCAGGTTTGAAAGTTTTTTCTCATGAAGAAGAATGTAAGGATCTTCAAGGTCTGCAATCATTTTTTCCGGGTTAGTCACGAAGTATGGTGATAGATAACCACGGTCAAACTGCATGCCTTCAACAACTTCAAGCTCTGTATCAGCAGTTTTTGCTTCTTCAACAGTGATAACGCCTTCATTGCCAACTTTTTGCATGGCATGGGCGATCATTTCGCCGATTTCTGATTGACCGTTTGCAGAAATTGTACCCACTTGAGCAACTTCTTCTGACGTTTTGATCTTCTTTGAACGCTTTACAAGATCAGCAACAACCTCTTCAACAGCCATATCAATGCCGCGCTTAAGGTCCATCGGGTTCATGCCAGCAGCAACCGCTTTAGCACCTTCTTTTACGATTGCTTGTGCAAGCACAGTTGCAGTCGTGGTACCGTCACCAGCAACATCATTGGTCTTGGAAGCAACTTCCTTAACCATCTGAGCGCCCATGTTTTCAAACTTGTCTTCAAGCTCGATTTCTTTTGCAACAGAAACACCATCTTTTGTGATGCGTGGTGCGCCGAATGATTTGTCGAGAATAACGTTACGACCTTTTGGGCCAAGCGTTACTTTTACAGCGTTTGCAAGAATGTCCACACCACGAAGCATTTTTTCGCGTGCGTCAGTTCCAAATTTTACTTCTTTGGCAGCCATGTTATTAGCTCCTTAAATTATACGAATTACTTTTTATATGCGATCAGCCGGTTGGATTAACCGATGATGCCCATGATGTCAGATTCTTTCATGATCAACAGCTCTTCACCGTTAACCTGAACTTCTGTGCCTGACCATTTGCCGAAAAGGACGATGTCGCCTTTTTTGACATCAAGTTCAACAATTTTGCCCGCTTCATTGCGTGCACCAGAACCTACAGCCACAACTTCACCTTCAGAAGGCTTTTCTTGTGCTGAATCAGGAAGAATAATGCCGCCTGCTGTTTTTTCCTCAGCATTTACGCGACGTACAACTACACGGTCATGTAGTGGCTTAAATTTCATTTTTGCCATTGTTAATTTACCCATTAAAATGTGCGCGATGATAGCGCAATTAACGTTTGAGATTTATTAGCACTCACAGATAGCGAGTGCTAACGATAGTGAGATAGGGAGTCTGTGAATAAGAGTCAAGACAAGGTGAAAAACAAAAGCATAAATTATTTGATTGTCTCGTTTGCCCTGATATGGCAATTGAAGTCACGCAGTTCAATATCACGGCAATATCGCGAAAGAATTTTTAAAATGAACATGGTTCCCCACGCGCAAGGCCTTTCAAACATCATTGAAAATTACGATTTAATCCTGTGTGATGTCTGGGGCGTTTTGCACAACGGCAAAGAGATCTGGCTGGATGCTGCCAATGCACTGACCAAAGCACGTGAAGCGGGTGTACCAGTCGTAATGATTACCAATGCACCGCGTCCGCAAGGTCCTGTGTTACGACAATTGGCCAGCATGAATTGTCCGCAAGGTGTGTTTGATGATCTGGTGACTTCTGGCGATGTAACGCGCGAATTAATCAAGGCTCTGGATGGACCTGTTTATCACATTGGTCCGGATCGCGATTTTGCCCTTTATGATGGGTTGAACGTAGAATTTGCCGAGCCTGAAAAGGCAGCAGGGATTGTTTGTACCGGCTTGTTTGATGATTATAACGAACACCCGGATGATTACATTGAGCGCTTTCAAAAATACATAGAACTGAAACTCCCTTTCATTTGCGCTAACCCTGATATTGTGGTCGAGGTC